>CALBGL010000147.1 GCA_937892735.1 uncultured Clostridia bacterium | reverse complement strand
AGGAATCTTCCAGATCCAGCGCCAGGGTTTTAGAATACGCCGGCCTCAGCACGCAATATCCGTCCTCTGTCTCATAGGTGTTCCACTGCATGTTCTTCCGGCCGGTAAACTCCGACTGTACCACGTTGGTGCTGTTGTCAGTACTGAACCCGTCCACTGACAGATATTTCCCGCTCTCATAGCTCCTTAGATAATAACTTTCCCCAGGCGTAAACTCTTCCGCCGGCGCCGCCATGTTTACCTTCTCCAGATACCAGTTCTGGCATGGGTCCCCGTTGACCAGGCGGCATTCCACATTCGCGCCGTCTTCCATGGAAGAGCCCAGCACGTCCGCCGCGCATCTCAGCCCCAAGCCCCTGGATACCAGGATATAGCTCCCGTCCTCGTTGGGCCTCAGTTCCCATTCCGCCCATTCCAGCACATCCGGGCCGCTGTCTTCCGTATTGTATACATCCACATTGCTGTTTAGGTTCGTCGTCGACGTCACGTCCAGTGCCAATGTCTCCGCGTGCATCGGCCGCAGGATATAATATCCGTCCACGCTCTTTTGCAGCTTCCACTGCATGTTCGAGCCTCCGGTCAGCGTTGTCTGTTCCACATTGGTCCCATCCGTTTTGCCTGCGCCGTTTTCTCCATCGATGATCTGGTCTCCGCCTTCTACCGCCAGGTATTTCTTTGTATACTGGTTCCGGATATAGTATACCCCGCCGTCCTCCGGCTGGGGCAGGGATGCTTCCTTCACCTCTTCAAAGTACCATCCCTGCCGGTCCTCATTGGCGTCCTCCGCCAGGGATACGTTTGCCCCGTCCTCTGTGGAATCCCCGTCCACGCTCAGGCAAAGTTCCCCCTTGCTCTTTTCCGACCCGATGGCATACGCGCCGTCGTCACGGGTCTTGATCTTCCATTTTGCCCACCAGGGCGCCGGTTCCGTCATGGGCGTGCTGTGTACGTTGATATTGGTGTGCGGGTCGTTGGATTCATACGGGTTCACCGCCAATGTCTGCGAATACGCCGGCCGGATCACGAAGTATCCCTTTCCCGCGTCTTCCAGCCTCCATTGCGTGTTCACCGCGCCGTTAAATTCTGTCTGCATCACATTGGCGTCCGTATCCTTGGACGTGTTTTCCGCCGCCAGGTATTTCCCGCTTTTCTTGTTCCGCAGATAGTATGTCTTTCCTCCTGTGATGGATGCCGTCTTTTCTCCACGAAGCTCCGCGCTGATGGGATTTCCATACTCGTCATACTGGAAGTAATAGATCTGACCATCTGAGTTTTTCGCTGTCTTCAGGTTTTTCTTGCTGTCATAGGTATATTCAAACGAACTCCCTGTGGGATCTGTCAGTTGGGTGAGGTTATCGTCATCATCGTACTGGAACGCCGACTTGTCCGCCGCGTCCGCCGCCGATACCAGGTTTCCTTCATTGTCGTATACGTAGCTGGGCGAATTATCCTTGATCATCTGTACACTGTCAAAATACGCTTCATTGACATTGTCCCCATAGAAGATATACACATGGATGTCACGGTAATCCTTTTCTGCCTGGAATGTAATGCTGTTAAACTGCCAGTCTACCGTATTTCGGTTGAATTCCACGCTGTTCCACTGGGTATCCCCATCCGTATACAGGAACGCCGCTGAGATTCGGAATTCCCCCCAGCCCTCTGGAATCGAATATGCTTTCGCCCATCCGCTCAGGGTAAAGACATCTCCTTTTTTCCCCGATGTATGCATCGCCTGGCTGTAAGATTTCCTCACCCCGTATTGCCCATACAGGCGTGCGGAATAGTCGCGGTCTATGGAATGATTTCCATACTCGCTGGGCGCCCTGCCGTCTCGGTCCTCCAGTTCTCCTCCGCTCCAGTGCCGGATCCCGTTGCCGTCCGGATCCTCAAAACTGGGGTTGCGCAGGATATTGTATTTACTGGCAGTGGTCCCTTCCTCCAGCTGGAAGCAGTCAAAATAGGCAGCTCCACTGGTATTGACCACCGCGCCGTAAATCCCCACATCGGCGTCATTTTTCATCACGCCGAAATTCAGAATTATCCTGGTCCATCCGCTGTCGACTGCCTCGTCTGTTGTCTCTGTGATATACGCTGACGTCTGCCGGTACCATTCTTCTCCGTTATCGTCATACACGATGGCAATCAACGCCGCGCCTGCGTTGGACGCATTGGTTTGAAGATCTTCCGTCTTTACATAAGCCGAAATCGTATAGTTCCCCATATCCAGCTTTACACGCTGTGCCACTGCCGCTGTTCCGGTATCCAATGGCTTTTTCACCTTAATGGAAGTGTTCCCAAGATATCCAATATCGTCCTTTCGGATTACCCCATAGGAGCTGCTGCCATCCCAGCCGGAAGCATACCATGCATCCCCTCCTACGTCGTCGATGCCAGGGTTGTCTATGTAATTACTGACCGCTGTCTGGGTCTTTCCCGTGGAGCGCAGACGATTGTTGTTAACATCATCATCCCCGTTATATGCGGTATAATAATCGTAATTGTTGGCGTTTCCATCCTGATCGTACACATCGTGGGGACGGCCCATGTCGTCAAAATGATACGTCATGGTGATATTGTCGCTTTGGGTGCTCAAATCTCCATCCAGGCCGCAGTCCTCAAAAACGGTGGTATTCCCATTTTTGTAGGAGATCTCCATGGATTGTCCGGTTTCTTCCCCGGATTTTTCCTCGATTTTAGATATCCGGGGCACTCTCATATCATCTGTATATTCATAGCAAACGCTGTATCCATCTGGGGACGTCACCTTATTCAACTTATGCCCATCATAGGAAAATGTGGTCTTTGTCCCATCTGGATAGGTAATTTCCGTTAAGTTATCGCTACCGTCGTAGGAATATGTAATCTCACGGCCAATCTCATCTTCGATGCTGGTCAGTTTTTTCTGCCCATCGTCGTAGTTCAGGGTAATTTTATGGTTCACGGCATCAAGAATACTACCCAGCACGTTTCCCTCGCTGTTGGGCCCATAATTGTAACTCACCATATTTCCATTAGCGTCAATGGTCCGTCTTAGATAATGCCAGCGGTCAAATAGATATTTGGTATCATTCTTATCTGTAACCGTATATTGCAGCTCGTTTTCCGCATTGTTTTCCGTTAGTTCTAAGGACAGGCCGTCTTCGTCCTGGTATTTCCCGTCGATCTCCCGGAAATAATGCCGGGTTCCGTCCCCATCTGTATATACATATGGGCAGTCTTCCAGACCTGTTTCTTCAAATTTCTGCATCACGTTAAGCATCCACCCGTAACCAAAACGAGAAGACTTATCAGAATCCGACAGATTATACACATGGCTCAATGTGACTGGCAGACGTATCCCTGTGGTACTAGTGTCTGTATGCACATACACCAGGTTTCCATTGTAGTCGTTCACATACCCACTGCCCGATTTCCCCAGCTCCTGCTGATGGTAGCTGTAATAGTTCTCCAGCCCGCTGGCATTCCGGTAATAGAACAGGCCGCTGGGATATTGATCGGCGCCTATCACGCCGCCCCCACCGCCGGACGACAGATTCTCCGATGCATAGAACCTCGCTTCCGCCGCACGGTCCTCTTCTTCCGATCGCAGTACAATCCCGTTGTTTACACCGGTGTTGTACCAACCCCGGACCAGTTTGGTGATATCCAGGTAATGCTGGGTATAGGTAATGGTATTGCCGTCCCGCACCGGCTTCATAGTGACATAGTCCAGAATAGGCTCTTCCGAACCCGGCTGGTTATTCCATGTGGTGCTGGAACTCCAATTCCCCTTGGGAGCATGAGCTGTTACGCGGAAGCTCTGTGTTCCCACAGCTGAAAAACCATACTGCCAAATACTTAATTTGGCATGATAAATGATGTCCCCAGGGTCCAGATCCGGGAGATTCTTGAATCGGATATATGCCCGGTTGATTCCATCCCCATTTCTTCCCACCACAAAGGAACCGTAGTGGTACTGTTCCGAATCATTGGGATGTTCCGACATGGTAAAGGTGTCCTCTATATCTACACTTTGCTTGCTGGTGATTGTCACCGGGTCTATCACCACTGGGTAAGCTCTTTCGTTTGCCTGCAGCCATTCCTGATCCAAAGAAAAGCTGAGTATACTTTTCCCAGCCTCTTTTCCCGGCATTACTTGGTATCTAATCCCTGCACTGTATTGGTCATTGGCGTCGTACAGATACGGTACCGCAAATGTATACACCGGTTCTTCTGAACTTTGCAAATCATACAGGGAAACGCTTCCGTCCTCTTCTTCCCGAATAGCAAGCCCCTGATGGTTCAGTTCAAAGGAAATAGATTCTTTTGCCGCTTCTCTATCTTTTAACAGAATATTTTCTTTCACTCGGTTAGACTGAATCTGGTATTGCAGGTCTACTCCAGGCAGAATCTCTTCATAGATTCCCTGGCTATTGATATGTTCTGCCGTTGTTCTTTCTTGATTGTATGCCTGGATTTCTTCCGGGCTTTCTGGTTCTTCTGTAACAGTGGATGACATTAACATCGGTTCTTCCTGGATCTGTACTCGGAATTCCGACGCCTTTTTCCCTGTGTGCCCCTCTTCTTCCCTCTCCGGGATAGGCTCTAGGGATTCCTCTTCGCTGGAGGTTTCTAAAGGTTCTTCTATGATCTGTGGGAACAGCATAGGGAAGAGATCCCGTTCTGTCTTTGAACCCTCTTCTACTGGAAATTCTTCTTCTCTCAGCCTCCAAGATATTCCATACCCATTTTTCTGAATGGATACCAATTCTTCTGCATCGCTCTTCTCTGCAAAAGATACTTCTAAATCAGAAGCCGCATTCCTATACACTTTTTTCTCTGTGTCCCATATCAGAGTATTATTGATTTCTTCCCATTCCCCGTTTTTTTCGTAATGTACCGGTACGCTGTACACCGCCGCAATTTCTGATTTGTTTTCCGTTACAAAACGTTTACTATACGCATCACGCTTTTCCGGAAGCTCTTCCAAAATCCTGCTTTCCGGTTCTTTGGAATCTGTTGGATCTAAGCTGTCAGTCAAGGGAACAGGTTCCCTCTCTGCTTCTTTTGCAAAAGACTGCAAAGGGAGCATAGTGGTTAGTATGGTTATACATAGTACCAAGGCCAAAGTTTTTACTATTCCGCATCTTTTGTCAAACATTGTTTTCCTACCTCTCTGTACACCTTTTCTAATTTTTTGCATAGAACCCTATATTTTTATAAAAATTATATATGTTTATCTATAAATTTTCTATAATTAATTTTCACAAATCTATCACATTATTTTCATCTTTTTGACATGTTTGTAATTTTTATTAATCTAAAAGTGAATATTTTTTACTAAATCTTGTTTATAACGAGAGGTATTATAACTACTCAAATTTAATTTTCAATAAAGTTTTTAAGGATCTTTTAGTTATTTAGTTATCTATTTAAAGAGTTAGTTCACTTTCTGTTTTCCCTTTGCCAACAGCTTTTTATAGAATAAATAGTTGATCCCCATACCGCTTAGACCGATGATACCAGCAATTAGCCATACTGCCCTTGCCAATTATATTCATAGGCCTCCTTATTCCTGCTATCAAGGAAGAAAGAATGCCATTAGCATCCAATTGAAGTGGGGTTGTTTTGGAATCGTTCTTAGGCGCATATTCGTTTACAAGCTGTTCCGATTATATTTATCTGTATTCATAATTTTATTATGGTTGAGATAGAAAACAACTTGAACAATCAGGATGCAGATAAATACTGATTATTCAAAATATATTAAAGTAATTTTAAGCTTCTACATAGGAATAGAAAAAATCATAGATATCTTCCAAATCAATATAAAAAATAATTGGGAGGTATAGTATGGGGATTGCAATCATCTCTTGTATCAATGATTAAAATACAGAAGGATTTTTTACATAGAAAAGATTTTACTGGATACAGATATCGACGGAGAGATATTGACGATGCGATTTGCCTTGTATATTTACTGAAAGAACCACAATGTGAACTGATTGGAATTACAACGGTCTGCGGCGAGCCGGAGAAACGGGCAGCAGTTGCAGACGTAATCTGTCGTACTGTAGGGAAATAGATTCCTATTAAAGAAAAATAAAAGATAATCCACATGAAATTGTATTGATTGGGATAGGCAATATGACAAATATCGCCACCCTGTTTAATGTTTACCCCGATACCTCCAGACTACTGAAAGGCCTGTATGTTATGAATGGATATTTTGGCACAGAGCCGCTGCCTGATCCTTATTATAACTGGAATTCATGGGCATCCAAAATTGTATTTTTTACTCCTATAGCAATACCATTGAGTAGTACTATTGGAAGTTTTAGTCGAGCAAAATCGATGGGGAATGTAGGTGAATCATGGCTTGCAAATCTTGACCATGTGATTTGAGAATTGGAGAAGGAATGGCACATTTCTAGTTGATAAAGGCTTTTTCAATCATAACTTCGACCTCTCCTCCTTTCGAATAAGGATCGACTTTCCCTCTGCATTGATGGCATAGAGATCATCCATCCTCACGAAAGATTTCCTCCATGCCCAAAGTGGCTTTCACCAACAGGAGCAGCCCCGCTCAATTGTCTGCCTGCTCCAACTCGCCCCCACCAGAATGGATGGTGAAAGCGAGATGGGCGTTCAGTTCTGCAGGAAGGAAGAGCAGTTGTTCATCGTTCAGTTGAATAATCAGTGTTTTTGTTCCCATCGCTTGTATCCTGCCTTTTGTATTCCTGGTTATTGTTCCGAGTTCTGCCAAATCTCTATATGATCCCCAGCAGTACCTCAGTCTCCCGGATTTCCTTATTGAGCAGGTCATCATAGTCCCGTTCCAGTTGTTCAGCCCGGTCAGAGATCCAGCTGAGCTGCTCCTGTGTCTGGGCATACTGCTGATGGACGAACCGGTATTCCCCCAAAAGGCAACGGGCCTGGATCTTGCTGACGGTGTCCCCGTCCTGACAGGCGAGAACCACCAACAGGCTTTTCAAGGCTTTTTCTTCCAGCTTCCTTGATAATTGTATCTCTGCTTTTTGAAGATATAACTACGTGGTCATCAAAAAACTCCTCAATCAAAATCCATCCAGATCAGGTGCTTTCCGCAGCGGAGGCACTGAAACAGATAGCATTGCAGATGGCCGCCATTGACGGATTCCCGGATCATTTCTTTCTGCTCATCGTCCCACATAGAGTCATCCAACACTTCCTCAAGCACACCCAGCGCCCGCAGTTCTCTGGCCCCCACATAGCCCAGAAAGGCGCAGTAGTCGC
>CALBGL010000146.1 GCA_937892735.1 uncultured Clostridia bacterium | reverse complement strand
GATCGGGAATGAAAACTATGGTCCTGAGTATGTCCGACGCTATCACGAATTCTATACTCGTCTGAAGGCTCGTTTTCCCGAGCTCATCTATCTAGCTACCGACCGCACCGGCCTGGATCCTTCCGAAATCGACATGATGGATGACCACTATTACATGGCTCCCGAATACTTTGCTTCGCTATATCATCGGTACGACAAAGAACCTCGCGGACAATATACGATCTATGTTGGGGAGTATGCCTGTAAAACGGATGTGGGCATCGGCAATCTGACATCCGCGATCGCAGACGCTATCTTCCTCATGGGCTGCGAAAATAATGGCGATGTGGTGAAAATGACTTCGTATGCGCCCCTTTTCTGTCATCAGAAAGATCGGCGCTGGAGTGTGAACTTGATCTGTTTTGAAGATGGAAAGTGTTTCGGAATTCCTACTTACCATCTACTGAAACTCTTTGCCCAATATCGTCCCGATCATATGATTGCGGCTGAGACGATGACCGAATCCTTTACCGGGGAAGCCCATGTCTTCTGCAACGCTGGCATGAAGGGGAATCAATTGATTGTAAAAATCGTAAATTTCAGCCAAGATTCCTCTGCCATCCGTCTGAATCTGGGTGAATATCAAGTCAAGGACGCGTATACCATGTCTCACCGGGACGCGCGTGCCGAAAATTCCATTGAGCATCCCGACAACGTTTGTGTGCGCCCCTTGACGCCGTCAAGCGATACACTCACGCTGCCGCCTTATTCTTTTGCCATGTTAATCTGTGAATCCACAATGAATTAAAAACGGTCTGCAAAAAAGGACTGGTGGAAAACGAATCCACGTTTCCCGCCAGTCCTTTTTAATGAAAAATTTTATTATGAAATCAATTACTTCTTCTGTACCAGATGTACTGCGAATCCACCGAAGTCCTGCTTAAAGTAGACCGCGGTCATATTGCCCTTTGCGTCATACTTATAAGTATCCTCGCCAAACTCGTATCCCTTAGACTTCAGATAAGCAATCGCTCTGGACAGATAGTTCGTCGCAATCGCAATATGTCCATTCTTACCCAGATACGGTGTCTTCATCACTTCCACTGCGGTACCTGCAAATACGGAACTATTCCCCACCTTGGCGCCAAACCCAAAAGCTGCCTCAAACAGCTTCGCGATGGACTCCGCCTGCTCTGCGTTCTCCGCATTAATACCAATATGCGCCAGTTCAAAGCCCAGCATAGTCTGTACAGCCTCACGGGTCATATCCCGAATCTTATCAAAGTCACCAGCCTCGATCAGATCTTCCTTGACCATCCAGGACCCGCCGCAAGCAATGATCTTGGGGAAGGACAGATAATCATTCAGATTCTTCGCATTCACACCACCGGTAGGCATGAACTTCATATTCGTATACGGTGCCGCCAGCGCCTTAATCGCCGCTACACCGCCATTGACTTCTGCAGGGAAGAACTTCACCACTTCCAGACCCAACTCGATCGCCTGCTCAATATCGGAAGGATTTGCGGTACCCGGCGTTACCGGAATCCCCTTCTCCACACAGTATCGAACTACCTTGGGGTTCAGGCCCGGGCTTACAATAAATTTTGCGCCTGCGGCTACCGCACGATCTACCTGATCAATGGTCAATACCGTACCTGCACCCACCAGCATCTCCGGTACTGCCTCACTGATTCTACGAATCGCCTCTTCGCCTTCCTTAGTGCGGAAAGTAACCTCTGCACAGGGCAAACCGCCTTCGCAAAGAGCCTTTGCCAGCGGAACCGCTTTCTCCACATCGCTAATCTTGATAACCGGTACAATACCGATTGCGGAAATTTTCTCTAATACTTCATTCATCGCATTGATCTCTCCTTGTTTAGATTCTTTATCCTTATTATAGATGTTTTTCGGATAAAGTCAAGCCTTTTTTCTGATTCCGCTCGAGTCTCTGTGAAAAAGTGATAATCCTTTTTTCTCATAAGGTTCCGTGTGTATACCTGTTACTGTGTAGCCCGTGGCATCAACTACCCTGCGCAGCTCCTCTTCACGAATATTCGATTCCGCAAGAATCTCCGTCTTTTTTTTATGAAAAGACGAACTTACCTTCTTCACCGAAAACGCCTTACGAATCGCATCGTTCACATGAGCTTCGCACATACCGCATGCCATTCCTTCTATATCCAACGTAATCTTGACCATATTTACCGCTCCCTTCCTCGCATTTTCTCGAGTTAGATTATACTATATTTCTTTCTTATTTTCAATATTATTAAAGTGTTTTTTTGCGGATTGGGACGTTCCCTTTCTGCATACACTATGCTGAACTCTGACTGTGAGGTAAAAACAATGCGTTTATTTCGTGAAATGCCCCCCGTTATGAATGTTTCTTCTGAGGGGCTGATTCGTCCCCAGGCTCGTACACTAGTAGGATTTCGTCCCATTCCCGGAGCTCTAGTCACACTGCGGGATATGAATGGTACGATCCTGGAACAGGTTCGTACGGATGAATCTGGAAATGCTCCTCTTCTGGAAGTCCCGACACCTCCCTTGGAATATTCCTTAGAACCAGATTCCCCGCAGCCCTATGCACAGTATACACTGACTCTGGAAGGTGAAGGGGTACAGACCGTCACTGTAGAAGGAACGCAGGTACTCCCTGGTGAAATCACTCTGCAGCAGCTGACTGCTATAGATACTGCAACGGCAGATCTAGTCTCTCCTGTCCCTGTGGCAGATGAACCATTGATCACCATCGGACCCAGTACACTCTATGGCAATTACCCGCCGAAGGAACCGGAATCCAGCGTAAAACCACTGAATCCAGATGATGGATTTGTCGTTCTCAACGAAGTCGTGATTCCAGAGTACATCGTGGTACATGACGGAACGCCCTCTTCTAACGCGCAGAACTACTGGGTTCCCTATGCTTCCTATATTGCGAATGTAGCCTCCAGTGAGATCTACTCCACCTGGGAAGAAGCCGCGATCACCGCTAATGTCCTGGCCATTCTTTCTTTCACGCTAAACCGAGTGTACACCGAATGGTATCGTTCCAAAGGCTATGATTTTACAATCACCTCCTCCACTGCCTATGATCATAAATTTATATATGGACGCAGTATCTATGAAAATATCGCTCAAGTGGTGGATTCCGTCCTGACAAACTACGTGACACGACCCGGAATTGAACAGCCTCTCCTGACCCAATACTGCGACGGCCGTCAAGTGTCCTGCCCCAATTGGATGACCCAATGGGGGAGCCAATATCTGGCAACGCAAGGATATAATGCCGTCTCGATTCTTCGGTACTACTACGGCGCGGATATCTATCTGGAAACAGCGAACCGGGTTTCTGGCGTCCCTTCCTCCTTCCCCGGCTACAATATTCAGGAAGGAAGCCGCGGAACCGATGTCCGTACGATTCAGCGCCAACTCAACGCGATTGCTAAAAACTATCCAGCCATTCCTACCGTGGCCGTGGATGGTATCTTCGGTCCTGCAACAAAGGCCTCTGTACAAAAATTTCAAGATGTCTTCAATCTGCCGCCGAATGGCATTGTAGACTACCCCACCTGGTACCGTCTCTCCCAGATTTATGTGGCAGTCACCCGTATCGCGGAATTGAATTAATCCTCATCGTAGACGAAGGCTTTCCCTCATACTGCCTCGCGCAGCACCAAGGAAAGCCCTCTGTTTTCTTATACTCTATCATGCATTTATGACTCCGTCTCTACGAAATCTTAAACATTCTGAAAATCCTACTGATATTGAAGCTGATACAGTTGGTAGTAGATGCCCTTCTTCGCCAGGAGTTCCTGATGATTTCCCGCTTCCTGAATCCGTCCCTTATGCATTACGATAATCTTATCCGCATGTTGAATCGTCGAGAGACGATGCGCTACCACCAATGTGGTATGTCCCTTCATTAGTTTCTTCAGCGCGTCCTGAATCAGTTCCTCCGTCTCCGTGTCGATGTTGGCTGTCGCCTCATCCAAAATCAGAATCGCAGGATGAAATACCAAGGTTCTGGCAAAAGACAAGAGCTGCCGCTGCCCCGCGGACAACGTGGCCCCACGCTCATATACCTTCTCTTCGTATCCTCTAGGGAGTTTACTGATAAACGCATCCGCGTTCACATACCGTGCCGCCTCCTGGATCTCCGGACCCGTGATCTCGATATTCCGCAGACGAATGTTGCTGGAGATATCTCCCGTGAACAAAAACACGTCCTGCAGCATCTGCCCAATACAGTTTCTCAGATCTGAGACCTTATACTCCTTGACGTTATGCCCATCCAGCAGGATCTCTCCCTTCTGAATGTCATAATATCGGCTGATTAAGTTCAGAATCGAGGTCTTCCCGGCCCCGGTTGCTCCCACAAATGCTACCGATTGCCCCGGAAGCACTTCAAAAGATACATCTTTCAAGACCCATTGCCCCTCGTCATAGGCGAACCATACATGGCGGAACTCAATATGTCCTTGCGGATTTTTAAGCGGCAGCGGATTTTCTGCCTCTGGAATCTTTTCATTATAGTCCATCAGAGAAAAAATCTTCTCTGCCGAAGCCATGGCTGAGAGCATAGTATCAAACTGCTCTGCCAACGTTTGAATCGGGTTAAAAAATCGGGAAATATAATCTGTAAAAATAACCAGCGTACCGATCGTCAGTGCACCGTTTAATACCAGGTTCCCGCCATATACCAACACGATAATGACACCCACAATATATAGCAAATACATGGCCGGACGATAGATTCCGAACAGGATCACCTGCCTCATACAACTCTTTTTATAATCGGCATTGACCGCGTCAAACTGATCATATACCGGCTTTTCCTGCGCAAAGATCTGCACCAGGCGCATGCCTGAAAAATGCTCCGATAAGAAAATATTAACCGTAGCCAGTTTTGTCCGCATGTTTCTATGATTTCTCCTGGAATACTTACGGAAGATAAAGGTGGATACGGCTATGATCGGAATCACAGTAAACTCCGCCAAAGCCAATTTCCAGTTAATTCCCACCATAACAATGATGATGCCGCCCAAGGTGAAGATACACTTGATCGTAGTAACCAGGCAATTCGTATATAACTCGTTCAGGCCTTCTGTGTCGTTCGTCAGACGCGTTACCAATTTCCCGACAGGCGTATCATTAAAAAACTCAATGTCCAGCCCCTGCACATGATGATACAAATCGTTTCGGATGGCATAGATGATCTTCTGCCCCACGTACCCCAGGAGAATGCTCTGCGCGAAGCTCGTTAAGAGTCCCGCCACCAATAGTACAATATACAAGATCGCCAAGCCCACAAGTTCCGAATAATCATTGCTTCTAAGCCCGGCCAGTTCATCGCGGCTCAGCAACGTACGAATCACGATGCTTCCATCCTCTAACAGGATCTCACTGCCGGAAACGGCAATTTCTTCTTCATGTCCCTTCATGGCTAACAGCTCTTTCGCCTGTCCCGCGTTCAGGTCTCCCATCATGTAATACTCATTTTCAATATAGAGCATGACCACATAAGATCCTTCTCCGGTAAGCTCCGATGGATCGATCGGGATAAGCCTGTATCCCGCCGCCTCGTATTCGGCATTTTCATCCGTCGCCGCTATGCGGTAGCTCTTATCATAGTGATTGATCAGGTCATCTACTGCTTTTCCGATGATCACCGGCTGCGCCAGATCCGAAGTGACAATCAGGATGAGCATCAGAATACACAGAAAAATATGCGGAAAATAAGGCTTTGCATAATGTCCCAGTCGAATCAGGTTTCTGAAATCCTGATTCTTATAACCTACCTCGTAATCTTTCATCACGCTTCACCTCCGTGTTCAGGATGCTGATCGATCTCCGCCTCTAAAAGCTGTTTTTCATAGATCGTTTTATAGATTCCCTCTTCCTGGCTCAGTTCCTCATGCCGGCCGTGCTGTACCACCTTGCCCTCATCAATCACAAGGATCTGATCCGCATGCTGAATCGTACTGATTCGATGCGCAATGATGATGGTCGTCTTCCCCTGTCTGGTCTCTCTCAAACTACGCAGGATATGCTCCTCTGTTTCCGTATCTACGGCGGATACCGCATCGTCCAGAATCAGAATCGGCGGATTCTTGACCAGGGCGCGCGCGATGGATACACGCTGCTTCTGCCCGCCGGACAACGTAACACCCTGCTCTCCTACCACAGTTTCATACTGATCTGGAAAATCCACAATATTGTCATGTACATCCGCCATTTTAGCCGCCTCGATCACCTGTTCCATAGTAGCGTCTCTGCAGCCAAACCGGATATTATTCGCAATGGTATCCGAAAACAGGAAATTGTCCTGCGGCACATACCCGATCGAGGACCGCAGCGTATGCAAAGGGTAGTCCAGAATATCCCTGTCGTCAATCACCAGCTCTCCCCGTTTCGTGTTATACATACGCAGCAGCAGCGAAACAAACGTTGTCTTTCCACTGCCCGTCCGTCCGATGATTCCGATGGTTTCTCCCTTCTTGATATGTACGCAAATATCCGACAACGCGTCGGTCTTCGCTCTGGGATACCGGAAATTCAGATGATTATAATCGATCTTGCCTTTTACCTCGGCCTTGGGATCCGCCGTAGGCAAATCATAGATATCAGATTTCGTATACAGAATCGACTCCAGCCTGGCCAGCGAAGCATTCCCTTGCGAGAAATTATTAATACAACGGCCCATCCCTGACAGCGGCCCCGCCAACATCAACAGGTACTGCACGAAAGAAATAAAATCCCCCAGACTGATCTGGTTCACCATGGTCAGATATCCGCCGTATAACAAGGTAATCAACGTGCTCACACCCGTAATTGTCCCGATAGAAGGCTCCAATACCGCCATGATACGTGTCAGCGTCATGTTTTTCTTATAATTATCCTCCGCCCGCTGCCGGAAGACCTCTGCTTCTTTTTCTTCCTGGACAAAGGATTTAATCACACGAATGCCAGAGATGGACTCCTGCACCTCATCCGTCAGTTCTGCGAAGGATTCCTGTTTCTCCCGGAACTTCACATGAATCAGTCTTCGCATCTTGATACTGACAAAAGCCACCAACGGCATCGGAATGATGGCAATCAGTGTCAGAGAAATGTCTACATTGACCAGCATCTGATACAGGACAAGCGTCAGCATAGTCATCGCGTCCAACGCTGTGATGAAACCATTCGCAAGCGTATTGCGCACCGCGTTCAGATCATTTACGGCATAAGCCATCAGATCCCCCGATTTATTCTCATTATAAAAGCGCAGCGGCAGGGTTTCCAGATGCGCAAACAAATCTCCTCGGATATCATACTCGATCTTTCGCGAAGTTCCCAGGAAGAAATACCGCCACATGATACGGCCGGTAAAAACTCCAATTCCGATGACCCCTGCGAACAAGGCTACTCCCCACAGATCTTCCATCGTATACAATCCGTTCGCCAGGCCATCTGTCGTATCACCAATCAGCCTTGGCAGATATACCAAAGCCACATTGACTAGGATGATCCCCACAATACCCAGTACATAATGCCACATATATTTTTTCAAATATTTTCGAATATACGCGGACCGAAACATTCTATAACCCCCATTTCACACATTCTTTATTTCTATCATACTCCTATTCCTGATAAAACCATTTTTTCGACGAAATTATACAGATTTTATACTTATAGCGCATATTTTTCTGGATTCGGCAAAAATTAAACAAGATCTCTTGCTTTTTTTTCCTTCATCTTATATAATAAAAAACTGAAAGATATATTTAGCAAAGAATGGAGGCTCTCGCATGAGTTTTGAATACATTCGCACGATCCCTTCTTCGGAACATCTGAAGGCTCTCTTACCTTTGAGTTCCGCGGCAGCGGCCATGCAGAAAGAAAAAGTCAAGGAAATCAAAGCCATCCTCTCTGGTCAGGATTCACGTCTGATTCTGATCATTGGTCCCTGTTCCGCGGATAATGAATTCGCCGTACTGGAATATGCCACCCGCCTGGCCAAAGTACAGGAGAAGGTCGCTGAAAAAATAATGATTGTGCCTCGTGTCTATACCAACAAACCCCGCACTACGGGCGAGGGATATAAAGGCATGCTGCATCAGCCGGATCCCAACGCGAAACCTAACGCCTTTGAGGGAATCAAGGCTATCCGCCGCATGCATATCCGTGTACTTACAGAAACCGGCTTTATCACGGCCGATGAAATGCTCTACCCCAGTAACTATGCTTTTTTAGACGATATCCTCGGCTACGTTGCGATTGGCGCGCGTTCTGTGGAAAATCAGGAGCATCGTCTGACCTGCAGTGGTCTCGAGGTGCCTGTTGGCATGAAAAACGGTACCAGCGGCGACTTGTCCGTCATGTTTAACGCGATCAAAGCCGCTCAGTGTTCTCACGACTTTATTTATCGCAACTGGGAGATTTCTACTACCGGCAATCCTTTTGCGCATGCCGTCCTTCGAGGCGGACTGGAACATAACAGCGGTCGAAGTATTCCCAACTATCATTATGAAGATTTACAGCACACTGCCGAAGCCTATGCCGAAAAGGGATTCGAAAATCCGGCCATCATCGTGGATTCCAATCATAACAATTCCGGAAAACATTTTGACCAGCAGCCTCGCATCATTTCTGAGGTTTTGCACAGTATGCGTTACGATTCACTGGTTGCCAAGATGATCAAAGGATTTATGGTAGAAAGTTATCTGGTGGATGGCGCGCAAAAAATCGGCCCCAATCAGACATTCGGACAGTCCATCACCGATCCCTGTCTGGGTTGGGAAGCAACGGAAGCCATGATCTATGATATGGCCGACAAGTTTTAAAAAAAGGAGCTATCATTTAGCCGAGGTGCGATAACGAAGGAAATATGTAAGGTGGCGGTGCAGCCGGAGGGCTGTGCCGCCGCTTTGCGTTGTCAGGCTGTTTTCTTCTTTCGGTTTTGCATACCGAGCCTGCCGTCAAGTGCAACACAGTCCTCATCGGCAATATTGATAATACCCGCAGCCTTGTAGTAAATCTCAATCTTCTGCTTTCTGTGGCCGCTGCTCTTGTCCGGAGCGTGTACCACGATTTTGTCAACCAGATCATTCAGGATTTCCGCCGTGAGTTCTTGGGGATCAGTGTACTTGCGAACATTCTTCAGAAACTGCTGAAGGTCGTGCTGTTCCTGTTCGCCGCTGTCGATCAGTTCCTGCAAATCAAGAATCGCCGCTTTGACATCCTTCTGCTCCGTTTCATACTCGGAAGAAAGCTTATCAAACCGCTCCGCCGACAGTCTGCCCGACACCATATCCTCATAGATTCGCTTGAACAGCGTATCCAAATCCTCATCCCGGCGCTTGAGCGTTACAATGTCTACCTTTGCCTTTTCAACGGATAATTTTCGTTCTGCATTGGCTTTTTCCATTTCCTTTTTGACAAAGGACGCTTCAAACTGCTGGATATAGGACAGCACACCCTGAATGTGCCGAAACACAAGCCGGTTCAGGGTAACTGCCCGGATATAATGCCCCGTGCAGGTTCCTGTATTACTGCGGTAGTTGGCGCATACAAAGCATTCCTGACTTTCCTTATGGGAATGGGAAGTCTGAAAATGCAGTTTTGCTCCACAGTCCGCACAGAACACCTTGCCCGAAAAGATACTGATTTTTCCCGTTGCGGTCGGGCGGCGTTTGTGTTTGCGGATTTCCTGTACCGTCTCGAAGATATGCCCGTCTACAATGGCAGGGTGGGTATCCTCAAATATCCGGCGGTTTTCCTTGTCGTTCCACACACGCTTTTTGATGCGGTAATTCTTAGAGGTTGTCTTGAAGTTTTCGGTATGCCCGATATATTCCAGCTTCTCTAAAATCCCCGCAACGGTTTTCTGTGCCCATTTGTACGGCTCGGCAGGAAGCAGTTTTCCATCCTTCTGTGCCTTGTACGCCGTTGGAGTGAGCACTTTTTCCGCTTTCAGCTTCTTAGCGATCTGTGTAGGCCCAAGCCCGTCATAGCACAGCTTGAAGATATACCGTACGGTTTGCGCCGCTTCTTCGTCAATCAGCCATTTGTCCCTATCTTCGGTGTCTTTGATAAATCCGAATGGCGGATTGGTAGTCAGGTGCTTTCCGCTTTCGCCCTTCATTCGGAAAGTGGACTTTATTTTCTTGGCGGTATCTCTGGCATAGAGTTCATTGCAGAAGTTGCGGATCGGCGTCATGTCAAATTCCGTTTGTACGGCGGAATCTACATTGTCGTTGACAGCGATAAAACGCACATCATTTTCGGGGAATACAATATCGGTGTACATCCCAACCTGCAAATAGTTCCTGCCAAGCCGGGACATATCTTTGACGATAACTGTTCCGACCTTGCCGCTTTCAATCAGCTGTTCCATTTCCCGGAAGGACGGACGGTCAAAGCTCGTCCCAGAATAGCCGTCATCCACAAAGCATTGCAGATGTTTGAAGCCGTGCTTTCTCGCATATTCCTTTAACAGCGCCTTTTGGTTGACAATACTGTTGCTCTCGCCTTCACGCCCGTCATCTTGACTTAACCGGCAGTAGAGGGCGGTGATTTTGTTCTGTTCTGATTGTCTGTTGTTCAAAGTAACTCCTTTCCGACAATCGGATACAGTATATTGCGTAATTGCAGTATACCATATCCGAAGTCTTAATTCAACGCTTTAAAGCGATAACCTCTATCGTTCCTGTCTGAATCTGTATCCGAGTTTCCGGATGACGGTGTTGAGCAAAAATTCGTCGCTGTCAGGATTGAACAGGCCGGAAACCTCGTATTCCGTGTTACCGTCTTTTACTGTGAAGTCCATATCCGGCGGAATGCGGCAGAGTTTTTTGACCGGTCTTTTTGTATCCATAACAGCAGGACGGTTTAAAATCCTGTCAATCTCAGGCCGCTGTTTTTCTAACCTTGCAAGGATTTCTTCCAAATCTCTTTCTCTGTCTGTCATCGTGCGTCACGCTCCTTTCTCTGTGATTTTCTTTGCTGTTCGGCTTCTTTGGCTCTGTACTCATTGGCATAAACTAAATCGGTTTTCTCCTGTATTTTAATCGACCGTTCCTCGATGCCTTTGTTTAATTTCAGCTGCTTTCTGAGTTCTGTTATCCTTTCCGTAACACCTGATTTTTCCTGCCGCAGCGTTTCTTTTTCGGCTGGTGATGCCCTGCGAATTTTGTTCTGCAGCTTGGTGCGGTAGGCGATCAGCTTATTCATTTCGCCCTGCAATCTATCCCTGTCCGCATACAGATTATCAAAGGTTTCAATGCCGTATTTGCTCATATACCGCACCTGTTCGGACAGCTCCTCCAGCTTTTTCAAATCTTCCTTGAGATAGGGACTTGTGGGACGGTAGGCGGTTTTATTGGGCAGGACTCCTAACAGATAGCAGTAATGCAGATACAGCCGGTAGATATGGCTGGTCTTTTGAAAAGGCTTAAACCAGTCCCGCAAGCTCTGCGGCATTTGGGGCGGATAGGTGATTGTCGCCCTGCGGTTTCCAAAGGAAGCGTAAGCGCCCATTGTTCTTTGGATATGTTCGGGCGTCCATCTTTCATCCAGCGTGTCCAGCCTTGTAAAATGCTCGTACTGCGGCAATCGTATCTTCCAATGCTTTCCTGTGAAGTCGGTAATATACCCTTTCCGCCGCAGATATTCCTCCATATAATAAGGACGGCGGCTGAAATTGATGGCTTCTTTTACATCTTCCCGGTAGACATTATATCTTGTCGGCTTGCCGCTTTTCTCGTCCAGCCACACCTGCCTTGACGGCGCTTTATGCGGATTTTCGATAACCGATAAGCCGTGTTCCCGGCAGATCCGGTCGGATACCTCACGGAGTTTTCTCTGCTCTGATTTGGAATAGTTGTATTTCTTTCCGTCAAGAAAGGAAACCGAATTGAAGCAGAAATGATTGTGCAGATGGTCTTTATCAAGATGGGTAGTGACGATGATCTGATACTGCTCTCCCCACATTTCCTTTGCCAACTGTAAACCGATTTGGTGCGCCTGTTCGGGTGTGACTTCGCCGGGCTTGAAGCTTTGATAACCGTGCCATGCGATATATCCATTTTCCTTGCCGTACTGCTTTTTCGTTAAAATCATCTGCTGCAAGGCAATCTCTTTGAGGCAGTTGATAGCGGAAACATATTCGCCCTGTTCGGTCGCTTCAGGGCGGCTGACATAGGAAAACACATCCCACAACGGCTGTAAATGGGGATTCTCTGTACTTGTCTTTTCA
>CALBGL010000145.1 GCA_937892735.1 uncultured Clostridia bacterium | reverse complement strand
TCTGGATATGAACAAGTGAATGTTCTTGTATCAAACGCAGGTGTAGTTCGAGGTGGTCATTATCATAAAATGGCAACTGAATGTTTTTATGTAATTAGTGGTTCTGTTGAGGTGATAGCGAGTCAGAAAAATGAGCAGGAAAAGAAGGTTTTTAAAAAAGGAGATTTCTTTGAAATAGAACCTTTTATTATACATTCCATGACTTTTCCAGAGGATTGTATTTTAGTTGTGCTCTATGACAAACATATCGAACTTGAAGATGGTAGCAAGGATATTTATTCTGCTTAATAGGAGAAGAAAATAATGGAGAAAAAATCAAGAATATGTATCGTGGGAAGTAAAGGTGTGCTTGGTCATGCCATATGGAAAGAATTAGAGGGACGGGGTTATATGAATTTAATAGGATGCGATCTTCCAGAAGTAGATTTATGTAACCAAAGTCAAGCAAAACTTTTTTTTGAGAAAGCAAAACCAGAATTCGTGTTTTTTTTAGCGGCAGTTGCTGCAGGCATACAGTATAAAAAGACGCATCCAGTAGATATGCTTTTGAAAAATTTACAGATGATTACGAATGTAATGGAGTTATCCTATTTGAATGGTTGCAAAAAGATGATAAATGTATGCAGTGCTTTATTGTACCCGAGTGAAGCCAAGATTCCTTTAAGAGAAGAAGATGCAACTCATGCAAATCTTGATGAGATAGATACCCCTTATGCATTGGCTAAGGCTGCTGGTATGCAATTAGCACGTTATTATAATCAGCAGCATGGAATGAATTATTTAACAGTTGTACCTTGTAATTTTTTTGGTGAGTTTGCTCCATTTGACGGAGATCGGGCCGGTGTTGTTCCATCATTGATCTCTAAAATTCATAATGCGAAAATCAATAACATTAAAAAAGTGGAAGTTTGGGGAACTGGCAATGCATGCAGAGAATTACTTAACAGTAAGGACGTCGCAAATGCTTGTGTATTCCTTATGAATACTGACACTAATTATGACTTGATTAATATCGGTCGGGGAAAGGAGTATACCATTAGGAATGTTGCAGAAACTATCAAGTCAGTTGTTGGATACAAAGGTATACTGCATTTTGACCTATCAAAGCCAGAAGGTCGTGCACATATGCAATTAAATACAGATAAGTTGCAATCTTTAGGTTGGAGACCACAAATGGATCTTAAAACTAGTATAGAGGATACATACAATTGGTATATTGATGTGTATAGGGGATTAAAATGATGCAAAAGGTTGGTATATGTGCTTGTTATAATACTAAAAATTATGGGAGCATGCTTCAGTGCATGGCTACACAGATTGTGATTAACAAAATGGGATATGAAAGTGAATTCATTATTTACAAAAAGAAAGTGAATGCAACATATATCTTCCAGCAGATTCCGCGCCTTTTTAATTATGCTTTTGTTTATGAGAAGTCTCTAGGGGTAAAAAAAAGAATTGAGTTAAGCAAACGTTCGGAGATTAAGAAAAAAAACGAGTTACGTGACAAAGCATTTGAAAGATTTAAAAACACTTATTATGGGAAAATGTCAGAGACATATTACGGTTATGAAGAATTAAAGGCTAATGCAGAAAAATATGATACTGTACTGGTTGGTAGTGACCAATTATGGTCTCCTGCTGGACTCGCGACAAATTTCTACAATCTGATGTTTGTCCCCGAGAGTGTTAATAAGGTCTCTTACGCAACAAGTTTCGGTGTTTCTAAAATTCCATTTTTTCAGAAAAACAGAACCAGGCAGTTCTTGCTTCGCATAAATTCGCTTAGCGTTCGCGAAAATAGTGGTGCACGGATAGTAAAAATGGTATCTGGAAGAGATGTAGAGATTGTTGTAGATCCAACACTTTTACTTAACTGCAATCAGTGGGATGAATTAATTCCGCTTAGAAGAATCATTGATGAACCGTATTTATTTTGTTATTTTTTAGGAGAGAAAGAAGAACACAGAAAACTTGCAAAGCAACTTTCGCATGATTTAGGTTTAAAAATTGTGACCGTACCCTTCTTAGATACATTTGTGAAGTGTGACGTGAATTTTGGAGATTACCAATTATTTGATGTTGGTCCAGATGATTTTGTAAACTTAATAAGATGCGCTGAGTATATTTTAACTGATTCTTTTCATGGAAGTGTTTTTTCAATGCTATATCATAAGTACTTCATCGTGCTTAGTAGATATTCTTCTGGCATTAATTCAAGAAACTCCAGAATAGATAGCTTATTAGAGCAAGTTGGACTTGAAAAGAGACATATCAGTAAACGACTGACTATGGAAATGCTTGACAATATAGATTATTCGACTGTTGATAATAAATTAGAAGCATTAAGAAGAAAAAGTTTAGACTTTCTCTCTGATGCCTTAAGCAAATAGTTGTACTGATTTTATGGTGAGGCGAGATATGCAATTTATTAGGAAAGGCTATGTTGCGCGATGCAATAATAGTGACATTTTAAACACTAGCAGTTCTGGTGGAATGTTTACTCCTATTGCTGAGACTGTTATTGACAGAGGAGGCGTTGTGTGTGCGTGTGCACTGACCCAAGATTTAAATATTGAGCATATGATTATTGAAAAAAAGGAAGACATTGCTTTATGTCGTGGCTCCAAGTATGTTCAAAGTAGTATGGGTGATTGTTATTCCAAGTTGAAAGCTTTTCTAGAAAACGGAAGATATGTAGCTTTCTTTGGAACTCCATGTCAAGTATACGGATTTATATCATTTCTTGGGAAGAAATACGATAGGTTATTCACTTTTGATTTAGTATGCCACGGGACACCATCACCTAAGCTATGGAAAGAATATGTGGCTTTTCAGGAAACAAAATACAAAGGGAAAATAACAAATGTAAATTTTAGAAGTAAAAAATATGGTTATCATGTCGCTTCGATGACAACAGATTTCAATAATAATAAACAAAGTTGTGGGAGTGTTAGAACGGACTTAATGCTCAAGGCGTTCTTTAGTGAAATTTCATCACGACCAAGTTGTTATATGTGCAGATTTAAGACCATAGATCGATGCAGTGATATTACTCTTTATGATTCATGGCATGCATCAGATATTGTTGATGGACTCAAAGATGATGATAGAGGCTTTACAAATATCCTTGTTCATACTCAAAAGGGAATGAACATTATGACTTTTCTTTCAAATAATATTGAGCTATATCCTGCCGATTATAAACGTGCGATTGATCTTGATGGTTCTATGGTATGTAATTCTGCTTTACCCCATCCTCAAAGGAATAGATTTTATACTGGCTTGGGAGATACTTCTCTAGATGAACATATAGGTAGATTTGTTTCGACTACATTGATGGACAAAATTGTTGATAATTTCAAGCGACTATTTTACAGACTAGGAATCTTAAATCATATTCGCAACCTTATAAAGTCGTACCATTGTTAAAAGAGGAGATTAATGATATGGGAAGGTATAATATTTCGCTAAAACAGATTATCTTTGTTATAATTTTAAGCGTATTTCAATTCTTGTGCTTTTTTAGTGAAAATGACATTCTCACTTTTTTCGATGAAGCTGTTACAATAGTTTTATTTTGCTATGCCCTGTTTTTAATTCTAAAGAACGGAACTATTTATGGAATTCAATTGAAAACCCTACTGCTATTGCTATTATTGTGTTTGGTGGGGATAATTGGTAATTGTATTTCGAAAGTAGATAGAAGCGTAATAATAATACTTTATGATATGTTTAGCTGTATCAAACTGTTTTTAGCTTTTATAGGTGCATTATATATTAAGGTAGATGAAAAAGATTGGAATGTAATTATTCGGATTGTTGCAAAGATCGTTCAGATTACTGTTATCATTGCATTTATTTTCTTGCTTTTAAATCAATTTGCTGATTTTGGAATGAGGGACGATTATAGATATGGTGTAACAACATTTAAATTTATCTTTCTAAATGCAGGAACATTGAGCACGGTTTGTTATGGATATATTCTTGCACTCACTCTTGTAATTCCGAATCTTAACAATGTTAGGGAAAAAAGATTTAACTCGCTGTGTATTGTTTTAACAACGATTGTTTGGGCATCAACGATGAGATCCCGAGCATTTGTATTTATTGCACTCTACTGTTTTGCGTATCTCTACTATTTCAAATTGACGAATAATAGAAAGAAGAAAAAAAAGAATCGGATTCGAGTTTGGCAAATATTAGTCGGTACTATAGGCGCAATTGCTGTAGCCTCATCTTCACTAGAATATTATTTCACTAATACAGCAACTGCAAGATACCAGTTGTTACATGCGTCTATTACACTTCTAAAACGATATTTTCCTTTTGGAGCTGGATTTGCTACATTTGGCACCAACATAGCAAAACAATATTATTCGCCATTGTATTCAGAATTTGGGTTTAACTCCATCTATGGATTATCAGAAAGCATGCGAGATTTTTTAACTGATAATTGTTGGCCGGCTATTATGGGAGAATTTGGAGTTTTGGGTTCTGTGATATTCGTACTACTTATAATTATTTTAATTAAATATCTCTATAGTAATTTAAGAAATAATAAATACTATTTTCTTGCTGTCTTATTTTACTCGGTTGTCTTTTTAGGATCAAGTATTGCAACTCAGACATTGTTCCACTACAGCACTATTGGATATATTTTATTACTTACGATTGCAGCTAATAAGGAAAAGGAAAGACAGAGAGCTTTAGAGAATGATAGCCTTCAGCGAACGAAGCATAAGGTTTTTGGTTTAGGAATAAGAGATTATGGACATTAAGAGTAGTAAAAGGCAAATATAGTCACTTAATGCATGACGCTTAGTTGCGATTGTTTTAGTTCATAATTCACGAGAGACTTCAGCATATTCAATTGATAGCTTAGCAATATGCGGTGTACTAGGAAATGCACTTTTCTTCACAATATTTGGTTATTTAACAAAATTGAAGGAAATTCTCAAACTATATTTTGAAAAAAATGTTAGGATATACATGATTACTATTTTTTAATATTATTCTTAAAAGCATAATATTTTGCGACTATGTCTATGCTATTTGGGATCTCGTCAAAAATTTATTTGGCAACGGTCTTTTGGCTTGTGGGTGGATTTCTCCTTTTCTATATACTGATTTTCTTTCTTACTAAACTAAAATTACACATATATTTCATACTTTTTTCGTTAATATTTCTTGGAATTTATGTTATGTATTATATTTTTTTATGGATAAAACTTACTAGTCAGTCGAAACAGCCGGTTTAGTCTCGGTAGAAGGCTGTTTTAAATTGATATATTGCTTTTTTGTTTTGTGCTGGAAATTATATTAGAGCAATAAAACGAAAAGAAAGATTACGGCTTAATGTTGTGTGCGTTATGTATATTACGGTAAAAGTTCTTCTGCAAATGGCAAGTATTTCAATGTATATGCAATTTCTTTGTCAAGTTGCTTGTACATGTTTTGGAATCAATGCGCTTTTGATTTCACTTGATTTTGAGAAATAGTATCGAAGGCTACCTAATAAAATTAGAAACTTCATTGATAATTTAAGTAGATGCTCATTTGAAATATGTCTTTTACAGTTTTGTGTAATAGAGAGAGTATTGTGGGTGATTGAGATTCCCTTTGAATTTGATTGCTATATTTTCCGTTTCATACGTAATAGCAATTCTTCTTCATAAGATTGCAAGTATATTGAATGCATTTATTTTTGAAAGGTTGGATTTATAAATTGAATATCTTATTTAATTATATGGGTACTGATGGTGCTGGACGACTTATTGCACTTTCGCTAGCTAAGGCGATGAAAAAAAACAAATGTAATGTATATGCCGTATTATCGGCTAATGTAGCAGGAAACGAAGAATGGATTTCTGAATTCGGAAAAAAGAATATATGTTTTGTCACAAACTACCAAAACAAAAATAAAATTGATTTTGCAGTAAAGACACTTAAATTTCCTTTATGGACTAGTAAGTATATTTCGAATTTCTTTGGCAGTTTAGTATTTGACTTTGTTTTGAGACCAATGTATCATCACTGGGCGCATATGATAGAAAACGCTATAAATTATAACTCAGTCATTACAATTTGTCATAATCCAGAAATGCATAGTGATGAAAAGCAATATCTCAGGTATCTTTATAAAAAGCATATTTGTCAGTCAGATAAGGTAATTGTTTTAACTAAATCATATATCCCTCTGATAGAAAGGGAATATGGATATCCTGTTTCAAGAATTAAATATGTCCCATTAGGATTGATGGATGAATATGATAAATACATATCTCATCCATTAGTTCCACCTTATGATGAGTCTTGCATCAATTTTCTCTTCTTTGGTTTGATACGTCGATATAAAGGATTGCACGTTCTTATACGAGCTTTTAAGAAGGTCTTTGCAATTAGAAATAGTATCACATTACGAATAATCGGAGCAGGAGATCTTGAAGAATATAGTAAAGAACTAAGCGATCTTTCAAATGTTTACATCGAAAATAGATATGTGGACGACTCTGAAGTTAGTAGTATTTTTTCTGGACCGAATGTTGTAGTTGTCTTACCATACATAGATGCATGCCAATCAGGAGTAATTCAAGTTGCTTATCAATATGAGAACACGATCATTGCTTCTGATGTATCAGTTTTAAAAGAGCAATTGGATGAAGGCAATATTGGCATTTTCTTTAAAGTGGAAGATGAAGAAGATCTTGCTAATAAGATGATAGAAGTGATTGATAATCCTAAATTACGTGAAAAGCAGCGTGAGTTAATACATCTATATAAAAAGAAACTTGATTGGAAAAAAATCGCACTAGATATTATCACATTCGCAAAAGGATAATCATAGGTAGATATTATGAAATTAAAATATAAAAGAAATAATAAACTTCAACTATTCATAACTATGTTTTTCACAGGAACTTCTTTTGCTATTAGTTATTTAATCAATTTTTTTCTGGCTCCATATATTACGAATAATATTGGTACCGATGCATATGGCTTTATTTCCTTAGCAAGAAATTTTGCTAATTATGCTATGATTTTGGCAACCGCTTTAAATTCGTATGCTGCAAGATATATTTCAATAGAATATCATCGAGGCAATATTAAAAGGTCTAATGAGTATTTTAGTTCCGTATTCTATGCTGATATATTTCTTACTGTTCTAATAATGATTGTAGCTTTTTTTGTTATTTGCTTTTTGGAGCGGCTTATTAATATACCAGAAAACTTAACAACTGATGTAAAAGCACTGTTTGTATTTGTTTTTATTAATTTTGCTATAACTGCAACAGGAACTGCATTCACAGCAGCAGCTTATATAAAAAATAGATTAGACTTGACGGGAATAATAAAGGGTTTATCCTATATTACTGAAGCACTAACAATAATAATACTTTTTACAGTCTTCGGTACTAAGTTATGGTTTATAGGTGTGTCAATAGCCGTTGCTGCTTGTGTAATCTTTGCTTCTAATTATATTATGACAAGAGTATTTACACCAGAATTGAGAGTAAAGCAAAATTGGTTTTCTATGAATGCAGTTAAAACGCTAGTTGGAAATGGAATGTGGAGTTCATTTAACAGTTTGGGAAATGCTCTTAATTCGGGACTAGATTTGATTATTACAAATCTTATGATTTCATCTTTTTCAATGGGTCAATTGTCGTATGCAAAGACAATTGGTACAATGTTTAGCACTTTATATCAGCTCATTTCGCAACCGTTTCAACCTACTTTTCTTAAAAAGTATTCTGACAGAGACAAGGATGGCTTGCTTCGCGAACTTAGGTTTTCAATGAAAGTGTCTGGGTTTATTTCTAGTGTTGCTTTTGCTGTTTTTTTTTCACTTGGAAGAGTTTATTTTACCTTATGGATTCCAGACCAGGATACCAATCTTGTTTACATATTGACTATGCTTACCGTTATAAGTTGCCTTGGTGAAGGCGTGATTTGTCCTTTATATTATATCTATACGCTAACTGTTAAAATAAAACTACCATGTATTATAACGATTATTGGCGGAATTATGAATGTAGGGAGCATGTTTGTTCTTATAGAATATACAGAATTAGGAATTTATGCAGTTGTTTTAACAACTGCTGTTATAAGTTCGGTAACTAACTTGATTTTTAACCCTTTGTACATGGCAAAATGTCTTGATATTCTTTGGAAGAGCTTTTATCCAGCTGTGTTTCGCCACCTTATATCATGTTTCATTCTCGCCATTCTTTTTTACGCTATATCTTGCGTTTATATGCCGCATAACTGGGCAACACTTATAGCTGAAGCTTGCGTGGATGTTATTTTTGGTTTATTTATCCATCTCTTTGTTGCATTTGATAAGCATGAAAGGAATAGGATTATAGCTAAAATTAGAGAAAATCTGTAACAGTAAAACATTTTTAAGTATTTTAGATATGCATGGAATTGAGGTGACATATACATGAAACTATTCACAAAGGTCAAAACAGCTGAATTGCCTCTGGCACATTTTGAGCGCCTATACCAATATGCTGATGGCTCTTTTATGCCTGATTTCTCTCAGCCTGACCCTGACAATAATTACGAAATAACGGCCAGTGATCATACCCCACATACTTCTACACGATATTTTAATGTGAAAATAGGGAGAAATGGTAAAGCTCAGATGTGCGGAAAAGACTGCGAGAGAGATCTTCCAGAGTTATACAGTAAAAGAGAAGACTGTTGTGGTTGCACAGCTTGCTATGCAGTCTGTCCAGTACAGGCAATAGTAATGCGCCCTTGTGAAGAGGGATTCCTATACCCCGTAGTTGACGCGGATAAATGTGTTAGATGCTTTAAATGTATTAGTGTGTGTCCAGTGAAAGTAAGTGATGAAGGAAGAATGTAGGTAGGTAATTGATTTGTAAGCGGTACACCAACCCCGTCTTTTCCGTTCTCCTGTTTTTTGCTATACTCATTCTTGAAAATAAAATCATTAAGAAGGATTCCCAATGGATATCAGAAAACAGAACGAAAAGCCCCATTTCACAAAGGTGTTTCCCATTGGCACATCCGTATCCAACCGCGTTCAGATAAGCGATAACCGGATCATGGTCTTCTATCAGGGCATGAGGATTTATATTCCTGATCATGTACAGACCGAAACGCTGAGCCGGGTGATGTAGGTTCTCAAACAGCTATGATGCGCTGACTCATCGACGGGACAGAACACGTCGATCTGGCATGCGGAGCCACAGACTTCCGCAAGTAGATACCCAAACTCAGCACACTGGTGCGAAGCCGATTCTATCTGGATCCCTTTCAGTGCGGCAGCGAGAACAGCGACAATCCGACCGATCACTTCGAGGCTGCGTCCGTACCGAAGCCACTGGTCAGCGCTTTCCTGATGGCGGAGATCATGTACCAGAAATTTGTACTGGGCGTACCCTTTGCCAGACAGGAGAAGGAATGGTATCGTTTGGGAGTGAATCTGCACAGCAGCGAGATGTCTCGTTTGACGATCCGCGTTTGCGGAGAGAGGTTGGAGCCTCACAGCCCAGCGGATCCATGAGGAACTGCTGGGCTGTGAGGCGCTACACATGGACGAGACGAGGATCCAATGCAACAAGGAGCCAGGAAAGGAATCTAGCAGCGATTCGTACATGTGGGTGATGTGCAGCGGATGCAGCGAAGAGAGACAGGTGGTATACTTCCAGTACGCTAGAAGCCGTAGTCGGGAGACCGCCAAGGGTCTGCTGTCTGGCTTCCACGGCGATCTGATGTCAGATGCCTATGACGCCTACAATAAGATTGAAGGCATCACGCGGAGCCTGTGCTGGGTACATGTGAGACGAAAGTTTGTAGACAGCATCCCATTAGATTCCCAAAAGCGAGAGACCCCGGGATCCGCTGGCGCCGAGGCGAGGAGGCGAATCGGAGAACTGTTCGATATGGAAGCACACATCCAGGATCTGTCGTATGAGAAAAAGAAGTGGATACGTCAGGAAGAGAGCCGTACCAGCTTGGATGCTTTCTGGACCTGGATAGAGGAGAACGCAGCAACGCCTAGCGCAAACGAAGAGCTCACGAAGGCACTGAAGTATGCACAAAACCAGAAAGAAGGCTTGGAGTGCTTCTTAGAGGATGGGAGGCTGGACTGACCAATAACTGGTGTGAGGCAACCATCCGTCCCTTTGCGACAGGATGTAGAGCGTGGCTGTTTTCGGACACTCCGGAGGGAGCGCATGCCAACGGGATCGTATATACCCTAGTATTGAGCGCGCAACGAAACCAGCTGGATGTATACGAGTACCTGAAATACCTGCTGAGTGAGCTATCCAATATCGGAGATACCTACCAGAGCAAGCCGGAGCTGCTGGACCGATACATGCCCCGGTCTAAGGAACTGCCGCAGGAATGTCGGCTGCGAGAGAAGAAATCCGGTGTGAAGCCGGAAGAACCAGCAGAGCAGCCCTAAGCTTGAGAGAAAACCGAAACCGCACAACAGAAGTGATACAGGATAAGGATCTGGTACCGCTTCTTAGTGTGCGTCTCGATATTTCGACACCTCAGAACCTTTGGCTAGGGTATAGCAGAAAGGGATGGAGGTGTCACTACGACGTTTGGTGCACCGCTTACCGGTATCACCATGTCAAGACTCAAAAGCTCCCCAATTATAACCCAGAGATTGTAAAAAAATAGAAAAATGAAAGAAAATGGTTGATTTTTGCTCGGCTTCTCATTATGATGAAATGATATGCTCCCTTTATGAGAGACAGTGAAAAAGAAAAAACACTGTCTCTCATAAAGGGAGCATTGTCATGTCACAAAAGTCAAAACTAAGTCTGGAAGAGAAGGTTAAAATTATCCGCCAATATATGAATGGAAAGGTGAGCCTAAATAGTGCGGCAGCAGAGGCTGGTGTATCTCATGAAACACTTCGGCAGTGGGTCATGCAGTACAAGGCAGAAGGAGCGGCAGCCTTTCTACCAAGTAGGAAGAACCACATGTACAGCCCTGAATTAAGGCTACAGGCGGTGCAGGACTATCTGGCGGGAGAAGGAAGCCTGAGGGAGGTCAGCACAGAATATGGGATGAGGGATAAAAAAACGCTCCGAAGTTGGATAAGGGTGTATAATACTCATGGAGATTTCAACTCCGTAAAGTTATCTAGAGGAGCTTCCTGTATAATGTAAACATAGGGAGCTCTGAGAAAGTCCAGCGGAGATATGTCAAGAGGAAAATGAATAAAAAACAATAGATTTTGTATGGGTGTCAATGATTGGTAACACTTCACCTTGAAAGAAATGTCAATGGTAAGGTGGAGTTCCACCCACAGGAATATCACCTGACCTTGACATTCTCGTTCTGATATATGGCTTTCTGCGGCAGCTTCTCTGGTCGCTTTAGAACATTACTCCCTGGTACATGCTTACAATCGTATTCGGACTTCTCATTCCAAGACAGGTTTTGATGTAATTGTTGGATTTCTTCTGATATACTTCCAGCTGTTTTCTCCCATCTTCCAAGTTATACATCCGCATATGTTTATAAAACCGTTCTTCATCTGTCCGGTGCTGGCGCTCCACTTTTCCATTATGCCTGGGGGTTGCGATCTGTATCCGATGATACCGGATCCCCAGTTCCATGAGGGCTTCTTCAAACATCGTGAAATGCTTACTCTTGATCACGAGCAAACGGTTTGTAAATTCGGTTCCATTATCCGTCTGCACTTCCCGGATCGGAAATGGCATATGCCGTATCAACTTCTCCAGAAAATCTTTGGAACTATAGGTGCTATGCTCATCATACATCTCCCGATACGTCCATCTGCTGCACTCATCCACGGCAGTATATTGATAATATTTTCCCCCGCCGGCTATGCAATACGAAGGCACATACTTCACATCAATCTGTATTTTTTGTCCTGGATAGTCTGCTCGTTGATATGATTTCAGCTTTCGTTTTCTTTTCTTCTTTTTCGATGATTTCATTGCCTTTAACCGGGCTGCAACCCGTTTAAACCCGCCATAGCTGCGTGTATAACCATCTCTTTCTACCAGTTCCTGGTATGCCAGGAGCAAGTCCGACCATTTATATTTCTTTAATCGGCGTCGGATCTGACGGAGCTCCTGTTCCGTATGGCTCCTGGGAAACGTTTTGAGTCTGTGACTTCGATCTTCCAAACTGCCTAATGTTCCATCGTATCTGGAAAGCCATTTATATACCGTCTTTCTGCTCACGTGATAGTGGATTGCTGTTTCGGTCACAGAATGTTTCTGGGCATATTTAATAATTCGTTGACGCTGGTATTTCGGATGTGATAAACTTGACATACAAGGATTCTCCTTTTGATTTGATGATTGGTTTCTTGACAACTCCAATATATCGCATCAAGGTGAATCCTTGTTCTTATTTTTTTGTTACCTATCTATTGTACCCCAACAATAGTTTTTAGAAAAGCCTTTTGAAAGCGTATGGATCGGTCATAAGAGATTCTCTGCTGCTTTCGAAAATATACGATCATATACGATCTGCAAGATTTTTAAAGGATAGGATTGCGACTATGGTCCTCTTATGATACAATGAACAAAAGGATCCTGGGAGGAGGAAGATGACCTGTGAAAAATAAGATCGGCTATTGCGGACTGGACTGCGAGAAATGTGACGCCTATCTGGCGACTGTCAATGATGATCAAGATCTGCGGGAGAAAACGGCGAAGTTATGGGCAGAATTAAACCACGCTCCGATTCTGCCGGAACATATTCAATGCGAGGGCTGTCGTGCAGATGGCGTGAAAACAGTATTCTGCGAGCAGATGTGTGAGATTCGGAAATGTGCAGTGAAAAAGAACGTTTCTACCTGCGGGGCCTGCGTGGATCTGGAAGCTTGTCTGACGGTCAGGCCGATTCACGAAAACAATCCGTCCGCTATGGAGAATTTGAGAGAGGGAATATGATGAATATCTTTGAAATGATCTTTACGTTGGCAATTTCCCTTGGGAGTAGTAGTGTGGGGTGTGAATATCTATCATCAGAAGGGCACCTGATTTCTCGCTGGTTGGAATACCATGAGCCAAGAAGAAAAGGCGACTTATAATGAGGAAGCAATTCGCCATTTATTTGGACGGTGCGTGGTTTTCTGCGGCGTAGGTGCATTTCTATTATTGTATGGTAGCTTTCAGCAGAACGACTTTATAATGCGTTGGGCTTGGTATCATTGCCATCATGATCATTTTGTCCATCGTAATACACAAAATAAACAGAAAAAAATATTGCAAGTAGACCGGACAAATGCCCCACTCACAATAACACGGACAAAGGAGCAGAGAAAATGGCTTTTGATTACAAAAAAGAATACAAAGAATTTTATATGCCAAAGAACAAGCCTAGTATTATAGAGATTCCCAAAATGAACTATATCGCAGTCCGAGGAAAAGGAGATCCGAACGAAGAAAAGGGGGGAGTATAAAACTTCTATCGGTTTATTATACGGGATTGCCTTTACTATAAAGATGAGTGACAAGGGAACGCATAAGATTGACGGTTTCTTTACGTATGTTATACCGCCGCTGGAAGGGCTTTGGTGGCAGGGAAACATAAAAGGGATGGATTATAATAGGAAAGAAGATATGCGCTTTATATCGATGATTCGACTGCCAGACTTTGTCACAAAAGAGGATTTTGAGTGGGCGATACAGGAAGCAACGAAAAAGAAAAAACAGGATTTTTCAAAAGTAGAGTTTTTGTCCTATGACGAGGGACTCTGCGTACAGTGTATGCACATTGGCCCTTATGATGATGAGCCGGCTACCGTTGAGATCATGCATGACTATATGAAAGCGAATGGGTATGAATTGGATATTACGGATACAAGACATCATCATGAAATCTACTTAAGTGATCCAAGACGGTGTGATCTGAGTAAATGGAAAACCGTAATACGGCATCCGATCAGAAAATCGAGGGAAACCATAGCGTGAAATGCCTATGAAAAGTGGCTAAGCGAAACGATGGTACAGGCGTGATAATCGCGGATTCGAGGTGTATTCCAGGTATAAGTGGGGGTGATCCCTGGGGTGTAAGACGTTACCAGAATAAAATGGTGTATTCCACGCGCAAGCAGGGACGTTCCTTCTTTCACGGCGTCGCCCAGTTTGTTAGTGAGGTTTTCCCCGCGTGAGCGGGGGTGTTCCTGCCACACGGCTTTTCTCCGTCCTTTACCACAAGTGTTCCTCGCATAAGCGGGGGTGATCCCTCATGGATGTTGTTCTTTTCGAGGATCATTTGAGATTCCCCGCATGACGGGGGTGCTCCTAGCTGGTGCTGTGTCGGAGTTGTGCATGGAATGTCTTCCCTGCGTAGGCAAGGGTGTTCCTTGGGCAGTCAATGGGATAATGTTACTGAATGTATTTTCCCCGCATAAGCAGGGGTGTTCCGATGGATGCGGAAACAGGAAAAACGATTTCCTAGTCTTTCTCGCATGAGCGGGAGTAATCCCACGACGAGCACGCCGCCGAGGAGAGTGACGCCTTTTCTTCGCGTAAGCGGAGGTGTTCCTTCGTGACCCTTTAGTGGCGCGACCATGTAAAGTCTTCCCTGCATGGGCAGGGGTGTTCCCAGGACAGCAATATCATTTGCGATCTGATCGATGTTTTCCCCGCATAAGCGGGGGTGTTCCAATCCAGGGCGCGGTGCAAGCCATGGGCTCAGCAATATCCCTGCAGCAGGGATGATCCTGTATGATGCCCCCTGTATGTTCGTGAGGAACAGTATTTCACGAGCAACAGGGGGCTTTCTTTGTCTTGAGATGCTGTATGACACATCTTCATAAGCCCATCGTGAGCGCATGTAGGAAGGAATTTTCAAGTATTATTAATATTTAAAATTATATATAAATAAGTGCATGCTTGCGTTTTATATTCCCATTACAGATAGTGGTAAAAATGAATGCTGTAATAATCAACCCCGAAAGTAATGGCAACACGGTACAAACTCTGAAACAACATATTAAGCAAGCGCATCCCAGCTCCCATCATTCCACACAAGCACAAGTGGTACCGAATCGATAAAGGGATACATAAAGAAGTTAAAAAATATATAACATATCGCAATTCCTTTTCCGGGGAAATAGAAAAAAATAGAATATTTTGAATAAAAAGAAATAATAGACGTTAAGCGCATGTAGTATACAATAATCTTCATCAAATGCAGAAAATAAGTAATAAAAGAAAGATTCTTTGCTCTTGGTTCTATTACTTTTTCTATTTTAGGGAAAAAATGAAAGTGTAAGAGAATACGGAAAGCCACTGAATCAGCGGGTTATAAAATTCAAAAAATATTTACAATTAAAAAACGCGAAAATCGTGAAATTTCGAGCTCATTTTTGATTTTATATATGGGATAGAAAATATCTCCCTGAAGAAAGGAGGTGTGTATCCATGTACAGGTTAATGGCAGAGACCCACTGGATGGAAGAGGTGGGGAACTATGTGTCCTATGGCGTTCAGGTCTGCAAGGGAGAGGAAGTGCTTTGTACGATTTCAGATCTTTCTCTGGATAAGAATCGTGTGTCGGGTTTTGTGGAACGCTGTAACCGGGAAGAACTGTCCGTATTACATATTCAGGATGTGATCGACGACGAATTCTTCTGTGGGGAAAATTTGTAAGAAATCCTTGGATTTAGGATTTCAAAAGGAAGGGAGATGGATAAAAAAGAGACGAAAGAAAAGGAGAAAATGGAGCGGACCGTCAATCTGCCAATCGGAATGAGAGAATCTACAGGAGAATCAGAAAAGTTGACAGAAGAATGCGGAGGGTTCCTGAATGATGGGAACCTGTCCGCAAGGTCTGCATCTTGTAATTAAAAGGAGAAATGGTATAATAGGCGTGGCTTAATAGATTCCTATAGTTATAGGTGGCTGAGCCACACCCAGAGTTTACCGCCAAAGGGCGTTAAGCTCCGAAGAAAATCTAGTTATGGACTCATAGAATTCATGAGTCCGATTTAATAGAATTCGTAAAGAGTCGAGATCCAGAGAATTAGGTGGGAAACAAAATGAATGCTTTAAAGACGCAAATGACACATCGCATGAGTACACGTCAGATTATGGCGATGTTACTGCCATTGATGGCGGAACAGTTATTAATCACGATGATGGGTATGGTTAACACGGTGATGGTAACGCATGTGGGACCAGCGGCGATCTCGGCGGTATCGCTGGTGGATTCGATTAACGTCCTGGTGATTCAGGCTTTCTACGCGATGGGAGCGGGTGGTACGATCGTCTGTGCCCAATACCTGGGACATCAGGAGATGGAGAACGCAAACCGGGCGGCCAGGCAAACTCTGTTGGTGATCACCTTTTTGTCTGCGGTGATCATGCTTTTATGCATCGTGTTGAACCGATCTATGCTGAGCATGATCTTTGGTGCGGTGGAGGAAGAGGTGCTGGATGCAGCTGAAGTCTATTTCTTCTTTTCGGCGTTGTCGTATCCATTTATTGCGCTGTATGACTCAGGATCTTCCATCTTTCGAGCGCAGGGACAGACGCGGTTCCCCATGCTGATGTCGGCTTTAGCGAATGTGTTCAACATCGTAGGCAATGTGGTGTTGGTATTGGGCTTACATATGGGCGTCGCGGGCGCGGCGATTTCTACGCTGGCAGCGCGAGCTTTCTGTGCGTTGGTTGTCATGTGGCGGTTGGCGCATCCGAAGGGCCTTCAGCCCATCGTTGTCAATGAATATCGTAAGATCCGGCCGCAGATGCCGCTCATTCGCAATATCTTGCGAATCGGAATCCCTTCTGGTATTGAGAACGGGATGTTTCAGTTTGGAAAACTGGCAATCCAGTCTACAATTTCAACTCTGGGAACCACAGCGATGGCGGCTCAGGCTATGGCAAATACCTTTGAAAACCTCAATGGAGTTGCCGCAGTAGGTACGGGCATCGGTTTGATGACCGTAGTAGGGCAGTGTATGGGGGCTGGAGAGAAGGAAGAGGCCGTCTATTATGTGAAAAAATTCGCGCTTATTGCAGAGATTGCGATGATCATCAGCTGTTTGGTAATGTATCTGGCGGCCAGGCCCACAGCGATCCTTTCCGGCATGACGTCGGAGAGCATGGAGCAGTTTCTGCATGTAATGCTTTTGATTTCTATTATAAAGCCGATTTTCTGGGTACCTTCTTTTGTATTCACCTATGGGTTGAGAGCGGCTGGAGATGTGAAATTTGCCATGATCGTATCCTGTCTGACCATGTGGCTCTTCCGAGTGACACTGACGATTTTCCTTTGCAATGTAATGCATATGGGAATCGTGGCGGCATGGATCGGGATGTTCTCCGACTGGGGCGTACGAGCCATTATCTTTACGAAAAGGTTTGTAAGCAGAAAATGGCTGAATTATTCGGTAATTGGGAAACGACAAACGAACTGAAAAGGCGACGTTGCAAAATAGATGAGAGATTGTCTTTGGATTTCTCATTACTTTTTGGGCGATATAATCTTTCTTATGTCAGACCAATGAGAAAATTCACCAGGCATCCATGCTATGGGCTGTGAAATCGCAAGGCTCTTATGGAATGTCCTGAAAACTAAAAAAGGAGTCCATGTATTTACGGAACTCCTTAAAAGGTCTTACTCTTTCATCCTATACGAACGGTAAGACATTGTAGGCATTTTGCAACAGATCCTTGGTTTAGTATAGATGCCGAGACTGCAGAAATCGGATAAACTGTTCTACATCCTCCTGATCTTCTTGAGGCAAATCGGAGATTTGCTGTACCAGCTGAAGGGAAGAATCCTGTTCTCCCGTTAGAAGATATTCCATAGATGTATGATAGAGCTGGGCAATCCGATAAAAGTTATCGGGAGAAGGGGCTCGACGTCCCGTCTCATAATGGGAATACGCTTGTGCGGTGATATTCAGCATATCTGCTACATCGGATTGAGTGAGTCCGGCCCTTTCTCGATAGGTACGGAGACGATCCCCTAAGGTTTGAGCGAACGAATCCAAATTCATTGAAACAGCAACCCCTTTCTGTATATGAATATATATTGATTATGATTGATTCCGTCGCTTATAGGCCAGAAAGTCCAGATATACACCAAGATGCGCCAAATCGCTATTCGATAAAGTACGAATCGATTGAGAAAGCGGTTGGGACGGATCTGCCTTTTCGGGACACAGAAGATATTCCATAGGAACGTGATAGAACTCCGCTAAACGATGAAGTGTAAAGATATCCGGCGTTCGCCGGCCTGTCTCATAGTGAGAACAGCTTTGCGACGAGATACCAATGTAATTGGCAATCTGTCTTTGAGAGAATCCACGCTGCGTACGCAGGGCGGAGAGTCGACCGGCAAGTAAAGCTGACATAATGAACATCCTTTCTAATAATGGAGAATACAATATACATATTGTATCACAAGTTAGGAAAGAATGGTAAAAAACTTACAAAAAGGATAAATAGTCTACATAACGAATAGGGGGATAATTTATTCAGGCTCCGATTCAGCCATAAAGGCCTGAAGAAGGACGTCGCCAGAAAGTCCTTGCGCGATGAGAGATTCCAGGAGACGAGCCGATTCTTCTCGTTCGGATTGCTTATGAATGGGGCGTAATATCAATTCGTGGTCTTTGCAGATACATTCGACCATATCCTGAAAACCAAGCGCCTCATAGAACTGATTGGGTATGGTGATCTGACGCTTTGATGAAATATGAATGAGACGACGTTGTTCTGACATGATGTACTCCTTATTCTGAGGGTGTAGGAATGTCGATTTCCCATTTTTCGTAGCAGTTGATGATCGTCGTATCTTTGTAATGATGAATGCGCTCAAAATGGCGGCCATAGTTTGCATGGACATGTCCGTGAATCAGATAAGCGGGGTGATAACGATCCATCAGATCTAAAAAGCATTCAAAACCCTGATGCGGCAGATCTTGACCGTCTCCTAGGCCATAGGCCGGAGAATGAGCTAACAAAATATCAAATCCTTTCGACTTGCGCAGCGGTTTGCGCAGCTTGGCAATACGCTTGCGCATTTCTTTCTCAGAATATTGGCAGGTTTCGCCAGGACGATACCGCATGGAACCGCCAAGCCCTAGAATGCGAATACCGCGATATTCAAATATTGTGTCTTCGATACAAAGGCATCCTTCCGGGGGCCTGCGCATATAACGCGTATCATGATTCCCGTGAACATATAAGACAGGCACATGGGCAAACGTGGCCAGAAAGGAAAGGTACTCGCCATGGAGATCTCCTGCGGACAGGATGAGAGAATAATCCGCAATCTTGCTTTTATCAAAATACTCCCAAAGTGATTCCGATTCGGTGTCTGCCAGCAGTAAAATCTTCAATCGAATCCCCCCTTTTTTCCACAGCTATGCAAAACATGGTTAGATGTCCCTATTATAACAGTTTTTCGGAAAAACGCAACGGGAAACGGAAAATTTCATTGCCTTTTGTTGCGGAATGTGGTACATTAGAGGGGAGAAAACAGAGGTTAAGGACAAGAGGTGATCAATGTGCGGTTAGAGAACTTTTGGGAACATCCCAGGATGGTATCCATGAATCGGGAAGCCCCCCGTTCTTGGTATGTACCTTTTGAAGATACACATCCGGATCCAGATCCTTTGCAGCGGCAGGAATCAGGAAAGTATAAACTTTTAGACGGAAGCTGGCATTTTCGATTGTATGAGAATGAGCAGATGTTGCCGGAGGGATTTTATAAAAAGGAATATGATGTGTCAGGATGGGATCGGATCCCGGTGCCGTCTTGTTGGCAGATGCTGGGGTACGATCAGTGTCAGTACACGAATACCCGATATCCATTTGCCTGTGATCCGCCGCGGGTGCCGATGGAAAATCCTGTTGGCATGTATGTACGCGAGTTTCGCCTAGCGGAGGACTGGGAAGGTGCAGAGAAGTACCTGGTGTTTGAAGGCGTCAATTCCTGCGTAGCACTATGGGTCAATGGTCAGTATGTGGGCTATTCTAAGGGGAGCCGACTGCCAGCGGAGTTTGACATCAGTGCGTATGTCTATTCGGGCGTCAACAGGATCTGCGCGGTGGTATTGAAGTGGTCCGACGGCAGCTATTTGGAAGACCAGGATTGTTTTCGTTATTCGGGAATCTTCCGGGATGTGTATCTTTTGAAGCGGGAACCGGGCCATATCCGGGATTTGTTCGTCAAAGCGGATCCAGAGGCGCAAGAAGTAGTCGTGGAGATTGATGCAAAGGGAGCCGGATTGGTGGAGGGAGTGCTTTATGACGGAGATCATAGGAAAGTAGCACGTGTTCAGGAAGAGACGGATGCGCAGGGAAATCTGACGCTTCGGCTGCCCTGTCCGTACCCGGTACTCTGGAATGCGGAGCATCCGTATCTCTATAAGCTCGTGGTGAGCAAAGCCGGGGAGAAAATCCCGATCAGCGTCGGATTCCGCAGCGTGATGGTGCGTGACGGCGTGTTTCTCTTCAACGGTCGCCCCATCAAGCTCAAGGGTGTGAACCGGCATGATTCTCATCCACTGACCGGACAGACAGTTTCCATGAAGGATATGATCGAGGATCTGACACTGATGAAGCAGCATCATATTAATACGGTACGGACATCGCATTATCCTAATGATCCGCGTTTTTTAGAGTTATGCAGTCGTATGGGCTTTTATGTAATGGATGAGGCGGATTTGGAATCTCATGGCGCCTGGGGAAATGGAATCAACTTGCCAGCGGATCCGGAGTGGAAAAACGCGTTTCTGGATCGGATGCAGCGTATGGTGGAGCGGGACAAAAATCAGCCTTGCGTACTTTTCTGGTCTTTGGGCAATGAGTCTGATTATGGAGAAAACCATCTGGCGATGGCGCAATGGACTCGTTCGAGAGATCATTCTCGGTTGATTCATTATGAGGGATGGTACCATAGACAGGAGGTGGGTCATGAGGAGCTGGATATGCTGAGCCGTATGTATCCCACGCTGGATTATATGCGGGAATACGCGGCGGATCCTGCGAATACCAAACCTCTTTTCCTCTGCGAATATAGTCATGCTATGGGAAATGGTCCTGGTGATCTCGCGGATTACTGGCGTTTGATTTACAGTGAACCAAAGCTGATGGGGGGCTGTGTATGGGAGTGGTGCGATCATGCGATCCGAGCAAAGCGATGTGAGGATGGTATCACACGGCCCGTGGCAGCGGCCAAGGCGCATGAGGGTACCGAATTTTACGCCTATGGAGGTGATTTCGGAGAATGGCCCCATGATGGGAATTTCTGTATGGACGGATTAGTGTATCCGGATCGTCGGGTGCATACAGGTCTTCGGGAGTATCAGGCAGTCATCGCGCCTGTCAGCTTCACGTGGCAGGAAGAAGACGCACATCGCGTCAGCGTGCGGAACCAGTATGATTTTACCGATCTGTCGGGCCTTCAGTTGATTTGGAGGCTGGAGCAGGATGGAATCCTGGTGAAAGAAGGGCGAAGGGAAATGCCGGATCTTGCACCGGGGGACTCGGATACGATCACATTGGACTTTGAGGTGCCAGAAGAAGGTTCTGTCTATCTGCGATTGGAAGCAGTCACTAAGGAAGATGGGTCGTATTTCCGGGTGGGGACGGTGATTGCCAGAGGTCAGTGTCAGGTCCGACGCGCCGAAAATCGGCAGTTAAGCGATCCGCATCGTGGATGCGGCATGGAAGTCTGGAAACGGGACGGTCAGATCCATGTGCGGGGTGTCAGCTTTGTCTATCGGTTCCGGGAACAGAATGGTCAGTTGTGTGGTTTGCAATACGAAGGGAGAGAACTTCTGAAAGAAGATGCAACTTTCGAAATCTTCCGTGCGCCCATGGATAATGATCGCAATGTGATCCGGGACTGGAAGGTTTGGGGAGTAGATCGTGCACAGCCGCTTTTGCGTAAGATGGAGATTTTTGATGAACGACCGGATGCGATTCATTTTCAGACGGAGTATGTAATGGCAGCCCCATCCATGCGTCCGATCCTACGGATATTAGCCAGTTGGACGATCCATGAGGATGGACAACTCAGGCTGCGGACGGATGTGCAGCTTCGCGAAGAGACAGAACATGATCTTAAAAAGACGCAGGGACGTCATTTCTTCCTGCCGAGGTTTGGGCTGCGGCTCATCTTACCCAGAGAATACGATCAGGTAGAGTATTTTGGATATGGGCCAGGGGAGAGTTATGCGGACAAGCACCAGGCCTCCTATAAATCCCTATTTGTCACGCAGGTGGATGACATGTTTGAAAACTATCTGAAACCTCAGGAGAATGGCGCTCATTATGATACGGAGTGGATGCGGTGTACGGACCTGCAGGGACTTGGCCTGGAGATTGTGGGCAAGAGTTTCTCCATGAACGCCATGCGGTATACGTCGCAGCAGATCTCTTCAGCGGGACATCCTTATGAATTGCCAAAGACTGATCAGACGGTACTTCATTTCGATTACGCGCAGAGCGGCAGTGGGTCGAATTCGTGCGGTCCAGAACTTCTGCCGGCATACCGGTTGAATGAACAGCAATTTACCTGGGAGCTGCAGATGCAGCCTATAGAGAACCCATAATATGATACCAGGGTCAAAAGGTCATGCGTTTCATGCTTGCATGAAAAAACATGACTTTGTGACCTGTAAAACACCGAAAAGCGGATTTGAGGTGTTTTAGATTGCGGGAGCACGCAGTGCGGAGCAATTCGTAGGTATCATGGGGTCAAAATACCTTTTGACCCCAACATCATAATATATAGAAGGAGGATTTTTATCATGAATGGTTCTACGTACAAAGATCACAAGGCGGTGGAATATGCTCAGATGGCTTGTGATACGATGATGAGGAAGTTCGCTCCGGAGGATCTGCCGCCGAAGGACCGTTTCCACTATCATCAGGGAGTGTTCCTGTCGGGAGTGCAGAAAACCTGGCATCTGACGGGAGACAAGAAGTATTATGACTATTATAAGGCTTGGGTGGATCATGAAGTTCGTCCAGATGGGACGATCATTCAGTGGGATCCGGGACAGATGGATGATATTCAGCCGGGCATCTTGCTCTATGAGTTGTATGAGAAAACAGGAGATGAACGTTATAAAAAGGCGCTCGATGTCTTGGTGCCCACGATTTATAACCTGCCGAAGACGCCGGAAGGCGGATTGTGGCATAAGGATCCCAGCTGTCCGAATCAGATGTGGCTGGATGGCCTCTACATGGGTGGTCCGATCTGCGCGGAATATGCGGCGAAATTCAATCATCCGGAATACTTTGATTTTGTAACCAATCAAGCGCTTCTGATGGAAAAGTTTACAAAGGATGAGAAGACCGGACTGTGGTATCATGCGTATGATGCGTCTCGTAAGGCTTCTTGGGCGGATCCGGTCACAGGCAAGTCTTCGGAGTTCTGGGGACGTTCCATTGGCTGGGTACCGATTGCCATGCTGGATGAGTTGGCATTCTTGCCGGAGAATCATAAGGACCGCAAGGAGATCATCCGATTGACGGTGGATCTTTTGACGGCGCTCATCCCCTATCAGGATGAAAAGACCGGGCTATGGTATCAGGTTGTGGATAAGGGCGGCCAGGAAGGCAACTGGGTGGAATCTTCCTGTACCTGTCTGTATTCAGCAGCCATTGCACGCGCGATCAAAATGGGACTGATGGATGAAAAATACATGGATGTGGCTGTCAAGGGGTATCATGGGATCATCGATCGTCTGCGTTATAATGAACAGGGTATCATTGTCGATAATATCTGCGTAGGCACAGGCGTGGGCGATTATGCGCACTACTGCGCGCGTCCGACCAGTGAGAATGACCTACATGGCATGGGGGCATTCCTGATCATGTGTACGGATATCGCGGCAGCACTGGATTAATGCAAGGAGGATTAGAGAATGAGTCGTTCAGAATATAAGGGCCATTCGGCGGTAGAATACGCGAAAATGGGCTGCGACACGATGATGAGAAAGTTTGCTCCGGAGGACTTGCCGCCGAAGGATCGATTTCACTATCATCAGGGTGTGTTTCTGTCAGGTGTGCAGAAGACCTGGCATTTGACAGGGGAAGAGAAGTATTATGATTATTATAAGGCTTGGGTGGATCATGAGGTACGTCCCGATGGCACGATTATTCAGTGGGATTGCGGTCAATTGGATGATATCCAGCCGGGTATCCTGCTGTTTGAGCCCTACGAAAAGACGGGGGATGAGCGGTACAAGATCGCTCTGGATACGCTGTTGCCGGTGATCTATAATTTCCCGAAGAATCAAGAGGGAGGATTCTGGCATAAGGATCGGTATCCGAATCAGATGTGGTTGGATGGCCTCTATATGGCGGGTCCTCTGAGCGTGGAGTATGGCGCGAAGTTTAATCATCCGGAATATTTTGATCTGAGCACGCAGCAGGCGCTCCTGATGGAGAAGTTTACGAAGGATGAGAAGACGGGATTATGGTACCATGCTTGGGATTGCAGTAAAGAGGCAGACTGGGCGGATCCGGTCACTGGCAAGTCACCGGAGTTCTGGGGCCGTTCTATTGGCTGGGTGCCGATTGCGATGTTAGATGAGCTGATCTATCTGCCGGAGGATCATAAGGATCGAAAAGAGATCATCCGTCTGACGGTGGATCTCTTGAAAGCGCTGCTTCCATATCAGGATGAAGAGACCGGACTGTGGTATCAGGTCGTGGATAAGGGTGATCAGGAAGGCAACTGGGTGGAATCTTCCTGCACTTGCCTGTATTCGGCAGCCATTGCGCGTGCGATCAAGATGGGATTTATGGATGAGAAGTACATGGATGTGGCCATCAAGGGATACCATGGGATCATCGACCGCCTGCGTTATAATGAGCAGGGTATCATTGTCGATAATATCTGTGTAGGTACGGGTGTCGGCGATTATGCGCATTACTGCGCGCGTCCGACCAGCGAGAACGACCTGCACGGCATGGGCGCCTATCTGATCATGTGTACAGATTTGGCGGCCGCATTGGACTAATCAGAGAATCGAAAAGGGGCTGCCGTGTATGCGGCAGCCTTTTTCAGAAGGAGTCAAGATGTATCAGGACCGAGAAGGAAAGAAATGGTGGAAAGGCAACCTCCACGCGCATACGACCAAGAGCGATGGAAAAGTGTCGCCCAAGGAGGCACAGAGACGATATCAGGAAGCGGGGTACGATTTTCTGGCGATTACGGATCACTGGCATCTGAGTCGAAATGGACATGAAAAGAATATGCTGCTTCTCAGCGGCATCGAGTTGGATACGATGAAGAATGGCTGTTGGCATATCGTGGGGATTGGCCTGGAGCAGATGCCGGACGCGGAAAGAGGGCAGAGCGCGCAGGAGTTGATCGATACTGTGCGTGCGGCAAAAGGACTCGCGATTTTGGCACATCCGGCCTGGTCTCTGGAACAGCCGCAGGATATCGCAGAATTGGAAGGATTATCGGGAGTAGAAATCTATAATTCGGTATCTGGATTTCCGTATTCATCTAGGGCAGATTCTTCACATGTGCTGGATTTGGCGGCGAAATATGGGATGCGTGTACCTTATATGGCTGCGGACGATACGCATTTCTATCAGGATGAGATCTTTAAGAGCTATATTTATGTACAGGCAGAAGAATGCAGCCGGAAAGCGATTCTGCAAAGTATTCAGGCAGGCAGACTATACGCGACGCAGGGGCCTTTGATTCAGAAAGCCCGTATAGAAGGAGATCGATTTGTCGTCGAATGCACGCCGGCGGAGGCCGTGATATTCTATTCTGCGAGTGTCTGGCAGCCGGATACAGTAAGCCGACAGTCGGGAATCACACAGGCCGAATTTGTCTTAAAACCCTATGATCGCTTTGTGCGAGCACAGGTAATAGATAAAGAGGGCAAATCAGCCTGGACCAGCGCTTATACAGTGTGCTAGGGAAGGGGATTTCTCATTCGTCGCGGCACGAAGAGGAAGTCATGAGAAAGGACCCGTTGCAGAATTTCCATTCTGTAACGGGTCCTTCATTATATAAGGATTAGGCAATCTCGCCCCTTTTCTTCATGCTCTTACGCTGACACAGTTTCTGGATTTCCACAATGGGAATGATTGTGATCGCCAGTAGGATCGATACCGTATATTCCAACAGGGAAATGTGTTCGAATCCAAACGCGTTAGCTAGGAAAGGAATGTAAATGACAGCCGTGGTACATAGAAGAGAAGCTAACATCGCCAGCCATAAGAACTTGTTATGGCTTTTCATGGTGAAGACAGACTTATGCAGAGAACGCATATTGAAGGAATGGAAGATTTCTGTCATAGAGAGCGTCAGGAAGGCCATGGTCGTACCATCCGCACTGTCTACAAATTCCCAGACACCGGCTTCCATATAATGACCGATGAAATAGGCAGCCAACGTGATGAGGGTGACGACGATACCCTGGAACGCGATATTGAAACCAATGCCGCCGGCAAAGACGCCATCCTTCGGATTCCGGGGAGGACGCTTCATGATATCCTTCTCACTCTGTTCTACACCCAATGCCAGCGCTGGGAAGCAATCGGTAATCAGGTTGATCCACAGAAGATGCACGGGTTGCAGAATCGTGAAACCGATCAGTGTGGCGATAAAAATAGCCAACACCTCGGAAAGGTTAGAAGCCAGAAGGAACTGAATCGCCTTGCGGATATTATCGTAGATTCGGCGTCCTTCCCCTACGGCGGAAACGATGGTGGCAAAATTATCATCCGCCAGCACCATGTCCGCTACATTTTTTGTGACATCCGTTCCGGTAATACCCATGCCGATTCCGATGTCCGCATTCTTGATGGAAGGCGCGTCATTGACACCGTCTCCTGTCATAGCCGTGATCTTACCTTTTGCTTTCCAAGCCTTGACGATTCGAACTTTGTGTTCCGGCTGCACACGGGCATAGACAGAAAACTGTTCGATTCTTTGGGGAAGTTCTTCATCACTGATCTCATCCAGCTGCGCACCGGTAATCGCCTGTTCCGGACTGGTAATGATTCCTAGTTGCATAGCGATAGCCACCGCGGTATCCTTGTGGTCTCCGGTAATCATGATAGGACGAATACCCGCCTGGCGACATTCCTGAATCGCAGGCAGAACCTCTGGACGAACCGGATCGATCATGCCGGTCAGACCGATATAGCACAGATCCTGTTCCAGGAAGGAAGCGTCATAACTGGTGGGAGCAGCATCCCAAGCGCGGCAGGCCGCACATAGGACACGAAGCGCCTGATCCGCCATTTCCTTATTCTGTTCCAGAATCTGCATACGCAGCGCATCCGTCATAGGAAGTTGCTTTCCGCCGGAGATCACAGTGGTACAACGTTTCAAAACCTCATCTGGCGCACCCTTAGTATACTGAATGATGGAGCCGTCAGCATACTGGTGAACGGTGGACATCATCTTACGCATGGAATCGAAGGGCGCTTCTCCGATACGAGGCGCAGTCTTCTTCAGATCATTCTTATCCAGGCCCAACTTGTAGGCGTAATTGACAAGAGCACATTCGGTAGGCTCACCGACAGCATCCTTGGAAGAAGGATCCAGCTCGGCGTCGCTGTCGAGCGCCATGGCCGTTGCCAGAAGCTTTTCATCGTCACCGCGATATTCTACAACCGTCATCTTATTCTGTGTCAAGGTTCCGGTCTTATCGGAACAGATAATCTGGGTACATCCCAGGGTTTCCACGGCGGTCAGCTTACGAATCACAGCGTTTCGTTTGGACATATTTGTCACGCCGATGGACAGTACGATCGTGACAACTGTGGCCAATCCTTCCGGAATGGCGGCTACTGCCAGGCTCACGGCTACCATAAAGGTGTCGATCAAGGTTTCACCCGTGATATTCGGATAATACCGGAATAGATTGACTGCGAAGATGACCAGACAGATACCGATGACCAGAAAGCTTAGGATCTTGCTGAGCTGCGAGAGCTTACGCTGCAGCGGCGTCGCATTATCTTCTGCCTGGGTGAGCGCATCCGCGATCTTGCCCATCTCGGTCTTCATTCCCGTAGCCGTGATGACAGCACGCCCGCGGCCATAGACTACGGTGCTGCCCATATAGACCATGTTTTTACGATCACCCAGAGGCACATCCTTGTTATTCTCGGCGGTCAGCACCTGATCGTGTTTTGTAACGGGCACCGACTCGCCGGTCAGAGCAGCCTCTTCGATTTTCATACTGGCAGATTCCAGAATACGGGCATCCGCAGGTACCGCATCACCAGCTTCTAATATAATGATATCGCCAGGAACCAGATCCTCACTGCGAACGGTGATCTGATGGCCGTCTCGTAATACCTTCGAGGTGGCAGCCGCGATCTCCTGCAGAGCCGCGATTGCCTTCTCGGCCTTGCTTTCCTGGACGACGCCCAGCACCGCATTGATGATGACGACGATCATGATGATGATTACATCGGCAAAGGACTCTCCGGAATAGAAAGAAGTGATGCCGGAGATGACGGCGGCCACGATCAGAATGATAATCATGGGATCCGCCAACTGAGAAAGGAACCGTTGGAGCAGCGTGGTCTGTTTGCCCTCGGCCAGCTTATTGGGACCATACTGGGAAAGACGAGAAGAGGCTTCCTGTGAGGAAAGTCCCTGTTCTCCCACGTTGAGGCCGGATAAAACCTGTTCCTTACTGCTGAGATACTCTTTCATGTTGAAATACCTCCTTACAATTTGTTTGGTGGATATAAAAAAGACCTACCCACCTTCTTACAGCAGATAAGTCTCATCATTTAAAACGAACCAGGAGAAACCCTCCGAGTGTTGGTGTTGTTACGCTAAAAAATAGTATGCAGCGCTGATTACTCCCTTATGCAACTATCATAGCAGAACAAATCCAAAAAGTCAAGGAAAGATTTAGGAATTTTTCGCGGCATTTTGTGCATTGCGCACCTTGACACGCTGCTCGGCAGAGAGATAGAGTTTCCGCATACGAATACTCTTAGGGGTCACTTCCACGAGCTCATCATCGGAGATAAATTCCAGACACTGTTCCAAACTCATGATTTTAGGTGGTGTGAGCCGCAACGCCTCATCTGCGGAAGAAGAGCGCATGTTTGAAACATGTTTCTTCTTGCAGACATTGACCACCATATCCCCGCCGCGGGAATTCTCGCCGACAATCATGCCTTCATATACCTTGGTCTGCGGCCCGATGAAGAGGGCGCCCCGATCCTGTGCATTGTATAGGCCATAGGTGACAGCCTCGCCGGTTTCAAAGGCGATCAAAGAACCATGGCTTCGCATCTGCATATCCCCTTTATAGGGTTCATAATCGTAGAAAACATGGTTGATGACAGCGGTTCCCTTCGTATCGGTCATGAGCTGGCTGCGATATCCGATCAGACCACGGGAAGGAATCTTAAATTCTAAGCGGCTATAACCCCCATAGACGGGAGTCATGTTCTGCAGTTCCGCCTTGCGGATACCTGCGCTTTCCATCAGTACGCCGGTATATTCATCCGGTAGATCCACGGTCAGCCATTCGATGGGTTCCATGAGCTGTCCATGAACAGTTTTGGTGATGACCTGTGGACGAGAGACAGCAAATTCATAACCCTGTCTGCGCATATTTTCAATAAGAACAGATAGATGCAGTTCTCCACGACCGGAAACCACATAGGCGTCAGGGGAATCCGTTTCTTCTACACGAAGACTGATGTTGGATTCCAGTTCTCGAAACAAGCGATCATGAAGATGACGAGAAGTCACATATTCGCCTTCCTTACCGGCAAACGGACTGTTATTTACACGAAACGTCATGGACAGAACCGGTTCATCGATCTCAACGAAGGGCAGCGGCTCGATATTGTTGGGAGAACAGATGGTTTCTCCAATATTGATATCCTTAATGCCGGATACGGCTACGATATCGCCCACACCGGCCTCTTCCAGCGGAGCACGCTCCAGATCCTGGAAAGTATAGAGACTGGACAGGCGGACTTTAGTCGTCGTACCATCCTTACGGCAGATGACAGCTTCATCTCCCGAACGCAGATGTCCTCGATCAATACGGCCGATGGCGATTCTGCCGGTATAACTGTCGTAATCAATATTGGAAACAAGGAGCTGTAGATCTCCATCGATATCTCCCTGCGGATAGGGGATTGTCTTTAAAATGGTGTCAAACAGCGGGGTCAGATCGGTTCCCCTTACATTCGGATTCAAGGAAGCCCATCCATCTCGTGCGGAGGTATAAACCACAGGAGAATCCAGCTGTTCGTCTGAGGCGCCCAGATCAAGCAAAAGCTCCAGTACATCATTGAAAACTTCTTCCGGGCGGGACATGGGACGATCTACCTTGTTAACAACGATAATAGGCACCAAACCCAGATCCAGAGCCTTTTTCAAAACAAATCGAGTTTGCGGCATACAGCCTTCAAAGGCATCGACTAAAAGCAATACGCCATTGGCCATCTCTAAGCTGCGTTCTACTTCACCGCCAAAATCCGCGTGACCGGGGGTATCAATAATGTTAATCTTGACGCCTTGATAATGCAGAGCCGTGTTTTTCGCAAGAATCGTGATGCCCCGTTCTTTCTCAAGATCATTGGAATCCATGACACGCTCGTCCACCTGCTGATTCTCACGGAATACACCGCTCTGATGGAGCATTGCATCCACGAGGGTTGTTTTACCGTGATCCACGTGGGCAATGATGGCGATATTGCGAATCATCTTTGGATCAATCATAAAAAGTTGACTCCTTTCTAAAATAAACCTTGTCGAAGCACAAAAAATAGTGTATCATAAAGAGACCCAAGATGCAATAAAAATCTAACGGGGCAGCAACTTTCGTGCACCTGCACGAAGTCTGCGGAAATGGAGAGGCTTATGAAGACAGAATTATTAAAAGGTATCCAGCCTTTCTGGTTTTGGAACGGGAAGATGGAGAAGGCTGAGATCCGAAGACAGATTCAGGAGATGGCGGATAAGGGGATCCGCGGCTTTCTGGTGCATCCGCGGCAGGGGATGGAGCTTCCGTATCTGACGGAGGATTATTTCGATCGTATCGGGACGGCAGTGGAGGAAGCCAAGAAGCATGGCCTGGAGGTCTGGTTGTATGATGAGTATCCCTATCCGAGCGGTGTCAGCGCTGGTAAGGTGATGTTGGACCACCCGGAGTTCTGTTGCAAGGCCCTGACAAAGACGGTAGGTACAGTGACAGGGCCGGAGACGATCGAGATAAAGGCTCCCTGGGGAAGACTCCTTTCTGCCAGAGCATATCCGGTAATCGATGGACAGTGTGATTTCAGGGAATATATTGACCTGACCGATCATGTAGGTACGGGTTATCAGGATGAGATTTTTCAGCTCAGTGGACTCACCGCTTATAATAGGAAGCGTTTTTTCACCGGCGTGGCGTCTCAGTATCTGTATTGGACGGCTCCGGAAGGCGAATGGAAGGTCTATATTTTCGTGGAAGAAGTGATGAAGCACTTCAAGTATTTTGAAAACTTCGTAGACCCGTTGAATAAGGATGCGGTCCGTTACTTCATACAGTGTACCCATGAGCAGTATAAGGCCCATTTCGGGGATGAGTTTGGTAAGACCATTAAGGGAATCTTTACCGACGAGACGACGGCATTTCCGCCACAGCAGCCCTGGTCGCCGCTGCTGCCGGGTATGATCCGGGAAAAGTATGGTCGGGATATTATCGATGTGTTGCCGGCGCTGACAGAAGATATGGGGCCGGATACACAGCGTATCCGTTTTGAGTATTGGGATACGGCGACGGATGCTTTCATTGAAAGCTATGATAAACAGATATATGATTGGTGCGAAGAGAATCATCTGATGTACATCGGAGAGAAGCCCATCCTGCGGAGCAAGGAATTGGAGTTTGTGCATGTGCCGGGGACGGATGCAGGACATGCCAAGGTCGGCGCGAAGGTGGATCCGCTGCCTGGCAAGTATCGGGCGAACGGAAAGGTAATTTCTTCCGCCGCGCATTTTTATCATAAGCCGGCGGCCTTGTGCGAAGCATTTCATAGCATTGGCTGGGGCATGACTCAGCAGGATATGAAATGGATCTTCGACTGGCTGGCCATGAGCGGCGTGGATTGGTATGTACAGCATGCCTTCTACTATACAACCGACGGCCTGAAGAAACATGACGCGCCGCCGTCATCGTTCTGTCAGATGCCTTGGTGGAAGGAGCAGAAACTACTGAGCCGTTACGCGGATGGACTTGGTAAGATGTTGGGAGGACTCAAGCGTCATGTGAGCACATTGTTGGTAGACCCGGCAACCTCTTCCTGGGTGCTCACCGGAGCGGAAAAGAAGGAGCAGGAAAATGCGCTGTCGACGGTGATGAATGCGTTGCTGCGTGCGGGTTGCGATTTCTATATGGTGGATCCGCAGCTGCTGGCGAAAGCATCGATCGAGAACCGGGAGGGACAGACAGTCGTCGTGCTGAATGGAGAAGCGTATGACAGCATCGTCATGCCCAATATGAATCATGTGGAGGATTGCGCGTATCGTTTGCTGCGCGAGTATGCGGAGCAGGGTGGTCTGTTGGTGGCGGCAGGAGATATTCCGGTATACGATGTGCAGCAAGAGAAATCAGCAGAGTGGTTTTCTGCAGCCTTCTGCTCTGGCAGGGAGAATTTGCTGAAGACAGATCTGGAACACGTAGGGACAGAGCTCATGCAGTGTCTGACGAATAGAACCTGGGTATTCCAGGAGGTGCCGGAAGGCGTGTATGCAATCTGTGGGACGGATGCGGAGAACAATGAAGAAGTATTCATCGTGAATACCACGGCAGAAGAGGTCACGGTTCGTCTGCACAGTGAATGGCAGGGAGCTTTGTATCAGTGGGATCTCGTGGCGGACACAAAGGAACCGAAGGGACAGTTTCATGGTACATTGGAAGTGAAGCTGGATCCATGGGCCTCTGCCGTGTATGTGGTGAAAAAAGAAAAGGCAGAAGAGGCAAAGAATTATCAGATGGTGGATCTGCCCTTCGCAGCAGAAGACTGGAAGATCGAAAGAAGCGCGATGAATGCTCTATATTTGGGCTCTTGGCAGCTTACCCTCGCAGATGGTCAGACAGGACGAACCGGCAGTTATCCGATCCTTGACCAGATGGACGAACTGGGGATGAAGATGACGGTCAAGACCGTGCCGTATTTCGGCTGTCCGAAGGAGTTGGCGTTCCAGCCCGTGGATGCGGTATTGGACAATACCTTTACCTGGCGGATGCCGGAAGGAACGAAGGCATGGCTGGTGATGGAGCCGGGAACCATGCGGGGAGACTGGCATATGGAGATCAATGGGCATAGAATCCAGGAGAAGGATTTCGGGGTAAAATCCTTCTATTTGCCTACCAATCTTGCGGTCGAAGTGACGGAGTATCTGAGAAAAGAAGAAAACGAGATCAAGGTATATGTGCATTGTGAGAAGTATTATGATGGCCTACGGAATCCGCTGTATCTCTTTGGAGACTTTGGAGTAGATGTGGCCAATGGACATTCTATCGCGGTGCCATTTCGAGGGGAGGGCAGATTTGGACACCTGCTGCAGAATGGCCTGCCGTTCTATGTGGGGGATACCATCTACCGTCATGATGTGATCCTGGAGGAGGCGCCGAAGCAGGATGTTCTTTTGAATCTCAACGCGCCCTATGTGCAGGATACGGTACGCATCCACGTAAATGGAGTAGACTGTGGCGTAGTGAGTTGGACACCGAGACAACTGGCAGTTCCTGTGGCCTGTTGGCATCAGGGAACCAATCAGGTAGAACTGGTGTTGTCCAACACGATGGCGGGACTCTTTGAGGGGCAGTATTTTGACATCGATAAACACAAGTATGTACAGATCGAAGATGAGATGCAGGATGTGACGTCAGAGAGAAGCTTTACCGCCTGGTAAAAGAAAAAAGTTTTTGCAGGGCGGCTGCAAAACTATGCGGCAGCCCTGCAAGTGTAATAGAAAATAGGAGAAAGGAATGAGTCAATATGAAGAATTATGAGCGGTATCAGCCATTTCCGCCCTTGCATATGCCGGATCGAAAATGGCCGGAGGCAGTGATTACGAAGGCGCCGATCTGGTGCAGTGTGGATCTGAGAGATGGGAATCAGGCGCTAGAAGTGCCCATGACCTTCGATCAGAAATTGGACTTTTTCCGTTTCCTAGTGGACATGGGCTTTAAAGAGATTGAAGTAGGATTTCCAGCGGCGTCCGATACGGAGTATCGTTTTTGCCGAGCCCTGATCGAGCAGAATCTGATTCCGGGGGATGTGACGATTCAGGTTTTGACGCAGGCGCGAGAACATATCATTCGTAAAACCTTTGAGGCTTTGGAAGGAGCTCATAGTGCAATCGTACATCTCTATAATTCTACTTCTACGCTGCAGCGGGATGTGGTCTTTGGTAAAAGCAAAGAGGAGATCAAAAAATTAGCGGTAGATGGTGCGCAGCTGGTTTGGAATCTGGCCAAGGAATATGGGCCGGAACGGTTCCGTTTTGAGTATTCGCCGGAGAGCTTTACGGGAACAGAGCCGGACTATGCGGTGGAAGTCTGCAATGCGGTGTTGGATATCTGGCATCCGACGAAGGAGCATCCGGTAATCATCAATCTGCCCAGTACGGTGGAGATGGCGACACCCAATGTGTATGCGGATCAGATTGAGTATGTATGCCGAAATATCCATCATAGAGAGGCTGTGCAGATCAGTCTGCATGCGCATAATGACCGGGGCTGCGCAGTAGCCGCCAGCGAATTGGGAATCATGGCTGGGGCAGACCGGGTGGAAGGTACGCTTCTGGGCAATGGAGAACGTACAGGCAATGCGGATCTTCTGGTCATCGCCATGAACATGTATACGCAAGGAATCGATCCTAAGCTGGATTTCAGCGATATGCAGTCCGTGGTGGATATCTATGAGGAGAGCACTAAAATGAGTGTTCATCCTCGGCATCCCTATGCAGGAAAGCTGGTATATACAGCGTTTTCGGGTTCGCATCAGGATGCGATCAAGAAAGGAATGGCACGGATGAAAGAACATCCGGATCGCTGGGAGGTGCCGTACTTGCCGATCGATCCGGCGGATGTAGGAAGAAGTTACGATCCGATTATCCGGATCAACAGTCAGTCCGGCAAGGGTGGCGTGGCATATGTTTTGGAGCAGAACTATGGGCTGCAGCTGCCGAAGAAGATGCAGCAGCATTTGGGCGGTATTGTGACAGATGTGTCGGATCGGCTCAGTGCAGAGCTTACACCGAAGGACGTATACGATCTTTTCTATAAGACCTATGTGCTGACAGAGCCATTGGCGCTGTCGTGGTACGAGGAGGCGCCGCAGAAGTCCGGGTCCGATGTGACACTGCGATGCAGTCTGAGAGAGAGAGAGCATGAGTTTGAGGCAGAGGGCCAGGGAAATGGTACGATCAGTGCGCTGTGCCATTTGTTGGAAGAACGGTATGGCATCTGGATTGAGGTATCTTCTTATTCGGAACATTCTCTGGGGTTAGGCACTCGTTCTAAGGCGATCACTTATATCGAAGCAAAGGATGGACAGGGGAAGCCCCATTATGGCGCAGGAATCAGTAGCAACGTGACCAAATCTTCGCTGCGGGCGATTGTCTCTGTGGCGAATCAGATACTAAAGGAGAGAGCATAAGTGCGTATTTTTATCAGTTCGGATATGGAAGGAACGGCTGGGATCGTTCATTGGTGGGAGACGGAGAAGGAACATCCAGATCAGTATAAGGATTTTGCAGAGCAAATGAGTCGGGAAGTCGGGGCAGCCTGTCAGGGAGTTCTGGATGGCGGTGCTGAGGAAGTCGTAGTAAAGGATGCGCATGACAGCGCCAGAAACATTGATTTCCGCTTTCTGCCGGAACAGGCAAAGTTGCTGCGTGGCTGGACTGGAGACATGCACAGTATGATGAGCGGGATTCAGTGTGGAAAATGGGATGGCGTTATCATGACGGGATATCATTCTGCCGTCGGTCAGCCCGGAAATCCGCTGTCACATACGATGAATCTGCAGAATTATAAGGTGCGTCTGAACGGCAGACCTGCCAGCGAGTTCCTGCTGAATGCGTACATGGCGTCTTATTATGGAGCGCCAGTCATCATGATTACAGGGGATCAAGGTATCTGCGATATGGCAAAAAGCTATATTCCTCAGATTACCACCGTACCCGTGAAGCAGGGAATGGGCGGTGCGGTATTATCCATTCATCCGGCACTTGCGGTCAAGAAGATTGAGGAGGCAGCCCGACAAGCACTTTTGGGTGATCTATCCGGGTGTCTGCTGCCGTTGCCTGAACATTTTAAGGTAGAGATTGGATTGCGCAAGCATTCAGATGCGTCCTCTAGAGCCAATTATCCAGGAGCTCGACTGGAAGATGCAGATACAGTGGTGTTTGAATCCGACGACTATTTGGAAGTCATGCGGTTCCTACATTTCTGTCTGTAAATCCGCAATATAAGTAAAACACACCCCTTGTCTGTTTGATGGGTGTGTTTTATTTTTGCAATATCCAATCCTGCGGATCAAACCTTTACAACTTGAATTTATCGTGATATTATAAGATGTATGAAAGGGGCGATCCTATAGATAAGCTCTCATCCCGTATTGTATATATCATTTCTTCGTTCTACCATACTCTCCATGATTTCCATGCAATCCCCGACTTCTGTCTCTCCCGCAAGAAGAACAAGAAGACGGGGAAAGTGTATCTATACAAGCAGGAGTCTACCAGCAAAGGCCGCAAACAGATGAAAAATAAAACCTCCGAGGAGGAGGACTATCTTACGCCAGACACTGAAGACTCGTCTGAAAAAGCTCAAATCGCAATATAAGAAGCTTTCCTTCAAGGAGCGCCGCGATGTACGCTATGCCCTCACCTGCTTTCAGTATGCAGAAGAGGTCGGCATCGGAAACATCATCGAAAAGAATACCTTCCTCGATGGCACGACTTGCGACTCCAAGAGCGAGCTCATCATTTCCCTCCTATTCGAGACGCTGGGGCATACAATATACGCACAACTATCCCATTTGGGCGCAGGGCCGCCCCTATATGATCGACTTCTATTTCCCAGACTCGCAGGATTTCCACGAGCACATGGGCATGCTGGACGACGAGCAGTACGCGCAAAGTCAAAAACGCAAGCTGGAAGATTATGCAGCGATAGGGATTCAGAAGAAGAAAAACATTCTCATCACGACGGAGCATTACGTGACGGATTCTCGAGATCCCGAGAAGAAGCGCGCCTGCATTGACCTGCGCGAGATTGTGCTACAGCTCATCTCCTTCGGGAAGGTCGCGCCGCAGAAAGCGTTCCGCCTCCTCTTTCCTGACAAACTTCTTCCCCCAATTTAAGGGGCTGTTGCAAAATGTCTACGATGTCTCACCATTTGCACAGGATGAAAGAGTACGATCTCCTAAGGGGTTCCGTAAATATACGGACTCCTTTTTCGTTTCCAAGACATTCCATAAGAGCATTGCGATTTCACAGTCCATAGTTTCTCATTGGTCTAGCTAGAGAAATGTTACATTGCTCATACAGTAATGAGACATCCGGGGTTTTTCTCATTACTTTTCCCCGGGAATTGTTACATCGCTTCAAGAGTAATGAGAAATCCGGGGTTTTTCTCATTACTCTTCCCCGGGAATTGTTACATCGCTCATACAGCAATGAGGATGTCGCAAAATCATCCGCTTTGTTCCAGACTCTGTTTTTTATTCAAA
>CALBGL010000144.1 GCA_937892735.1 uncultured Clostridia bacterium | reverse complement strand
ATCTGAGTGCTTCTTTCCCCTGGGAAATCCGTCCCCGCGGAGAATTTCTCATCACCCATTCTCCTTGAATTGTAAAATCCCGCTGCGGCGATGAGAATCTCGGGACCTCGCGGAGATTTTCTCATCACCCCATGCTCTTGAATTGTAAAATCATACTGCGATGATGAGAATCTCGGGACCTCGCGAAGAATTTCTCATCACGTAGCTCTCTTGAATTGTAAAATCCCGCTACGGCGATGAGAATCTCGGGACCCCGCGGAGATTTTCTCATCACTCATTCCCCCTGAATTGTAAAATCCCGCTGCGGCGATGAGATTCTCGGGACCTCGCGGGGATTTTCTCATCACGTAACTCTCTAGAATTGTAAAATCATACTGCGGCGATGAGAATCCCAGGGAACCGCGAAGAATTTCTCATCACTCATTCCCCTTGAATTGTAAAATCCCGCTGCGGTGATGAGATTCCCAGGGGACCGCGAAGAATTTCTCATCACTCATTCCCCCTGAATTGTAAAATCCCGCTGCGGCGATGAGATTCCCAGGGGACCGCGAAGAATTTCTCATCACCCATTCCCCCTTGAATTGTAAAATCCCGCTGCGGTGATGAGAAATTTTTCTCATATGACAAAAGAGCGCTCATGAGCGCTCTTTTTGAATTTTCGGATATATGACTAGACTGATCACTAATATAATTGGAAATATAATAGCAGCTAGGATTCCTAATTTTATATTATCATTCAGTGCATCGGAAATAAATCCGACGAGAGTAGGGCCACTGGAGCATCCCAAGTCTCCGGCGAGAGCCATAAGTGCAAACATGGCTGTACCACCAGGGATTTCCTTGGCCGCGAAACTGAGTGTGCCCGGCCACATGATTCCTACAGCGAATCCGCATAGTGCGCATCCGATGAGTCCTATCATTGGGGAGGAAGACAGAGAGATCATCAAATAGCTAATGACTGCTAGGATTCCACTCATAAGCATCATGCGATGCAATCGGAGTTGCTCGCTGAATTTTGCATACAGAATTCGAGAAATACCCATCAAGATCGCAAAGGCGCAAGGCCCCAAGAGATCCCCTATGGTCTTGCTGACGCCTAATCCGGCCTCCGCGAAAGCAGATGCCCATTGGCTTACGGACAATTCAGCGGCGCCCGCACACAGCATCAAAATCATCATAATCCAAAAAGCTTTCACACGAAATAGTCCGGATACATGCATTCTTTCCGGTTCCTCATCCAGTGTGCGAATGGGCACTCTAGTGAAATAAATCGCGTTCAAGACTGGAACAATGGTCCATAGAAGGGCCATTCCCTTCCAAGCGTGAATTCCAATGAAGGAAAAATATACCGTGGAAATGAGTATTACAAAGACGCTGCCCCAGCAATAAAAGGAATGTAACAGACTCATCACCGCTGATTTCCGCTCTGTTGGACAAGCCTCCACCAGGGGACTGATCAGCACCTCGATTAAGCCGCCGCCGATGGCGTATAGAATCACTGCAAGTAGAAGTCCCCAGTAGGGGTCTGGAAGACAATCTGGAAAGACAGTGAGCCCCATAAGCCCCAGCGCACAGAAAATATGAGCGGCCACCACACACTTTCGATACCCGATTCGACTCGCGAAACGAATGGAAAAGATATCGACCAGTAGTTGTACGCCAAAATTCACTGTGACCAATGTGGCGATCTTATCGAGAGAAATCGCGTATTCCCTTTGGAAAGTCAGGAACAACAGAGGGGCGAAATTATTGATGATGGCCTGCACAATATAACCGATACAACTGGCACTCAACGTATGATTATAATTCGTTCGAATACTCATGAAGTTTATTTTTCCTTTTACTGAATATAGAGTCCGTTTTCGTTAGCATCTACCATGAGCGTGGATCCTTCATGGACATTGCCTGCGATGATGATCTTAGCGATCATCGTCTCCACATGGCTCTGGATGAACCGGCGCAGCGGACGAGCGCCATAGATGGGATCATAGCCATTCTCGACGATATAAGAACGCGCCGCATCGGTCAATTGAACGCTGAGTTGCTGCTCTTTAAGCCGATTCGAGAGTCCCTGAATCATCAGATCCACGATCTTACTGATCTCCGGCTTCGTTAATGGCTTATAGAAGACGATCTCATCCAGTCGATTGAGAAATTCCGGTCGGAAGGACTGCTTCAGCAACGCCTCCACACTCTCCCGCGCTTCCTTTGAGATCTCGCCATTAGGCTCGATGCCTTCCAACAGATAGGAAGATCCCAGATTCGATGTCAGAATCAGCAGCGTGTTCTTGAAGTCCACGGTACGACCGTGCGAGTCTGTGATCCGTCCATCGTCCAGTACCTGCAGCAAGACATTAAAGACATCAGGATGCGCCTTTTCTACTTCATCGAATAGCACGACGCTATACGGATGGCGCCGTACCGCCTCGGTCAGCTGTCCGCCCTCATCGTATCCCACGTATCCCGGAGGCGCGCCAATCAGACGGGAGACGGAGTGTTTCTCCATGTATTCGCTCATGTCGATACGCACCATATTCTTCTCGTCGTCAAACAGTGTCGCCGCCAGTGCCTTGGCCAGTTCGGTTTTACCGACGCCGGTGGGACCCAGGAACAGGAAGGAGCCAATCGGACGATTGGGATCCTGAATCCCCGCTCGGGACCGGAGAATGGTCTCGGTCACCTTTTCAACGGCTTCATCTTGGCCAATAACCCGCTTATGCAGCTCATCCGCCAGATGCAGGAGCTTTACCCTCTCGCTCTCCATCAACTTCGTCACGGGAATTCCGGTCCACCTGGCCACAATTTCGGCGATCTCCTCTTCAGTCACGGCATCCCGCATATATTCCCGATGCGTACCTTCCGCCTTGGACTGCGCCTCGGCTTCTTCCAGCTCTTTCTTCAGGGCGGGCAGTTTGCCGTAATTCAGTTCCGCCGCCTTATTCAGATCATAGGAAAGCTGAGCCTTCTCGATTTCCGAATTCACCTGCTCGATCTCCTCACGCAGCTTCTGCACGCGGCCGATCGAGTCTTTCTCCTTCTCGTAATGCGCCTTCATAACCTTCATCTGATCCTGCAGCTCTTCCAACTCCCGCGTCAGGTCTGCCAGACGCTCCTGAGACAGCGTATCTTTCTCCTTCTTCAACGCGGTCTGCTCGATTTCCAATCGCATGATCTTACGGGAAATCTCGTCGATCTCCGCCGGCATGGAGTCCATCTCTGTACGGATGGTCGCACAAGCTTCATCCACCAGGTCGATAGCCTTATCCGGAAGGAAACGATCCGTGATATACCGATCCGACAGCGTCGCCGCCGCAACCAGGGCATTATCCATGATCTTGACGCCATGGAATACCTCGTATCGCTCCTTCAAGCCACGCAATATGGAGATCGTGTCCTCCACTGTGGGCTCTTCCACCATAACAGGCTGAAAACGACGTTCCAGCGCCGCATCCTTCTCGATATACTGGCGGTATTCATTGAGTGTGGTCGCCCCGATACAATGCAGTTCCCCTCGGGCCAACATGGGCTTCAAGAGGTTGCCTGCGTCCATCGCGCCCTGCGTCTTTCCCGCTCCAACAATCGTATGCAGCTCATCAATAAAAAGCAGAATCCTGCCATCCGAGCTTTTCACCTCATTCAGCACGGATTTCAGACGTTCCTCAAATTCACCCTGATACTTAGCGCCTGCAATGAGCGCCCCCATATCCAGAGAGAAAATGGTTTTATCCTTCAGACCATCTGGTACATCGCCCCGTACGATACGCTGAGCCAGTCCCTCCGCGATGGCCGTCTTACCTACACCGGGTTCGCCGATCAATACCGGATTGTTCTTAGTCTTCCGCGAAAGAATTCGAATGACATTCCGGATCTCCGTATCCCGGCCTATGACGGGATCCAGTTTATGCTGCCTTGCCGCCTCGACCAGATCTTGGCCATATTTCCTCAACGCCTCATACGTCTCTTCCGGTGTATCACTTGTCACACGAGTATTCCCTCGCACATCTGCCAAGACTTTCAAAAAAGCATCCTTCGTAATAGCGTAATTCTTGAAGATATCCTGTACCGTATAATCTCTGCTGTCCAACAGCGCAAGAAATAGATGTTCCACCGAGATATACTCATCATTCATGGATTTTGCTTTCTTACCACTGTCATTCAGCAGGCGATCTGTAGCCTGCGACACGTAGATCTCCCCTGCCTTATGGCCAGGTCCAGAAACAGAACTAATCCGCGAAAGAGCTTGATCGCACGCCTTCTGCATGCTGGGTACGTCCACTCCCATTCGACTCAGGAGCGCCGCAATCAGGCTCTCATCTTGGGTAAGCAACGCGTATAAAATATGAACGGGCTCCAACTGTACATGGCCATGATCCGTTGCGATGGATTGCGCCACGCGAATGGCATCCAATGACTTCTGTGTATAATTCTGACTCATTATAAGCCCTCCTTACTTCATTCAAACTGAGCCTCTCCTAAGGCTCATGATAATTATAGCACCGAATCAATAATTTGTCAACTTAATTATATAAATTCTTATCAAATTATTGATTTGCTCAAAAAACACCCTACAGAAATTCTGTAGGGTATTTAAGGACTCGATACTGCCCCATCTTGAGGCGGAAACAAATCCGGACGAGTTTTTCCATTTTTCGTGATCATCGTATAAATCAATTTCAACTGATCGGTCACCGTCTCCTCTGAAAATGTACCCGAAGCCCCAATTGCATCATATCCTTGTTCTTGCAGTGACTTTCCAAATTCCTTGAGTTCCTCCGGCAGTGTATCGTCATGCAACATACAATATATCAAATGACTGACTTCAAAATAACGGATATCGCTGGAAAGCTTCCATGTCTCATAATCCTTAGGATTAGCCAGGCCATAAAACGGCGCAAACAAGGTAAGTAAATGTTCGTCCTCAGCAATCTCTTCCGAATACAAGCTCAGATACTGCTGAAAGCATTGCTGAAAAAACTGGTACATACTGCTCCTCCTTTGCTCATACATATCATCACAATTCCTGCTTATACTATACATTGAAATTGCCAAAAATGCAAGAACAAATACCGAATTTATAATAAGAACTTTATTCAAACTTTTCTTTTTTACTGTGACCACAAATTTTTTCTATATTTTTGAAAAAAAAGATTGACATTCTCTATGAAGAGTGGTAGAATAAGACTCGGCTCTTTGAGAGAGCATTAAATAAGGCCCGTTGGTCAAGCGGTTAAGACATCGCCCTTTCACGGCGGTAACGGGAGTTCGATTCTCCCACGGGTCATCTGGCGTCATAGCCAAGTGGTAAGGCAGAGGTCTGCAACACCTTCATCCCCAGTTCAAATCTGGGTGACGCCTTTCGTAACCTCACATTTGTGTGAGGTTTTTTTGTCTTCTTTTTATAATAAGAAGCGGCGTGCGCATTCTATGCAGCACGCCGTACTTATTTTTATTACATCATACCGCCCATTCCGCCGTTACCTGCGGGCATAGCCGGTTCCGGAGCCGGATGATCTGCTACGACAGCTTCCGTTGTCAGCAGTGTTGCCGCCACAGAAGTTGCGTTCTGCAAAGCGCTTCTCGTCACCTTGACAGGATCGATGATGCCTTCTGCTACCATGTCCACATACTCCTCGGTCAGAGCATTGAAACCGGTACCTGCCTTGGACTCCTTCAGCTTATTGACAACTACGGAACCTTCCAGACCTGCATTGGCCACAATCTGGCGCAGAGGAGCTTCCAGAGCCTTCACAATGATATTCGCGCCGGTCTTCTCGTCGCCGATCAGCTTATCCGCCTCTTCCTGCGTCGCCTTGATCGCATGAATGTAAGCGCTGCCGCCGCCGCATACGATACCTTCCTCTACCGCTGCACGCGTTGCAGCCAGAGCATCCTCCATACGCAGCTTCTTCTCTTTCATCTCTGCCTCAGAAGCAGCACCAACCTTGATCACCGCAACACCGCCGGCCAATTTTGCCAGACGTTCCTGCAGCTTCTCTCTATCGAAATCTGAGGTGGTCTCTCCGATCTGAGTCCGGATCTGCGCTACACGAGCCTTAATCTGAGCCGGATCTCCCATACCATCTACGATGATCGTGTTCTCCTTCTGTACCTTTACGGTCTTAGCGCGGCCCAGCATATCCATGGTCGCTTCCTTCAGCTCCAGACCTACTTCCTGAGAAATCACAGTACCACCCGTCAGAATGGCGATATCCTCCAACATTGCCTTTCTGCGATCACCGAATCCAGGCGCCTTTACGGCTACGCAATTGAAGGTACCGCGCAGCTTATTCACAACCAGCGTTGCCAATGCTTCGCCTTCCACATCCTCTGCGATGATCAGCAGACGTCCGCCCTGCTGTACGATCTGCTCCAGAATCGGCAGAATCTCCTGGATATTACTGATCTTCTTATCGGTGATCAGGATATATGGATTATCCAGTACGGCTTCCATCTTATCCATATCCGTAGCCATATAAGCGGACAAATAGCCGCGATCGAACTGCATACCTTCTACGAGATCCAGCTCGGTATTCATGGTCTTGGATTCTTCTACGGTGATGACGCCATCATTCGAAACCTTCTCCATCGCATCCGCTACCATGGTACCTACTTCCTCATCTCCTGCGGAAATAGCAGCCACCTGCGCAATATGATTCTTTCCGGAAACAGGCGTGCTGATCTCCTGGATCGACGTGACGGCTACTTCCGTCGCCTTCTGCATACCCCTTCTCAGAATGATGGAGTTCGCGCCTGCCGCGATATTTTTCAACCCTTCCTGAATCATGGCCTGTGCCAGTACGGTTGCGGTCGTGGTACCATCGCCAGCCACATCGTTGGTCTTGGTGGCCACTTCCTGCACGAGCTGAGCACCCATATTCTCAAACGGATCCTCCAATTCAATCTCCTTCGCAATGGTCACACCATCGTTCGTGATCAGCGGGGTGCCGTACTTCTTATCCAGCACGACATTGCGGCCCTTGGGGCCCAGTGTAATCTTAACGGTATCCGCCAGCAGGTTTACGCCCTTCTCCAGTGCGTTTCTTGCGTCGGTTCCATGCATGATATCCTTAGACATATGAATTTCCTCCCTTTTCTACTTCAATCAATCTTCTACAATCGCCAAAATATCGCTCTGCTTTACGATGATATACTCCGTATCCTCAAGCTTCACGGTGGTTCCCGCATATTTGGAATAAATCACTTTATCGCCAGGCTCTACTTCCATCTCTACTTCCTTGCCATCTACAAAACCGCCAGGACCTACCGCGATGACTTCAGCTTCCTGAGGCTTTTCCTGAGACTGTGTCGTCAGGATAATACCGCCCTTTGTCGTCTCCATTGCTTCCAACTGCTTTACAACGACCTTATCGCCCAAAGGCACCAACTTCATATCCATTACCTCCTTGAATACATTCAAACATGCTGTATAAACTCTTTTGATCTTGTTAGCACTCCATACCATCGAGTGCTAACAGTATATAGTTTACTCATTTAAACCCCTATAGGCAACTTCTGTTTTTTCTTATTTATTTCGATTTTCTTCTATTATCTCTTTATTTCTCTTGTTTTTTATCTTTTTCTTTTCTTTTCTAATTTTTTACGATTTCTTTCCGATATTCCCAGCCCCGTTCCCGGAAATTCGGATTGACCAAAAAACGCGTGTAAATATCCGTGAGTCGAACCTCTTCCTCCAGTGTATACGCCGCTGATTCCGAAAGATCTTTGATCTGCCTATGCAGCTGTGTCACGAGCGGCAGACTGCTTTCTCGGCGGATTCTTCTCAATAGTTCTGTACCACGAGGTCCTATTCCCAGAATCCGCAGATACCCAGGCCCCTCTTCCCACCTCGCTCGCTCTCTATTCTCCTGTGAGATCCCCAGGCATAGATTCATCAAACCTCTCCGTATCCTGGAAGCCGGATACCGTTTACAGACCAGACTCTCTATCAAAGACTCCCAAGATCGATCTCCTTCTGTCATTTTCAATATTCGATACTCCAGTCCCTCTCCGATCTCTGGCGCCTGACGAATCTGATCCGGCGTCCATTCTGTCAGTCGCCAATATAGAATCTCCTTTAGAAGTGTATCTCCCATGCAGTACGCGCCGCTTTCATAAATCTTCTCCCATATCTCGGCTATCTGTAAGGGCATGGCTTCCCGCAGAATTCTGCCTTGACGAAGCGCACCTCGAATCCCGCTGGCGGAAGCGCCCGCGCCATCCGACCACTCATCCTTATGCGCCGCGCCAAGACGGCGTACCATAACGACCGGGAAATCCTTTCTCCCTTCTCGCCGCAAGGCCTTCAAATATTCTATGCCCAGGATCGATCCCGGCTGTTTCAGAATTTCCTCTGCCTGCGCTATATATCGGCCGGCTGCCTTCATACGGGACACACTATAGCTTTCTCCTATACGCAAAAACTGCTGTAATTCCTGTCGAAACACTGCAGGTTCCTGATCGAAAAGAGCCGCTAGATCATATAATACATTCGTTTTTTCCGTTTCACACCCAAAGGAAAGAACATCCATTCCCGCAGCCAGCAGAAGCTTGATTCCCGCGGCGGCAAAGCTTTCCGCGCCGCTCATTGCATACAGGGAAGGCATCTCCATCACAAGATCCGCACCATTCAAAATCGCCATCCGCGCCCTCGTCCATTTATCCACAATGGCCGGCTCTCCGCGCTGGGTATAATGCCCACTCATCACACAGACGAGTGCGTCCGCACCGCTTTCCTCCCGCGCTTTCCGTATCTGATAGGCATGCCCATTATGAAACGGATTATATTCACAAACAATTCCTAATACACGCATTGTTTCTCCTTATAAAAGAAGCTGTTGCTTATTTTGCAACAGCTTCTTTCCCTCAATTTAACGGAAGGGTTCCGAACGCAGCCACATACCGAATGCATGCTCCACTACAGGATATTTCTCTTCCAATTCTGTATACGCATTATTATAGTCTTCCGAACGCTTCGCAGACTCTACCTGTACCTTCCAGTATGGCTCGTCCTGTCCGATGTAATAGACTACATGATATCCTCCTGAAGACTCCAGTACCGCAGTATCTCCTGGCTGACGGCTTTCATCGAATAGCCAGTCGGTAATATCTCCTTCTCCTTTGGCCATCCGCTCATACAGACCGCCTTCCACATCGAGATCTGACTCCTCGTCGGCCAAAGCCGCGAAACTCTCCTCTGTCGCGTCGCCGCTCTTCCATTCTTCGAGAAGTTCTTCCGCGCGCGTTTTGGCCTCTTCCATAGCCTCTTCGTCCTCGGTATCCTCTACTTCAATATAGATCTGCCGCATATTGACTGTATTATAATCATTGCGATAGGCGGTATTCACCATATAGACCGCATAATATCCAGTACCGTCCTCATTCTCCACCACGGCTACATCATCCACAGCCCGTTCCTCTGCGAACGCCCATTCGGCCAGGTTGGCATCTACATTTTCCAGCGAAGCGCGGGATACGCCGATTCTTTCCGTGTTATCCGCAAAGTCTTCTTCGCCGCTCTCTTCGCTATCTGCATTCTCCAGCGCCTCCTGCCGCAGCAAATTCCGAATCTTTCTGGAGTAATCTGCCGCACTGTCAATATCGCTGATAAAATCATCCGCTTCCGCCTTTGCTTCTTCCAGCGTCTTTCCTTCGGAATCATCCGTGGACTCCTCCTCAGCAAACTCGTAGTACCTCAGGTCCACATACGTATAGGTATCATACACCGAATTCTGATAATAGTCTTCCAGATCCTCCTCCGTATATTCCGGACGAGCCTTGAGCGCTTCCTCATACTCGAGCGCAAGCTGATAATCCATCTGTGTCTGACGCATCAGATCCTCATCCATACCCAGCCCATATACATCCGCCAGATACCGATTCAGTGTCATATTCGCACTATCAGCATACGTCTGCAGGGACTGCATCGTCCGCTCCACAGTCTCCACTCCTTCCTCAGAGATCGTAAAGCCCTCTTCATTCGCGGCTTGTACCAGCGTCTTAATGCCTCGCAGTGCAGATATCGCACTGTCGCTTAGATAATCTGCCCAGCTTTGCGTGTCGGAATAGTCCTGTCTATCCAGGGACTTCCCTGTATCAAACGGCGCATACCCTATCATCTGCGCATACGTATTATAGGTACTGATGGCCTGCTGAATGTAATAATAGCTGTATTCCGCAGAACTCACTTTCTCATTACCAATTTCCAACGCCGTCACCATCCGCCTGGTGAATCCCGCATTAACCAAGACCAATGCAACCACCAAAATAATGGCAGCCAAAGAACCGCCGACAATTGCTAACACATGCTTGGTTCTGGGCTTTATCTTGGAATTCTGCATCTTCTGCAGTTTTCTTTTTCTCTTCTGCGCCTCTTGTTTGCGCTTTTCGAACTTATTCTGTTCTTCGCTCATTCTATCATCCTCTCCAGCATTTTGAGAAATTCTATCATAGGTTTATGGCCAAAAGAAAAACGAACTCCGAATATTCCGTGGCATCATGGCCTATCCCCAAGAGGATACCACATTTTCCTATGAAAATCAAGTCCTAATCCATCCAAATCCCCCAAAGAAAAAGCATAATGCCGCAAAAGAGCCCCTGCAAGCACTTGGCCAAAAGATACTGAGGACCTGAAAACGGTGTATGTTCCAACACTGTACAAGTCTGGGAATATACACACAAACCACCCATGCTCACGAGCGCGCCGGATAGCGGAACCGCCCATTCGAGTGGCAACCGCGCAAGCT
>CALBGL010000143.1 GCA_937892735.1 uncultured Clostridia bacterium | reverse complement strand
ATTGATTAAATCCGTAATTCTTTAATCTTTACTTTATATATCTTTATTTAATTGCATTGGATTTTCCAACGTAGGTTTTTCCAATGTTGGATAATCCAACGTAGGGTAATCCAATACTGGAAGCCGAAACAACACCATGATTTTATTTCATGTGAACAACTACATGAATTGCCATAGGAATGTTACGCAGTAGGGGGGTAAAAAAGCCTTGATTTATGTGGCTTGTAGACACGAAAATATCAAGGGTAAGGGTTTTATACCTTTTCCCTCAAAAATGGCGTTCTACTGCGTAACGGGATATAAAAACAGCGTGTACCGTTTCTTACAGTACACGCCGCTTTGTTGCAACCCTGTTTGTCAGCCGTTAAGTTAGTTTCTGTATGATACTTCCTTATCGGCGTTCAGCTAATTGGCAGCACTCCCTGTTTTTGCATATATTTACCAGATGCCTAGGACAGCTTGCATCAGAAGACTGACGCAGGCGATGGAAATCCAGCAGCCAAGTCCTGTGAGTATGGGTTTGCCGCCGCTCTTGATCAGATGTACAATGTTTGTGTTCCACCCGATGGCGGCCATGGCCATAATGATCAAAAACTTACTCAGTTCCTTGAGCGGATCGGTAACAGCGGCCGGCAACTGAAACACCGTAGTGATTACGGAGGCAAGCACAAAAAAGAGCACGAAGAAAGGAAAAATTTTTTTTAAGCTGACTTTTGTGCCAGGGTTTTCATTGGCGCCGTCTTTATGGAGCCCGCGAGTTCGAAGCAGCGCCAGAACCAGTGTGATAGGGATGATGGCAAGCGTCCGGGTCAGCTTGACAATCGTGGCAGTATCCAGGGTATTCGACCCGTGGATGCCATCCCAGGCCGTGGCCGCCGCCGTAACGGAAGAGGTATCGTTTACGGCGGTGCCGGCAAAGATACCGAATCCTTCATTAGAAAGTCCTAAAATTCCGCCCAGTGTAGGAAATAACAGCGCGGCGGCAATATTAAATAAGAATATAACGGAGATGGATTGCGCGACTTCTTCGTCATTGGCGTCGATGACGGGAGCGGTAGCCGCGATGGCGGAACCGCCGCATATCGAAGAACCTACGCCAATCAGAATAGCGCTGTTTTTCTGCAAGTGTAGGGTTTTATACAGAATCCAGGCCATCACAAGAGAGATGGAAATCGTGGAAAGAATGATGGGGAGAGATTGCATTCCCTGCTCCAGGATTTGGAGCAGATTCATACCGAACCCCAGCAGTATGACTGCGTATTGGAGAATTTTCTTGGAGGTAAAAGTAACCCCCTCTTTGCACCATTTTTTCTTAGGAACGATTAGAGTCAGGATCATTCCCAGAAGGATCGCAAAGACCGGACCTCCTACGACAGGAAGCCATTTGCCCAGGAACCAGGCAGGGATGGCGATGGCAAAGCATAGTAGAATGCCGGGGATCTTTTGCTTGTATGCGTTCATAAGTGGCTGCGCCTCGCTTTCTTTGGTAATTCCATAGGATGTATATGGCGTATAGCCCATCGGCAAACGGACTATCAAGCCGCCAGTATATCATAAAATATGGAGAATGACCATATACAGGATCCATAGAAAAAACGGAGACCTTGGTGCAACAATGCTATATTCTGCTGGACAGGCGTCTTTTATAAAATCGTTTCCATCCCTATTTTCTGGGGTTTGAGGCCGCAGTGTTCATAGAATTTCATGGCGGGCTCATTGAGAGACCATACGTTCAGGGTTATATTATAGCAGCCGCTTTCTCTGGCAAATTGCAGTACAGCCTCATACAGAGCGCTTCCGACATGTTGGCCCCTGATCTCTTCGTCCACGCAAAGGTCATCAATGTAGAGGGTCTTGATATCCGTCAGAATATTGTCATGAAGATGCTGCTGGAAAATGCAGAAGCAATAGCCTAACACATGGTTGGATTCGTTCACGGCGACGAAGATGGGCCGCGTATCGTCGTGAATGAGAGTTCTGAGCTGATCATCGGTATATTTCTTATGTCCTGCTTTGAAGAGATCGGGCCGTCCCTTGTGGTGAACCATGTTGACCTGTACTAGAAGCCGATCGATGTCGGCCATATCTTGCTCCCGTGCTCTACGAATATTCATGGTATGATATGCCTCCTCCTGTTGTTCAACTTTTTATAGTATACACCTAAGATTTTGGAAAGTAAAGAGGAGAAGAAAAATGCATAGAAACTGGCATTTTTCGGGATACTTACGGAAGGAGGGATGCATGATGGAAAAGATTTTGGGGCTGTTGAGAGAGGAACTAGAACCAGAGGAACTACGATTTTTATGCGCGTTCTGGACGGAGCTTGGATATGAGATTGTTTGCCCGCCTCCTGGCAGTCCGAAGCATCCTTCGGTTCCGTTATGGTGCGGAACAAAGGCAGGCACGGAGGAAATCAAACTGCATTTGTCGCATTGCCGAATTGCGGGAAGAGATATATGGCGGCTAAGACAGCTGACAGGAGAAAGCGTACGAAACATCCATAGGGCGCAACGCCGTAGTTTCCATCCGAAAAAAAAGCTTGCGCAAATTTGTAAGTATTGGTACAATAAGAGAAAAAACAGGGGGTATCAGGATGGAATATTGGGTCGTAGATCATAAGCATATTTTTAAACCGGAAGAACTCTATTTGGAAAGTCATGCGTCCACCATCGAATGTCTGGCAGATGGCACATTGGTGGCGGCGTGGTTTGGCGGCACGAAGGAGAAGCATGATGATGTGGCAATCTGGTCTTCCCGTTACCGGGACGGAAGGTGGGAGCCGCAGCGTAAAGCCGCAGATGTGGAGGGCGTGCCGTGCTGGAATCCTGTGCTTTTTGACGCGGGAGATCGTCTGGTACTGTATTACAAGGTGGGGAAGACAATACCGATGTGGCAGACGTACTATGTGGAATCCATGGATGGAGGAGTCACTTGGTCTATCGGGAAGGAGCTGGTGCCTGGCGACTTTGGCGGGCGTGGTCCTGTCAAGAACAAGTGTATTCGGCTGCGGGACGGCGCGATTCTTGCGCCGGCGTCAACGGAAACAGAAGAAGTATGGAACTGTTTCACGGATCGTTCCGAGGATAACGGATATACTTGGAAGAGAAGTCCGGATGTACCGATTGCGCGGGAAAAACTGCAATATAAGGGGATTATACAGCCGACACTCTGGCAGGACGCGGCAGGAACGGTACATATGTTTATGCGAAGCACAGAGGGCGCGATTTTCCATAGCGCCTCTCAGGATGGGGGGCGGAGTTGGTCGCAGGCGGAACCCACCGAATTACCGAATAATAACAGCGGGATTGACCTGACACGGTTAGAGGATGGCCGGCTGGTATTAGTGTATAATCCAATCCGCGGAAACTGGGGGAAACGGTCTCCTATCGTATTTTCCATATCGGAGGATAATGGGAAGACATGGGGGAGAGAATACTATTTGGATCATGTGCCCTGCGATCAGAAGGAACGTTGGGCGAATTTTTCGTATCCTGCCATCATCAGCAGGGGAAAGGATCTGTATATTACATATACCTGGAAGCGAGAGACGATTGCTTTCTGGCATATTCGTCTGGCATAATGAGCTGGCAGGATAGAAGGGAGGAAAGGCATGGAACGCAGAGAGCGCTTTCGGCATAATTGGGTGCGAAGGACGCTGACGCGGCTCGTGTGTCTGTGGAATTATACGCCGAAGGGGAGCAAACTGCAGTCAGACTTTTATTGGCGGGACTTTGAGGAGCTGCCCGAGGTGTTTGAGGGCTTTCGTATTGTACAAATCACAGATTTGCACGGACGATGTTTTGGAAAACGTCAGGAAACTTTAGTACAGAAAGTCAAGAAGCAAAGACCGGATCTGATTCTGATCACAGGCGATATGATGGACGAGCTTTATGAAGGCAGAGAAAGAAATGCGGTTCGGTGGATGTACAAAGAGATGGCGGGGATTGCTCCGTGTTTTGCGATTCTGGGGAATCATGAGACAAGAAGTGAATATTTGCCAGAGATTTTAGCAGATCTGGCCTGCAGCCGTGTGCAGCTGCTGCGAAACGAGTCGGTATTGCTTTTGCGGCAGGGAGGACAGATTCGCTTATCTGGCCTGGAAACGGGATTGGAGAGTGCGTTGCGAAAGGATGAGGAAGATCCGGATCATATCGGAGAAATCCTAGCAAAGATGTATCCGAGGCATCGGGAGGAACAGCATATTTTTACAGTTTTGATGGCCCATAAGCCGGAGAAAATACATCTATATAGCCGATATGATATTGATTTGATCTTCAGTGGGCATGCGCACGGCGGGTTGATGAAGATCGGACCTTTCGGCCTTCTGGCGCCGGGTCAGGGGATCTTTCCGAAGTATATTCAGGGAACCTATGATGAAGATGGGACGTATATGATCGTGGGACGAGGACTAGGAGGACCTAGGATCGGTATTCCACCGGAGATTGTGACGGTGGAGCTGCATAGAAAACGTCGTCCCGGAAAGGAGCGGTAAAATGGAATATAGAAAATATGGAAATCAGTATCTTTTACGCGTGGATAAGGGAGAGGGCATCGCAGCGTCGATTCGGGAATTATGTGAAAAGGAACAGATCCGGTGCGGCGCGATTCATGGCCTAGGGGCGGCCGATCATGTGGAATTAGGGCTGTTTCGTACGGATGTTAAGCAGTTCGTAGGTCATACTTATGACGGAATGTATGAAATTGCGTCCTTGAACGGAAATATCTCACAAATGGAGGGAAAAGTGTATCTACATCTGCATGCGGTGATCGGAGATGAAGAGAACGAAACACGAGGCGGACATCTGGTAGAAGCCAGAGTCAGCGCTACCGCGGAAATCGTAATCACAGCCTTTGAAGGAGGGGTGAATCGGCGTTTTTCGGAGGAGATCGGATTGAACCTGTTTGCGTTCTGAGAGCGAAAGCATGCTAGAAAATGAAAGTGTCCTGGCTTTTACGGGTCTTTGGAACACTTTCATTTTTTTGTGCAAAAAGGATTGCATCTAGTGGGGGAATCGTTTATAATAAATAAGAATGTATGAGAGATGGAGGGACCGATTATGAAGCTCTGGGGTGGCCGTTTTCAGAAAGAAGAAAATCAGATGATGGAGGATTTTAACTCCTCGTTTCCCTTTGATAAGCGCCTGTATCAGGAAGACATCATGGGAAGTATGGCGCATGCCAAGATGTTGGGGAACCAGGGCATTTTGAGCGGGGAAGAGGCGGAGCAGATTCAGAAGGGCCTGGAGGAGATCCTTGCGGATATTCAATCAGGAGCGCTTTCTTTGTTCGGAGATTATGAGGATATCCATACTTTCGTGGAGGCCAATCTGACCCAGCGGATCGGAGAAGTGGGGAAGAAGCTGCACACAGGAAGAAGCCGGAATGATCAGGTGGCCGTGGATATGCGTCTGTATGCCCGGCACTGCGCGCAGGATCTGTATGAGAAATTGAAGGATTTAGTGGATGCGTTGGTCAGCACGGGGCAGAAAAATAACTGCATCATGCCGGGGTATACCCATCTGCAGAGAGCACAGGCGGTGACATTTCGTTATTATATGGAAGCATACGCATCCATGTTCAGAAGAGACATGGTTCGGGTCAAGAATAGCCAGAACCTCTTGAATGAGAGTCCTTTAGGATGCGCGGCGCTGGCAGGAACCACACACGATATCGACAGAAAGCAGACGGCGGAAGAACTGGGCTTCGCGAAACCGGTGGATAATTTCCTGGATGGAGTATCCGACAGAGATTATCTGATGGAGCTTTTGGCGGACATGTCCATTATTATGGTCCATCTGAGTCGGTTGAGTGAGGAACTGATCCTCTGGAGCAGTCAGGAATTTCGTTTTGTGTCTTTGGACGACGCGTATTCTACCGGTTCCAGCATCATGCCGCAGAAGAAGAACCCGGACTCCTGCGAGTTGATTCGTGGAAAGAGCGGCCGTGTGTTTGGCCACTTGATGGGGCTTTTGACGACGATGAAAGGGCTGCCTTTGGCCTATAATAAAGATATGCAGGAGGATAAGCAGCCTTTCTTTGATAGTTATGACACGGTGATGGCGGCGCTGGAGATCATGAGCGGCGTGATTCAGACGTTGCGGGTTCATCGGGAACGAATGGAAGAGAGCGTCAAGAAAGGGTTCCTGAATGCGACGGAAGTAGCGGATTACCTGGTGGCGCATGGCGTAGCCTTCCGGGATGCCCATGGGATTGTTGGCCGTATTGTGCTGCGGTGTGAGGAAAAACAATGCGCGATTGAGGACCTGAGTCTGGCGGAACTTCAGGAGTTCTGTCCGGTGATGGAGGAAGACCTCTATGATTATATTGATTATAAAAATATACTAAAAAAAGGAAATAAAAAAGAGATGTTGTGAGCGATGACTCCAGCTGAAAGAGGACGAGGATATGCCGAACAAGGTTTTATATAGATGGAAGAGGGGCGTAGGTATGCTGTTGGCGGCTTCTATGCTTTTGAGCGGCTGTACAGCCGCTGGGGTTATGCCTGCGGCAGTTGATGCGGTTTCTTCAGAGAGTAGTGTACAGACAGGGCCGAGTTCTGTGAAACAGACAGAAGAGATCGGATCGTTAGCGTTGCTGTGGAATGTGGATGAGGAGCATACGCTGCCGAGAACCTATGTGCCGGAGGATCTGACGGATATCGGGAATGGGCTGCGCCTGGCGAAAGAAGCAGCCGAGGCCTATATTAATCTGCAGCGCAGCTTGGATATAGACGGCGGCGAGAAGCTGCGGCCGGTAGCGGGATACTGCTCTTGGGAAGAACAGGAAGAGCGGCTGGAAAAGCAGAAACAATTGTATTTGGAGCAAGGATATGAGGAAGCAAAGGCGGCTACTTTCGCGGCTTATGATTGCGGCGCATTAGGATCAGATCCTTTCCAGACGGGTCTCTACTTGCGGATAGAGACGCCGCAGCCAGAGACGGAAGAGTGGCTGGCGGAGAATGCAGGAGAATATGGATTCATCCTGTATAAAGAAGAGAACGCGCAGGTGCTGCGATATATAGGAAGACTGTACGCGGCGGCAGCGGAGCAGCTGGGTGTTGATTTTGAAGGTTACATGAAGTATCTACATACATATAAAAGCTGTGTGGTGATTTTGGACTCCGTTGCATATACGGTGGAAATGATCGATGATTTGTCTCTGTTATCGGGATCGTTTTTGGAGATATATAGCGATAATCAGGGCGCTTATGTCGTCGTTCGGACACAGGAGGAGTGAGTATGGATATTCGAGTGGGAGATCGTTTAAAGCTAAAGAAGCAGCACCCTTGCGGCAGCTTTACATGGCTGACTTTACGAACAGGTATGGATTTTCGAATCCGATGCGAGGGGTGTGGCCATGAGGTCATGCTCCCGCGGGAGAAACTGGAAAAGAGAATTCGAAGGATCTATCGTGGAGAAGAGGAGATCAATCCACATATTTCTTTGTGAGAAGGTATACTTGCGAAACGAGTTTGTTTGTGATAAAATATAAATATATTGTGTTGACATATAGAAATAGCAAGGTTTTTGCGGTGGTATGTCTTTTGCACAGGAATATTTTGAAAGAGAGGTGGCCAAGATGGCAATACGCATTGTGACAGACTCCGCTTCGGATCTGCCGGTCAAAGTGAGAGAACAGTATCCGGAGGTTGTGGTGATCCCATTGATGGTGGTAACGAACGAGGGGAAGGAACTGGCAGACGGGATTGACATCACGACGCTCGAAGTGTGCGATGCCATGCGTGCGGGTAAGGTGTACAAGACCTCTCAGGTAACGCCGGAACGTTTTGAAGAAGTGTTCAAGAGCTGTGTTCAAAATGGGGATTCTGTCGTGTATGTGGGATTTTCCAGTGAACTCTCCGGTACGGTGCAGTCGGCCCGCTTGGCTGTTAATATGGTGAAGGAAGAGATGCCGGAGGCGGATATTACGGTGATCGACACGTTGTGCGCCTCTTATGGATTTGGTATGGTGGTGCAGAGGGCGGCAGAACTGGCGCGCCGGGGACTTGAGAAAGACAAGCTGGTAGAGTTGGTCACTTTCTACGCCGAACATCAGCAACATGTTTTCAGTGTAGATAATCTGGAGTATTTGCGCCGCGGCGGCAGGGTCAGCAATGTGGCGGCTTTCTTCGGCGGCATGTTAAATATCAAGCCGGTGTTGGATGTAGAAGAAGGAAAATTGATTCCTGTATATAAGTGCCGCGGACACAAAAAGGCGATGCAGAAGCTGATTGATATGGTGAAGGAGCGCTCGGCGCATTCAGACATATCGAATCAGGTGGTGGGAATCACCCACAGCGATTGCATGGATACCGTGGAAGAAGTGGAAGCTATGATGCGGGAGCAGCTGGGGGTTACGAAGTTTGAAGTGGGCGAGATTGGAAGCGTGATTTCCTGCCACACGGGTCCAGGAACGATTGCGATTTTCTTTGTAGATGAGTGGCCAATGGAAGCGGCTTATCAGGTTGTGAAGAAAGGGTAATACGATGAGATATCTTGTGATTTCAGATATTCATGGCGCCAGCCAGGCATTGGAGCAGGCGCTGTCTTGGAAAGAGACTCTGGGCGCGGAGAAGATCCTATTGTTGGGAGATGTTTTATATCATGGTCCGCGCAATGATCTGCCGGTGCCTTATGCGCCAAAGGAAGTGGCCGAGAGGTTAAATGGCCTGAAGGAGCAGATTGTGTCAGTACAGGGGAACTGTGACGCGGAAGTGGATCAGATGGTATTAGAGTTTCCTATTATGAAGGCGTTTGAAATCTTGCGTCTTGAAGACGGTCGTAAGGTGATTCTGACACATGGGCATCGAAATGAATATCAGATGGGGCTGAATCCTGGATCTGTGTTGCTGTCGGGCCACACGCATATTGCGACAGCGGAGCAGGACGCAGAAGGGGTATATCGCTGTAATCCCGGGTCGGTTTCCATGCCGAAGGGAATGCTGCCTGCCAGTTTCGGTTTGTTAGATGAAAAAGGTTTTGCGGTTTTGGATCTTGCGGGGAAGGAACTTTTAAGCATAAAATTCAAAGGATAACGGAGGAGATACCGATGTTAGAGCTGGATGTGGATCAGATTCTGATTACGGAACAGCAGTTGCAAGAAAGAATCAAGGAGATGGGCCGACAGATTGCGGAAGACTATCAGGGAGAACCTCTGACGATTGTGGGGATTCTCAAGGGGGCGGTGATCTTTTTCGCAGATTTGGCTCGGGCCATTGATCTGCCTCTGCAGATGGATTTCATGTCTGTCTCAAGTTATGGAAGTGGAACGACTTCCAGCGGGGTAGTTAAGATCATTAAGGATCTTGACGCGGATGTTACGGGACGGCATATTCTGTTAGTAGAGGATATTATTGATACTGGTATTACATTGGCGTATTTGAAAGAATACTTAAGTAATCGAGGTGCGCGGTCGGTGAAAATCTGTACGTTATTAGACAAACCGACACGCCGAGAAAAAGCCGTACATGTGGATTATAAAGGCTTTACCATGCCGGATGAATTTCTGATTGGATATGGTGTAGATTACGCGGAGAATTATCGGAATCTTCCTTATGTGGCGTCGTTAAAACGATCTGTATACGAAAAGTAAGAATTGTGGTTGAAATCATAGGATAAACGTGGTATACTTTTGAGTAGTCTTTCAGTTGCCAGGTAAGAGGAGGTGTGTATTTTGTATACGGTGATGATGATTGTATCCGTTCTTTTTCTGATAGATTGTCTGTGCCTTACAGCAATTGTTCTTATGCAGCAGGGAAAAACCGCGGGCCTGTCCGGTGCGATCAGCGGCGCGGCGGAGTCATATTTTGGGAAGAATAAAGCCCATACGATGGAAGGGAAGCTGGAGTTTTGGACAAAGATTTTGGCGGCGATTTTCTTTGTGCTGGCGTTTGTCTTGTATTTGATGGTAGGAGCTATCAGCTGATCATGAGAGATGCGGAAGAGATGCGGATTCAGAGGGCAGAATGGTGCCTGAGGGCCCGCATCTTTTTTGAAATGGGGGATCGTGAAAATGGAAACAGTACAGGGTATTTTTCAGGGGTTTGCGCAGGGATTCGGATTTGTGAGAGTTTCAGAAACAGAGGAACTATATATCGCGAGGGAACATGTGAATGGGGCGCTGCCTAAGGATCGGGTGATTTGTCATATTTTGCAGGAGACCCAGGGAGAGCGTAAGGCAGAAGCAGAAGTGATCCGCGTCCTGCAGCATGGTCTACTGCGTCTTCCGGGAAATTGCATCGCGCAGGATCTGGTGATAGCAGATGACGCGGCGATCCAGGAGTTGATCTCGGTCGTTCCTCCCTCGGAAGGAGAGGCGATAGCGGGACGGAAGGGGCATAAAGTAATCGTTCGAATTGTGAGATGGCCGGAAGAAGGCGGTCTTCAAGGGGTGATCGAAGAAGATTTAGGCGACGCCTACGCGCCGACGGCGCGGATTCGGGGGATTCTTTGCATG
>CALBGL010000142.1 GCA_937892735.1 uncultured Clostridia bacterium | reverse complement strand
CAAGAAATACGAAATGTAAAGATGGAATACGCAGGGACGGATATTGTAAAAAGAAGTGCAATACTTGACTCTTGACGTAAAATTTAATGATGTAGTCTAATACAATATTGAATAGAGAAATCTTGATTCTGAGAGATAATCTAGTTATAGAAAATGAAATTCGGTAAAAAAGAAAACTTCTATGACACGAGACGACCATTTAAATTTATGTTCTACGCCGGCATGAATCGAATCTATCCCGATCCGGATTTTAATATCACATGCCTAACTGCTGTAACGACCTTAAACCATGAAAAAAAGCTGCCGCATCTATGATTTTCTAATCATGGATACGGCAGCATCTTTTCCTGATCGTAAATTTTACTGAATATCCTGTACGGTTTCACCTTCTGCTGTCTTCAGTGTGACTACCGTAAACCCGTCATAAGTCCAGAAGCCATCCTGCGCGTCTGCTACGGCACAGCTATCCTGATATGCTGTAGACTCAGGCTCTCCGATAGCATTAATCAGCGCCTGTACGTCTTCTCCAATCAAAGACTCGGCTGTCGCCTGTGCCTCAGACTGACTTTCCTCTGCCGCGGACTCCTCTGCCACACTACTCTCTTCGACCGCCACGGATTCCTCCGCACTGCTTTCCTGGGCCACAGCAGAAGACTCCTGCGCCGCAGAACTCTCCTCCCCTGACGAAGAACAACCTACCAGACCGACCGCCAGGATAAGAACCAACATGATACTCCATAGCTTTCTCATTTTCTTCTCTCCTCTTCTTTTATGAATATGCTATTTCTATAGTCTCTGTCGAAACCAAGGTTTCGTCCAGCATGACCACAAGGGAAATGGATGTATAGGAAATATCCTGCGGAATATACAACGTGAAGCCACCTTCTCCGTCTCCTCCTGTCGGTGTCGCTTCATATACAACAGTATCCGTGCCATCGTCCAGAACCGCATATACGCGGGATCCGATGTCTGTTTGCTCCGCATCGAAGCTTCCGGTCAACATCCAATATTCGTCGCTTCGCGCGGCTTCACAAGTCAACTGTGCCTCAATCGTTGTCTCCGGCACCTCTATATCTCTCTGCGGCGCTTCCATGACCGCCGCTCTCATTGCCAATGTGTCCAGATGTCGCTCTACCAGCTCAATCACTGCATAATCTGCCTCATGTGCTGCGATCTCATCTAGATCATAGGGTACAGAACGCAGTGCCAAACTATACCCAAACTCTTCTGCCATGAACGGTACCAGAGAATTCCCAAAAGAATCCCGGTACAGAATAAGTCCATGCTCCTTCTGTGTATTCACTGCCTCATACCGCATTGCCTCTGTATTTTCCGCACCTGTCACATAGGTAAAATCCCCATAATATTGATTCTCATCCATACTATCGCCCATGGGGAACAACATCTCATACAGATCGCCCTTAAAATCTTCCCGCACCTCATACTCTCGCTGTGAGTAGTCCGTACCTTCTAATCCAAAGACATCCATAATCACCTTTTGTACATAGGCGGCGCCCATATTATTCCAATGGGAATCCTCCGCATGATACATGATCTCATCTGAACTGTCAAATAGTGCGAAAAGATCCAGATAGTTCACACCCTCTGCCACCATCGCCTTCTGCATGAGTTCCCAGTTTCCATCCTGCTCCAATGGCACATAGCGATCCGGCATGTTTTCATCATACAACGAATTCTTATTCGGCGCTACCATAAATAACAATGTCGCGCCGTTTTTTTGCGCATATTCCTGCATCAGACTCAGGGAGATCGCCGCATTCGCAGCAGAACGCACTGTCAGTGTAGGAATGTTCAGATAGTCATCCAATGTGCTCTCATAATAGAGCCAGTCGTTTTCTCCCACAATCACCTGATCCGTATTCGAAGTCTGGAAAAATGTATCCAGGAAATCCGCGTTCAGCGTGATGAGTTCCTGACGAAAGGCAAAATGATCTGCAAAATAATCCTGAAACTCCGTGAAATATTCTAGATTCAAAGAGCCATCCGACTCGAACAAGTCCGGTTCTGCGGCTAGCACCTGATTCGCACGATTCTCTTCTTCCGGCAGCACAAGCATTCCTAACCCAGGAATCAGACATAGTGCGAAAAACAGGACGACAAAAACAATCTCGATTCCCTTTTTCATAGACATCTTCCTCCCAGATTAAAAACGGAAATAGATAAACGGATTGAAGGTACTGGATGACAGATTCATGACGCACAGCATGAACAACGCCATCGAAATTCCATAAGATACGTAAGTCCATGCTCGAGAACGAATCTCTAGCCGCTCGATCCATTCCTTCACCGGTACAGAGAACAGAATTCCTATCACTGTGATAAACAAAAACCAAGGCGTCCAGAGCGCTAAAAACTGTGTCATCGCCTCTCCGGAAAGCGTCCAACCTGTAAACATCGTCATGATATAAGTCCACGCCTGTGTCAGTGTTTCCGCGCGGAAAAGTACGAATGCGATCGCTACGACCACCAGCGTATACACACGGCTGATCGCCGTATGTTTCTTCAAGACCTTCAGCGGTCCGCCTTCTAACACCAAAAATGTCCCGTGCATTAATCCCCACAAAACGAAATTCCAGCTGGCGCCATGCCAGAGACCTGTCATGAAAAACACGATGTATCGATTTATCACCCGGCGTACTTCTCCTTTGCGGTTTCCGCCCAATGGGATATACAGATACGACCTAAACCACTCTGACAGAGAGATGTGCCATCTTCTCCAGAAATCCTGTATGCTCGTTGCCGCATAGGGATAATGGAAATTTTCTTTGAAATGAAATCCAAACATATGCCCCAGTCCAATGGCCATATCACTGTATCCTGAAAAATCGTAGTAGATCTGCAAGCAATAGAAAATAGCGCCTGACCATGCCGCAATCGCATTCCCGCCATTCATGGCGAAGATCTGATCCGCCGCATATCCGACCACATTGGATATCAAAAGCTTTTTGGCAAGTCCAAAAATGAAACGACGCAATCCATTGGCGATATCCTCCGAAGAAACGGTTCTCTCTCGAATCTGTTCCGCGATATCGCTATAACGCACGATCGGTCCCGCGATCAACTGCGGGAAGAAGGAAATATACAGCATCAGGTGCCCCAGATTTTTCTGACACAGTGAAGGATCCCGATAAGTATCAATGACATATGACATTGCTTGAAACGTAAAGAATGAAATACCGATCGGCAGCTCAATCCCCGTCATCGGGATCTCCAAGGAAAACACTGCATTGACATTACTGATTAAGAAGTCTGTATACTTAAATACAATCAAAACCCCGATATTGGTGATTACCGATAATACAATCGCCGCTTTACGGATCGCGCCCTCACGGACAACCAAAAGTCCCCACACATAGTTCATGACGGTGGACGCCAGCATAATGAGTACATAGACTGGCTCCCCAAACGCATAGAAGAATAGACTGAACACTGTCAAAAGACCATTTCGAATCCGCAGATTCGGAATCATATAATATAGAATAAATACAACCGGTAAAAAGATAAAAAGAAAAACCGATGAACTAAAAACCATGCGTATTAATACCCTTCATATTTTTCGTAGGTGTTGACCGTGGTGCCATATTCCCTCATGAACTGATCCCATTCCCATCCCTGTTCTGCGGCAAATACGCCTTCCATCTCCGCATCAACCAGATATTCCTGCCCTTCATACTCCACTTCACACCATCCATGTGCCACCCACATATAGGTCTGATAACACTGTCCCATCACACCGTAGGCCTGCATGCCTACATTTCGGCCTAACATGGCCACAATCGCCGCATAATAATAGCAATTGCCCTCTAAGTTTTCAAACATATAGAGAGCCAGCTCCGGTTCCCACCCCTTGCTTCCAGTCTCCAGATACTGCATTGCTACATAAGAACAATTTTCAATAACCCAATCATATACAGCATGAAACTGATCGATCTGTGTCATGGATTCATCAGTACACTCTGCCGTGACGGAACGCAAATATTGATCTAGTTCTTCATTCCCCGAAGTATACCGTCCCGTCTCGTCAAAATACAAATAGCCAATCTCTTCGTCTCGAACGAGCTGATTATCTTGATAGCAATACAATGCCCCATCCTCATCATGAAAATATCCTTCATAAGATGGCAGAGTCACCGATACAGCGGCTCCCATGACTCCATAAATGCGTTCGGTACCCTCTTCTTGGTAAGCCTGCGCTCTATAGTAATATGTTTTGTCCGTCTCCAGATATTTATCCGTCAGTTCATGCGTTTCACTCGATACCAAACCAATCGTGATATAAGGTCCTGCTGCTTCCTCTGCTCGATAGATCATATATCCATCTGCCTGTTCTATAGTATTCCAACTCAATACTATATTGACATTTTCCAAGCGACGTGCTGTAATCTGAGGCTCTGGCAATAATTCCTGTTCCAAACCTTCTTCCGCTGCCTCATTGATGGCTTGCGGACTCCCTGCCCGATTCGCGTTCTGCTCTGAACCACAGGCGGAACAAACACATATTGCGAGCAGGAGGCCGATCCACTTCCATTTTCTCACTGCTACTAGCTGCACCTCTTTTCAGAAAAAAGTCCAATGATAGGCGCCTCTATCGCAAAATACAGCTTAGCGCTATCCTATATAGGATATCATGTAAACCCGGGTTTAGGTCAATCAATTCTATTCGAAAAATAAATGAATATTCTATGAACACCACGTTTTTCCAGAGATTTGCCTATTTTCACAAATACCCCTTGCCAAACTACTAAAAATCGGCTATAATAAAAATCAAGTTTTACGTCTTCGTAGCTCAGTAGGATAGAGCGTCCGCCTCCTAAGCGGAAGGCCGCGCGTTCGAATCGCGCCGGGGACATGGATCAACGCATACGATATGGTATGCGTTTTTTATAAGTATAGCCGAATCGTTTCTCAGAAGTGCCTTTTTGTGATTATAGTATGGAGCTTGGGCATTTACTGTAGCCGCATTTACATCAAGGGCGCAATCAAACGCAGCAACCGGCCTGTCAGACGATTATACCAAGGCAGGTTTTGATAATCCTGTACTGTCATCATCTGGCATTTGGCCTTAGTCTCCTGGAAATCCTTTTCTGCATCTGCCACCGATGGATTATTCACAAAAAGCGCCGCACATTCATAATGTAAATATAGACTGCGATAGTCCATGTTTGTAGAACCCACGACAGCCTTTTCGTCATCCGAAATATATACCTTCGCATGCACAAATCCCGGCGTATATTCGTAGATCTTCACACCAGCTTCTAAAAGCTCCGGATAATAAGTTCTTGCTACCTGAAACGCATACCATTTATCCGGAATATGAGGCAGAATCAATTCTACCTCGACGCCCCGCTTCGCCGCGTAATTCATAGCCTGCACCAATTCATAGCCAATGATCAGGTACGGCGTCATAATATGCACATATCGTTTCGCCGTATAAAGCATATCCAGAAACACATGCTCCCCTACATTCTCATCATCCAGCGGACAATCTCCAAAGGGTACCACATATCCGGCCGCTTTTCGACACAGAATGTGCGGTGTCAGATAAGGACGATATCTTTCCGGCTGCTTCTCTCCGATATTCCACATCTGCAGAAACATCATCGTAAAATTCTGCACAGCATCTCCTTGAATCATCACGCCTGTATCTTTCCAATGCCCAAAACGAGGCTTTTGATTGATATATTCATCCGCCAGATTAATACCGCCAGTGAAGGCTGTAACGCCATCAATTACCACAATCTTGCGATGATCCCGATTATTCTGACTGGAAGACAGCGCCGGACGTATCGGAGCAAACATCTTACACTGAATTCCCATTTCTCGAATCCGCTCTGGATAACGATACGGCAAAAGCAGCAAACTGCACATTCCATCGTACATGAATCGAACCTCTACGCCCTCTTCTTTCTTTTGTTGCAGCACCTCCAGGATGCTGTCCCACATTTTCCCTTCCGCCACAATGAAATACTCTAAAAAAATAAAGTTTTCCGCCTGTTTCAGCTGTGTCAGAAGTTCCTCATAGTACGTTTCCCCGCTGGGAAAATACTGTACAGATGTATTCTGATAGATCGGCGCATCGCCTTTCTGCGCCAGATAATGCGCCATCTGTGCCATCTGTGGATTCTCACTCAGAAGATTCTGCATCACAGCAGGATTTTGCTGCAGATATGGCTTTGTTTCCTCCTTCAGTACCTCTAATTTATCTTTGATCTTCCTCGTGCCCGGCTGCAACTGCACAAACAGATATAAAAGCCCTCCAAAGACGGGCAGAACCGTAAGAGGCAGGATCCATGCCATCTTAAAGGCCGGTTGTCCCTTACGGTTAATCACTACCACCACAAGCACAGCACTGATGATCACCGTCAGATACGCCGTAAGCGTACCCACGACACCCATCAGGAAAATCAGGAGAGCAAACTGCAATAACAGCAGCAACGCTACAATGACCGTTCTTCCAAATATAAAATGAAAGGCTGTCTTTTTAACCTTCGAATCCCGCCTCATCTTTTGTTCGCTCCTTCTTACTGATCACCGATTCCATTCTGAAATAAAGGAGTTGACAGATATCGTTCTCCCGTATCCGGCAAAATTGCCACGATTGTCTTCCCCTGATTTTCAGGCCGTTTTGCCACTTCGAGCGCAGCCCATACCGCCGCGCCGGAAGTAATCCCGGTTAAGATTCCTTCCTCTCTAGCCAGGCGCCGCCCCATATGATACGCCTCCTCATCTCTGACTCGAATGACTTCCTGATACAGCTCCTGATCCAGAATCTTCGGTATAAAATTGGCTCCGATCCCCTGCAATCCATGAGAACCTACTTCTCCGCCGGAAAGAAGTGGAGACCCGTCTGGTTCTACCGCCACAATCTCTACTTCTGGTTTCTGCTCCTTCAGGTACCTACCGACGCCAGTCAAAGTTCCCCCCGTGCCGACTCCGGCCACCAGAATATCGACTGTTCCTTCCGTATCCTCCCATATCTCCGGTCCTGTGGACACATAATGGGCTTTGGGATTCGACGGATTCTCAAACTGCTCCGGAATCCAGCTGCCGGGATATTCTTTCGCCAACTCTCTGGCTTTATCAATCGCACCCTGCATCCCCGCATTGCCCGGCGTCAGCACCACCTGCGCCCCATACGCTGTCAATAGCATCTGTCGTTCCTGGCTCATCGTCTCCGGCATGGTCAGAATCACCCTATATCCCCGAACGGCTCCCAACGCCGCGAGTCCCACGCCGGTATTGCCACTGGTGGGTTCTATGATCACTGCGCCTGGCCGCAATTTTCCTTCTTCCTCCGCATCCAGAATCATCTGAAGCGCTACTCGATCCTTAATACTGCCCGCCGGATTATTTCGCTCCAGCTTCACCAATACCTCGGCTCCAATTCCTTCTGTTATATGGTTAATTCTCACTAAAGGTGTTCTGCCCACTAACTCTTCAATTCCCTGATAGGTCATATTTCTCCTCCTCATTCCCATCCTACGATATCCCAATCTTTATATTTTGTCAATCCTTTTTAAAAATCTCTTTACATTTTTGTCGAAATCTGTTAGAATATAGATATTGAATTCATGAACTTAACCATACCACTGATGTATTACGCTGTCTCTTCCTGTCAGTTGACATCAGTGTTTCTATAGGCCGCCTAGTGACTGCATCACCAATGCCTATCTTGAACAAATCCCCTTGCCGCCTTCCCTCCCGTAGGCACTTTGCAAGGGGATTTTCTTGTGAATGAAAAAGGGAGCCAGTGCCCCCTTTTTCATTCGCAATCTATACACCCTATTCGCTTTAGAATTTCCAATGCCATCAGTCCATGACCGTAGTCTGAAGGATGCACGCCGTCTGGACAAATCTTCTCCTGAGCTGCATCTCCTCGTTCCATGTCCTTTTGAAACGCAGACGGAATATCGATCCAAAGATCCGCGTACTCTTGTCCCACACTTGCAAGATACTCCCCCTTACGATCAAAATCCTCATGCCAAGAGATCTTCGCTGGATCAGAATCCAACAGCCAAGGCTTAAGCACAATCACCTGAGTTCCTTCCAGGTCATTTCGAATCCTCCGAATCAGTTCCCGCACATGACTCCGTGTAACCTCTGCCGAAATCGGATTGCCTTCCGCCCAGCCATGCCATGTATCATTGATGCCAATCAGAATGAAAACATACCGTGGTTTCAAGGCCAAAAGATCCTTCTCATACCGTTTCAGAAGATCTGCTGAAACATTCCCGCTCACACCTCGGTTGAAGAATCGGATTCGCTGATTCGGAAACAGCACCGAATACAGCGCGGCCAGCTTCGCCGCGTATCCCTTGCCCAGATCCCGTCCATTTTCCTTGTCTCTACCGGCATCCGTAATCGAGTCTCCATAGAACAGCACTGTACTGCCTTCTGTAAAAAACTCCTTCATGATCGTTTATGCATTCTCCCTCTCAAAATTCTGCATGAAACTAACCAGTTTTTCCACACCTTCCATTGGCATCGCGTTATAGATTGACGCGCGCATGCCGCCCACTGAACGATGCCCCTTTAGATTGGAAAACCCGGCCGCACTGCTTTCCTTTACAAACTTCGCATCCAAATCCTCATCCCCTGTTCTAAAGGTCACATTCATCATAGAACGGTCCACAGGTTCTGCAACCGACTTAAACATCCGGCTCTGATCCAGGAAATCATAAAGAAGCGCTGCTTTCTTTTGATTTCTTTCCCTCATCGCCGTAAGGCCACCCAGTCTCTGTATCCATTCCAGCACGAGCTTACAGACATAGATCGGATAGGTCGGCGGCGTGTTATACATGGAGCCATTCTTGATCTGCACGGCATAGTCTAACATCGTGGGTGTTGCCGGCAGAGTCTTACCTGCCAGATCCTCTCGAATGATGACCACCGTCAATCCAGCCGGTGCGATATTCTTCTGAGCGCCCGCGTAGATCAGACCAAACTTGGAGACATCCACGGGCTCAGACAGAATACAACTGGACATATCTGCTACCAGAGGCACCTTTCCGGTATCCGGAATATAGTGCCATTTTGTGCCGAAGATGGTATTATTCAAACAGATGTGAACGTAGTCCGCTTCCGGATCCAGATCCAGTTCTTCCTGTACCGGCACATGCGTGAAATTACAATCCTCCGTCGTCCCTGCCAGGTGAATCTTGTCGCTGAATTTCTTTGCCTCCGAATAGGCTTTCTTGGAAAACTGTCCAGTGACTACATAGTCCGCCTTTCCGCTTCCTACGAGCAGATTCATGGGAACCATGGCAAACTGGGTGCTGGCTCCTCCCTGCAGGAATAACACTTTATATCCCTCCGGGATTCCCATGACTTCTCGAAACAACGCCTCAGCCTGCGTAATGATCTCATCATATACTTTGGAACGATGGCTCATCTCCATGACAGACATTCCGCTGCCATGATAATTCAGCATGTCCTTCGCACACTCTTCCAGCACTTCCTGTGGCAGCATGGACGGTCCTGCGGAAAAATTGTAGATCCGATGATCGAACATCGCGTTCACTCCCCTTTGATATGAAATATTTTGATCTATTGTAACACAATTTTTTTCTTTTGTCTAGTAAATTGATAAAATAATTGAGGGATCAGAAGCTTATAGCCCTATGATGGCCTATAATTTTCTGATCCCCATATCTTATGTTCTTGGTGACGCTAACAGTCCCGTTCTTCGAAGAATCGGCACCAATGCCGAATATAATGTGACTGCAATCAAAATCGCCGCTACCGCATTGACCAGTGTGGAGACCGCCGTCCACTTCGCCAGGATATTCGCTGTGACCTCCGCATTCCCCAGCAGGAACCGATTATACAGATACGAACAGATCGGATCCACAATAACATTAAACGCCATACCGGCCAACGCGCCCAGGAAGGACCAACGGAAAACCTTCGCCGGCTCGTGCTGCTGCGACAAATGCCCAGCATGATGCGCCACCAGCCCTACAATCAGACCGATCATCAACTTCATGAAAAAGGTTCTGGGCGCACTATCCGCGTATCCACTGGTCAGATCGGCAATTGTCATCCCTACCGCACCGGCCAATCCACCCTTGAGTCCTCCCAAAAGCAACGCACCCAACACGCAAAACGCGTTTCCCAGATGAATCGCCGTCTTGTCTCCGCCTATGGGAATATCAATTCTCAAAAACTGAAATCCAATGTAACACAGCGCCGCCATCAACGCAGTCTGCGCCAGCTGTATCGTCGCCTGGGAACGTTCATTTCCACTCATCTTCAGCCCTCATTTCCGAATCATTTTCCCTCTTTCAAGAAGGATAGGCTAAGAATACACTAAATCTGACCTCTTTACAATGTCCAATTTAAACATTTATTACCAGGTCAGATTCTCTTATGGCAGATTCCGATACTCCTGATCTTCTGTCTGCTGCTCAATGGCTCGTTCCAAATCCTCTTTCTCAATACAAACTAACTGCTCATCTGAGACCGCGTCATATCCCACCAGACGGTTTGCCTGCTGCGTGATCGTCTTTTCAAACAGGTTTCTGGCCTCTCTGGCGTTCGCGAAATTTTCCGGTTTGTTCTCACAGCGTTTTTGAAAATACGCCCCTAAAAATGCTTTCGCCTCCTGAGAAAGTTCGTACCGATTTTTCTGACACATGCTCTCGAAAATCTGTGTCAGCTCTTGCGGCTCATAATCCTCAAAAAAGATAAACGTATTAAATCGAGAACGTAGGCCTGGATTCGACTGTAAGAACTGCTCCATGCGCTCCGTATATCCCGCCACAATGACTACCAGATCATCACGATGGTCTTCCATGGCCTTGAGCAGTGTGTCCACGGCTTCCTGTCCAAAATCATTCGATCCCGTATTCGCTGTCAGCGTATACGCCTCATCAATAAAAAGCACGCCGCCTAACGCACTCTCCACGACTTCCATCACCTTCGCGGCCGTCTGCCCGATATAGCCGCTGACCAGTCCCGAGCGATCCGTCTCCACCAATTGTCCCGTGGTCAGGATCCCCAGTCCCCGGTACAGCTGTGCCAGGATTCTAGCCACCGTCGTCTTTCCTGTACCTGGGTTGCCCAGAAACACCAGATGCATGGACATGATGACTTGCGGCAGTCCCCGTTCCTTTCTCATCTGTTTGATCTTCAGCAGATTGATCAGATTGTTGACTTCTTCCTTGACCCGTTCCAGTCCAATTAAGGAGTTCAGCTCGTCCAACAGCTCATCCGATGTCTTCTCTTTTTCCTCCGTTTCCGAAACGGCATCCTTCGCTTTAGACGCCGATCCGCCGTTCTTTTTAGGAATCGGCCTCACGACCTTAAGCCCATTCGCTGCGTTCCCCGCATTGACTCCATACTTCTTCAAATACTTCTGCAGATTCAGGATATAGCGAGTCATATTCTCCAGTTCCGCAGGATCCGTATCTGTATTGTAAGAAATCATAGCCTGGCCCAACTCTCTATATAAGTTAGCCGTCTCCTGGCCATACGTTGTCCTCCGTCCTTCCCGCTGGGCTCGTACATCCAATCGAACACACTCCTGCACGGACTTGGGAACCTTCTGTTCAAAGGTTCCGTCGCCCAGCTGTCTCTCATAATAATACATCATCATCTGATCTTTGGACAAATACATCCCAGATACCTGCTGAATAAACCGCACTTCACTGTTCAAGATGCGATGCTCATAACAGGCAATATAGATCAAGTACAGGACCATCTCCAGCTTCATACACTCCCGAAACGACAGCTTTTGACCCGCAAAAGCGCCCTCCTGCGCCTGTAATCTATCACACATGCGAAATACCTGATCGCATTTTGACCGTAAACGTTCTATCGTAATAAAATCCATTTCTCATACCCTCATTCCTGCGGTATTCCCACAAAAAGAGGGTAGCATGAAATGCACAAAAAGTCAATACTTTTAAGGTTCTATCCGCGCGTACCCCAGGATCTGTTCTTCCGCTAGATCATAGACCTGACGCGCGCACGCATCATCACAGTTTCCCTCTATCGTATATACTTTTCCATCCTGTACGGCTTCCACAATGCCTACATGATCCACAATGCCATCCTGCTTACCATCTCGAAGCCAGTCAAAAAAAATCAAATCACCGGAAGAGGGCTCATGAGAAGTATCTTTCCACATTCCCGCACTCTTCAGCCATCTTTGATCACACATCGAAAACTTCGGCAAAACACCAGCTTCTACATAACCGCATTCATTGGCGCACCAGCTGACAAAACAACCGCACCATTCTACACGCTGCGCAAATCCATACCAACGCCAGTATTTTTCTCCCCCTTGGTTCCCGATTTCCTGCTGCGCCGTCTGTACTAACGGCGGAACTTCCCATGTCTCTACCTGTACAGAAAGAGTGGAGACGACAGTCTCCTGTTTTCCAGGAGACTGTGCCGCCTCTTCCTCCTCCTCTGTACTCTGGCGAGACCAGACGATCCCCAGTGTCAATACAATAAAGATAATAATGATTCCTATCATAAATATGACGTCGGATTTCACATGCCTTCTACGCATCTTCGCTCTCCGTGAACGTTCTGCTGTATGTGTATTCTTCCTTTTTCGTCTTTATGACTGGCCTTTTCTTTACACTAACGATGCTCCCAAGTTCTTGCAGACCTCGATCACATCATCATCCGGCGCATCATTACATATCACGCTATCACTGACAAGTACCGCACCATCATTTCTGCAGGTACTCTCCCAATTGCGTATCCATTCTCCGTCTCCCCAGCCATAGGAACCAAATAGCGCAATCTTCTTGCCGGACAGCTTCGATTCACAATCCTGAAACATGGGTTCGAATTCAGTATCCTCTAGTTGTTCCGCCCCCATAGAAGGGCAGCCAAAAGCTACCGCATCGTATTCATCCATTTTGCTTACATCAAAGGCAGATGCCGTGAATAATTCTGCCTCCGTGCCAGCCGTCTGTATGCCCTCCACCACGGTATTCGCCATCACTTCTGTATTGCCAGTTCCACTCCAGTATACAACTGCTACTTTTTTCATAGTATTTCACCGTTCCTTTCCAGATTAGTTGTAGCTAACTCATGCATACAATACAAGAAAATCTCTCTATTGTCAAGATTTTCTTTTACGAATTTGAAAACTTTTTCAATGCCTGTCCCAAGGCGGGATTCTTTTCCTTACGGTTTTTCTCCCGCAGAACCTGACGAATCTGTTCCTGTACCCCAAGGACTTCCTCTCGAAACTCATCGGCGCTGAGTCGCAGCGCGCCATGCCCCAGGACAATCATCTGCTCCGCTGCATCCGATGTGGCCACGCGAACTTGATGCTCTTTTCCCAATTCATAGGCTGTTCGTTCGATGTAAGTATCAGCAGTCTCCGCTTCTTTTGTGTATACCACGTGAATATTATGGTATTGAACCACATTCTCCGTACCTCCCGGTACTTTATACGCGTCAAATACCAGAATACATACACATTTCTTATATCCCTGATAATTGCACAGCATATCCATCAACCGCTGTCTGGCCGCGTCCATATTCTCCTGGGCCAGTTTCTTTAATTCATCCCAGGCATAGAGAATGTTATATCCATCCACCAGCAGGTATTCTTTGACCTCTGACAAGGGACGGATTTCCCGCATTCTGCTCCCTTCCGCTTTCCTAACTATACTTGGATCTTTCCTGGGCTGTATGGCTCTTGTCTGTATGGGACCATACGTTCTTTCAAAAATCTCCCGCAGTTCCTTATCCAGAGCCATCGTATCCTGTACCTGGTGCGGTGATTCTACGCGCCGTGTTGACCTCGTCCCTGCCGACTCTTTTTTCTGTGCTTTCCAGCCGCTTGGCAGATGCATATACTCCTCTACCTGATCCCATTTCACGACAAATCCCGCACCGTGAGCACAGAATACCGAATCCGCCGTGTTCTGCAAATCCCGTTCTGCATCATATCCTATCCTCTGTATGACTTCTTCCGGATTATGGCAGGGCGCATAGCCTTTTAAGCCACAGCTCAACTGCCCCAAACCCTTTGTATAAGCCGTGACTTCCAGAGCATAGTCATGAAGAGAAGCAACCGGAGCCGATCCTGTGATAATCGCCCGATCCTCTTCTCTCTCTGGATCTTCAAACTGTGCGGATCTCTTTTGCAGATCCGACAGTGCTCTGCCAATCTGCGCCGCCGGCACTTCTAGGCGGAACTCGTACCAGGGTTCCAGAAGAATGCTTTCTGCCTTCATCAGACCGTTACGAACCGCTCTATAGGTCGCTTCGCGAAAATCTCCGCCCTCTGTATGCTTAATATGCGCTCTGCCTGTTAGCAGCGTAATCTTCATATCCGTGATCGGCGATCCCGTCAAAACGCCCAGAAATGTTTTCTCTTCCAAATGGGACAGAATCAGACGCTGCCAGCTTCCAGCCAACACGTCTTCACTGCATGCCGTATCCAACTGCAGACCACTGCCGGGCTCTCCCGCTTCCAACAACAAATGGACCTCCGCATAGTGACGCAGCGGTTCATAATGTCCCACACCTTCTACAGCGCCTCGAATTGTTTCTCGATAGACGATATTTCCCGTTCCAAAGCGAACCTTCCATCCAAAACGATCAAAAATCAGGCGCTGCAGCACCTCGAGCTGCACTTCTCCCATCAATTGCATATGAACTTCCCGAAGTTGCTCATTCCATACAACATGAAGCTGAGGATCCTCCTCTTCTAATTGCCTCAGCTTTTGTAGAGCCTGAAATGGGTCCACCTCCGAAGGCAGTTCCACCTGATACGTAAGAATGCTTTCCATCACCGGCCCTTCTGAATCCGGTTCGACTCCCAGCCCCTGACCGGGTCTTGTCTTTATGAGACCTGTGACCGCACACACAGTCCCCGCTGCGGCCTCTTCCACTATCTGAAATTTGCTCCCCGAATACATTCGAATCTGGTCCACCTTTTCTTCCTCTGTAATCACAGTCTTTACCCGTAAACTCCCTCCCGTGATTTTCATATAGGTCAACCGTGCTCCTTGTGGATCCCTCGCAACCTTGTACACCTTGGCTCCAAACGATTGTGCATATGATGGCATCTGCATATATTTTTCGAATCCCTGCAGAAGTGCCTCTACTCCCTGGAGCTTTAGAGCGGAACCAAAATAACAGGGAAATAACTTTCGTTCCCAGATTAAACGACGGATTTCTCCTTCAGATATGCTTCCAGTCTCTAAGTAGGAAGATAATGTGTCTTCATCGCACATAGCAATCTCTTCCCAACTTTTCTCTGTCAAGTTTTCCATTTCTACGCAAGATGGACTCAGACGATTCTGCAACTCCTCTATCAATTTCTCCCGGTCCGTCCCCGCAAGATCCATTTTATTCACAAACAGGAAGACCGGAATCCCATACTCCTCCAGTAATTTCCATAGTGTACGCGTATGGCTTTGTACCCCGTCCGTACCGCTGATCACCAAGATCGCATAATCCAGAATCTGCAGCGTACGTTCCATCTCACTGGAAAAATCCACATGTCCCGGTGTGTCCAGAAGCGTCATTTCCATAGATGGCAGCGGTAAGATCGCCTGTTTTGAAAAAATGGTGATTCCTCGTTCCCTCTCCTGCGCATCCGTATCTAAAAAGGCATCCCGATGATCCACACGTCCCAGCTTCCTCAACCTGCCGCTTACATACAGCATCGCCTCTGAAAGCGTAGTCTTTCCTGCATCGACATGGGCCAATAGACCCGCGCAAACATGTTTCATGGATTCCTTTTCTCTGCCTTGCTCCCCCATAAAAAATCCTCCTCTTGTGAAAATACAACATAGATTAGTATACCACAAGAGGAGGCTGTCGTCGAGATATGGATGTACTATAAGATGTAACGATTCTATTCTATCGGATTTCATCCGACATATTTTCCTCATGAACACACGCGAATGTCCCATGCATGGCTTTGAATCGTCTATTATTTTCCACCAGCTCATTCCAAGCAACCGGACGAAAGTCATGGATATCCACTCCTGCATTCAGAACGTTATTTCTCGCACAAATCAACGGCCAATAATCTGAATTCGTATTCTCATGGATATGTCCATGAATCATATACGTTTTCTGCGGTTTTTTCCATGTGAGAAGCGGATAGTGACATAATGTGATCGCATGCGCGCCATCGGAAAACTGCAAATAGTGGTCGACACCTACAAAATACTTCGTAAGATCTACTTTCTTCATCCATGAATCATCATGATTCCCGATGATCAGATATTTCCTGCCTCGCAGACGCTGCAAGATTTCTTCCGGATTTTGACAGCGGAAAAACATGTCACCCATAATATACACCTTATCGTTTGCCGTCACCCGTTCATTCCATCTTGCGATCATGATCTCATCCATTTCTTCTACGTTTTGAAACGGTCTGGCGCAGGATCCGATAATATTTTTATGTCCAAAATGCGTATCTGCTGTAAAATAAATCATGGGTTATATTTCTCCTTCACTTTCTGATTAGAAATTGAAATAAGGAAGTTCTTGGTACTCTTCCGGTAAATCTTTTCCTAATTCTGTCCACCCCAGATTCTCTACCATGACCGATGGTTCGTCTGGAAAAACATATCGATTCAAATATTCAATAAAGTCCGCTTCATTGTAATAGAATCCTCCTTGGATTCTATATTTCTGTGCGTGCGGACTGGTTCTCATCCAATGGTCACAAAATTGGATGCAATACTCCTCCAGATGCTCCGCAACCTGATCGGGCACTTGATACACTACACTATCACCATCTGCACTCAGTATAATGGATTTCATCACGCTGCTCCTCCTCTTTTTCCTTGATTTTACCAAAGAATTGTCGGATCTGTCAATCATCTTGCCGCCGTTTTTCTCACCTTCTCTGACAAGTAGGCATACAATATAACAAAAATAATCTCAGGAGGATTATTATGCTGTATCAACGAGAACTCCCTAAAGACGCATGTCAGCCAAGCTGTAATCCCACTACGTCATGTATCCAAGGACCGCCGGGGCCGCAAGGGCCTGTCGGACCACAAGGCCCTGCCGGACCGCAAGGAGCCACTGGAGTACAGGGGCCTGCAGGGCCACAGGGCGAGCAAGGGCCACAGGGACCGCAGGGCGAGCAAGGACCGCAGGGACCACAGGGCGAACAAGGGCCGCAGGGCGAACAAGGGCCGCAGGGCGAACAAGGGCCGCAGGGACCTGCGGGAACGATCCCCCCTGTATACGCCAATTTGTTTTCCACAAATGCGCAAACCCTGAATTCTACTGCAAATTATGGCAGCGCGGCGATTCCTCTCACCCTGAATTCCACGTCATCCTCTGCTGATTTTACCCAATCCACCGACCAAATTTCCCTCAATGTATTACAACCAGGAGTGTATGCCGTTAACTATGGTGTCATCGTAGAAACCGGAGCAAATCCCGCTGATAATACCTGTGTTGTCGTAACACTCAACAATGCTTCTATTATCAATTCCTTCACCATACCCCAGAATCAGGATGCTGTCAGCAAGACCTTTGTCATTTCTCTGCCTTCTAATTCCACACTGCGGTTGGGACTCGCTGCTGTCAACGCGCAAGCCTTTACGCTACAGGCCTTAACACATGGAAATGCGTATATGACCGTATACCGTATTGCCGACTCAGCACCCGCCACTTAAGAATACAAGCTTTTCCTCGCCCCTTCCTAGGATCCCTTAGACTTTCATATCAAAAAAACTATACAGAAATAGCCAATTATATGCTCCCTCCATGTTTGACAGTGTTTTTTCTTTTTTACTGTCTCTCATAGAGGGAGCATATCACACGCAGCGGGGAGTTTTGTATACGTTAGCCTGCGCTTTCGCCCTCTTTGTATTTTTCAGTTGGCGTATAATCCAGTTGCTAAAGACACTGCTCTC
>CALBGL010000141.1 GCA_937892735.1 uncultured Clostridia bacterium | reverse complement strand
CGATTTCACAGTCCATAGTTTCTCATTGGTCTAGCTAGAGAAATGTTACATCGCTCATACAGTAATGAGAAATCCCGGCTTTTTCTCATTACTCTCCCTAGGGAATTGTTACATCGCTCATACAGTAATGAGGATATCGCAAAATCATCCGCTTTGTTCCAGACTCTGTTTTTTATTCAAAAAGAAGCCATTGCTTCTTAGAGGATGATTTCTCATCTATTTTACAATGGCCCCTTTATGATACCTTCTTATTCGACTGACTTCAGTGATTCTACCATACTGATCTTTTTCAGCGGTCGATGCATAACCAAATTTACGATAAAAGAGAATACCAGTGTCAGCAATGCAGCCCACACATAACTCCATATCTGCACTTCTCTTCCAAACATTACCATATCAATCTCCGCTGTCTGAATGACAAACGCTGTAAGAAGACGCCCGAGAACCAGGCCAAAAACGGTGCCTAAGACAGTCAGAATGATGCTTTCCCGGAAAACATACCGGGATACTTCTTTATCATTGAATCCCAACACCTCCAGGGTGGCGATTTCCCGCACCCTTTCTGCGATATTAATATTCGACAGATTATACAGCACCACAAAGGCCAGAAGTCCTGCGGATACAATGAGAACCACAATCACCATGTCCAATGCTTCCAACATCTGGTTGAAGGACTCCATGATATCCTGCTGCATCTGAATCGTCATGACATGATCGTTCTGATTGATTCTTTCTGCCATCTCATGCTGATTCTCTTCGGGTAAGCCCTCATACTTGCCCAGTACCATGTTATACTCCGGCTTCTCTCCGAAGAGCTCCTGATACGTATCCGGCAGCATATATACATAGTGTTCTGCATAATTTTCCACAATACCCTGGACTTGTATCTGTACCGAACTTGTATCATCAATCTCTATAGTGATCATATCCCCCGGCAAAACACCTACGTTACGCGCCAGTTTCTCTGTCACCAGCACTTGATTTTCCTCCAGTACAAAAACCTCATGGGAAGTTCGATTCTCCAGCTGAATAAATTCCGACAGTTTCTCGGTAGATTCCGGCACCATCAGGTATCCCGACATATCGCCGTCCGCCCCCGACATCGTATATGTCTTCTGCATCGACAGCATTTCACTGGCGGACGCATCATAATCCTGCATGATCGAAAGAATCTGTGTCAAATCTTCTTCCTCATAGTCCTCTATTACAATGGTAGCCTCATACTTCCAGATCTTATCGAACTGATTTTCCACAATCTCGTTGATGGAATCCTGCAGACCGAATCCGGTCAGTGACAGGGCCGTACATCCCATAATTCCTACAATTGTCATAATCATGCGTTTTTTATATCGGAAAATATTACGCACGGTCACTTTATGGCTGAAGGATAGACGTTTCCAGAGCCAGCCGATTCTCTCCAACATGACTCGTTTCCCATTTTTAGGCGCTTTGGGTCGCATAAGCTGCGCCGGCATAGGAGTCAACACACCGCGGCAGCATACGTACACTGTTAAGGCTACCGCTGCCAAGCAGACTGTCATGATGATCGCCGCATCACCCCATAAAAATGGTGTAATCTGTACCGGCAAACGATACAGCATCCCATAGGCGGACATAATCACGCTCGGGAACAACTGATATCCAACCATCAGTCCAATCATCACGCCAATACATGTCGCTGATAACGCATAGAACATATACTTGGACAAAATGGAACCATTACTGTAACCGAGTGCTTTCATCGTTCCAATCTGCGTACGTTCTTCTTCGATCATTCGCGTCATGGTCGTCAGACACACCAATGCTGCGACCAACACGAAAAATACAGGAAATACCTTAGCAATATTGTCCACACGCTCCGCGTTCTGCCCGTATTCTTCGTAACCGGGACTATCATCCCGCGTATTCACATACCATTCCGGTTCTGCCAGATCCGCCAGCTCCTGCTTGGCATCTGCCAGCTCCTGTTCTCCCTGTGCCAGCTCCGCCTCCGCATCGGCCACCTTCTGTTCATTTTCCGCAATCTCAAGACGGCCTTCTTCTAACTCGATCCGGGCATCCGCCAGTTCCTGCCGTCCCTCCACAATCTGCGCCCTGGCCTCTTGAATCTGTGCTTTAGCAGATTCCAACTGCGCTCTGGCTTCTGCGATCTGCGCTTCTCCTGCTCTGAGCTGATCCTGACCCACCACGATCTGGTTCCATGCCGCATCCAGTTCCGCCTCAGCCGCATCCAACTCTGCCTCGGCCGCCTCTTTCTGCTGTTCATATTGCGCGAGACCACTTTCATATTGTGCCTCTCCTGTCTCGTACTCCTCGCGGCCACTGGCAAGCTGCTCCGCAAAAGCGGCCAGACGAGCTTCACCCTCTTGACGCTGTGCATCCAACTGTGTCTGCGCCTGCTCCAACTGAGCCTCTCCCGTCTCTAATTCAGACAGCGTCTGATCCAGCATTTCCCGATGGGAAGCAAGACTCGTTTCTGTTTGTATCAGCATCTCCTGTGTCTGTGTCAGGATACCGTTCCACTGCTCCAACTCTGCTTTACGATTTTCTAAATCGGATCTGGTCTGGTCCAATCGAGTCCGCGTTTCTTCTAACGCCTTTTCTTCCTCTTCCAACCAGAACCGTAATGTTTCCCCTTCTTTTTTCTTGTTTTCTAATTCGTCTGCCTGCGCCGTAAGCGCCTTATCCGCATCTTGCACCTGTTTTTCGTGCGCGTCATACGCCGCCTTCGCGGCAAGATAAGCGGGATCCTCTTCCCCGACCTGCGCCAACAAGGCTTCTAATTCGATTCGTTCCATTTCCAGCTGCGCAGCTTCTGCCTCGTAGGATGCCAGCGCCTGGTCGTATTCCGTCTGTAAATTTTCTATCTCCGTTGTTATCCTCTGATATCTTTCATTTTCGTCCTGATACTGCGTCAGATCCTGCTGGTATGTATTCTCCTGTTCTTTATATTGCGTCCTCTGCTCCTGATAGGCTGTCATACTCTGTTCATAGGAGCCCAGATTCTGTTCATACTGCGAAAAGGCTGCCTGATAAGCGGCTAGGCTCTGCTGATAAGCAGCCTCCCCCGCCTCATACTGTTCTCTTCCATCTGCTAACTGTTCCCTCTGCGCATCCAGTTTAGACTGGACCTGTTCCATTTGCAACTGAAAAGCAGCAAGGGCCTGTTCATACTGCGCTTCTCCATTCTGAAGCTCTACTAGCGCCTGATCCAATTCCGCCTTCGCATCATCCAGCCTTTGCTTGGCAGCTGCCAATTCCTGCTCGGCCTCAGCCTTCCCCGCTTCCCATTGACTGCGCCCTTCTTCATAAGACTGCCGCGCCGCCTCTAAGGTCGCTCGCGTCTCGTCCAGAATCGCCTGTTGTGAATTCAGTTCGGCTTCTCCACTCTGAAGATCCGCTTCATTCTGCTCAATCTCCGCTTCGCCATCATCTAGTTCCGCCTCGCCATCCACAATCTCGGCTTCTCCGTCCGCCGCCTGCTGCTTGGCGTCTTCCAATTGCTGCCTCGCATCCGCAAGCTCCTGACGTCCGTCCACCAGTTCCGCCTCGCCATCCGCGATCTCCTGCTCGGCTTCTTCTACCGTCCGATCATACCGTTCCTTCGCCCGCGTTTTCCCGAACGCTTCCAGCTCTTGCTGATGTGCCGATTCGAGCGCCGTGTATTCTTCTGTATATGCCGTCGGCGCAATCATATCCTCATATACAAGATAGACTTCTGTATAGTATTCCGATTTGAAGTTTTCTGCTGGCAGATAAATGATCTGCTCGATCTTACCTCCACCGATATTGGTGTTTCCCTTTTCCATATCGGACAGGTACATGGCGCTCTCAAATGCCCCTACCACCGTGTATTCCGTTCGCTCCAAGGAGTCCTCCACATTGGAATCCGCTGAACCGTCTCCCATGACTTCCAGCGTAGAACCCACCGGTACACCACTGGCTACGTCCACCAGACATTCATCCGAATTCTCCGGCATACGCCCCTCTGTCAGCCATAACTGATTGATTTCGGCATTCCTGCTATACGCGTAAATTCTAGCCACGTTCTCTCCCTGTTCCGAATTGACCAGGCTATCCAGAAAATAAGAAGGAAAGACCGCTACGCCCTCGAGCGCCTGCAATGCTTCTATGTCCGCCTCTTCAAATCCCCAGGTAGACAGCAGCCGATAATGCATCAAATTTTGCTGATCCGCATAAGAATCCGCTGACCGCCACATATCTGGTCCACTGGCTTTGACCCCCGCAAAAAAACCCACGCCAATCATTACGATACATAATATAGAAAGAAATCGGTTCTTAGATTTACGGATTCCTCGCAGACTATCCTTCCATTTTGCCTTCATCACCATTCAATCTCCTCTACCGGAAGCGGCTGATGATTTCTCACCACGCCTGTCACTTCCCCATTACGCATATGAATCACACGATCCGCCATCGGTGTGATCGCTGTGTTATGCGTAACAATGATGACCGTCATCCCCTGTTCATGACAGGTATCTTGCAGAAGCTTCAGAATCATTTTTCCGGTATTGTAGTCCAATGCGCCCGTAGGTTCATCGCACAGCAAGAGCTTGGGCTGTTTCGCTAGCGCTCTCGCGATTGCTACCCGCTGCTGTTCTCCGCCAGAAAGCTGTGCCGGAAAATTATCCAGCCGCTCCCCCAGTCCTACCTCTTGCAGGATCTTAGCCGCTGGAATAAAATCCTTAGAAATCTGTGCCGCCAGTTCCACATTTTCACTGGCTGTCAAATTGGGAATCAGATTATAAAACTGAAACACAAAACCAATGTCCTGACGTCGGTATTGCATCAGCTGTTTACGATTATAATTCTGAATCTCCCTGCCATCCACCACAATACGTCCCTCATCACAAGTGTCCATTCCACCCAAAATATTCAGAATCGTTGTCTTGCCGGAGCCGCTGGGACCTACAATGATCGCCAGTTCCCCCTTTTCAATCTCAAAGGACATGCCTCTGGCCGCTTCTATTGTGATGTCACCCATGATATACCGTTTATACACCTTTTCCAGCGTCACAAAGCTCATGCTTCCTCATCCCTTCTCTTCAAATTGGTTAGAAAATTCTTTAAACTACCAGTATTGCGCTCATTTCGAAGATGGACGCCCATTTGCGGGCATCTCCGGACACGGCTCATTCTCTGCGATCTAAAAAACTTTCCTTTCTCTCCATGTTCATTATATCATGTATGATCGTGGGAATTGTTAACTTCCTGTGAAACTTTTTCCTATAGGAACGTTAAGTGGGGTCATCGCAGGGATAATTGGCCGCGATGACCCCGAACGCTTACTTTTCAAGATATAAAATGGGTGCGGAGAGAATTCCCGTGCGTCGGAGCTGATATTCATAGCTCCACGCTTCTCCCTCGGACCGCCAGGCCATGGGCCCAAACCAGGTTACTTTCTCATCACACAGGTGTACGGCCCCAAAGCTGTTGACTCTGTTTCCATAGGCCGTAATATCCACCGCGTGCTCTCCTTCCAGTTGTCCCAACGAGAGACAGTACGGCGAAAAGGCCAGAATTTCCATGTCCTTTCCATCCACGGCAACTCGAAGCAACGGATTCCGATACTTCGGAACCTGCAGGACACATTCCTTTCCATGTCCTGTGACAGACATATGGTAGGTTACATTGCCGCCGTAGAAAGGCAGTCCCTGCACGGTCCAATCTCCAAAATACAGACTCCTGACCGGTTCTGTGATCTGCGTATGGTCTCCTTTTACCGAGACCCCAAAGTCTCCCAGGATATAGCACCACTCCACATTGGTTTCTACCTTATATGGCATCTCTACCACCAATGTATTCATCCCGCGGCACACCTTCCCTAATGGCAGTGTCTTGATGTCTTCATCCACATAATATCCATCCGGCACAGTTCCAATCTGCTCTCCATTCCAGGAGATCACCATATCCTCCGCCAGTTCGATCGCAAGATGAACATCGTCTACTTCTACCGCGCTGTCGATCGTATACCGTAGGCTCAGCGTATGCTCTGCCGGCTCTTTCTTTCGCGTCCATGGCTGCGCAAAGGCCTCCACCTTCAGCGGATATCCCAACCGTGTACGCAGAATATTATCGACCCGGAGCACTTCCTCCTTCTCTGCCCATTCCTCGCCGTTCAGGGAAGCCTCCGCCATGTCCAGAAGCAGCACATTGGGCTCTGACAGAGTGACCGGCACGCTTTCGGCCGGCTTCTGCACGCGGATATAGGATTTCTCTTCCATGGGGGTCTTCATTTCCTTTCCTATTTCACACGGCGTTAGACGCAGCAGCAGACTGTCATGATCCGCCATCTTCTGACGAACCACAGTCTCTCCTTGTCTATGCTCAGCCGCAAGCGAAACATGGATTCCAGACAACGTATCATAAAGTTCCACATAATAGCAGCCTGGCATGCGAATGCTCAACGTATGCACATGGGGAATATCCGGATTCTCTGCAGGCAGTCCCTGCGCAATGAAGAGCCATTTTCCCTCATCCGTATTTCTCATCTGATATAAATACCGATTCGCGCGGCTGCCATCTTCCATCCGAATATCCACGGTACGCACGTCTTCCAATGCATCCAGAAGTTCTGTCTGACTGAAACGGATATTCTGACAGTTCCGCGCCAATGCGGCCGCCTCCTCAGAAGGCACTGCATCTACCAGACGCGCCGGTTCTCCCATGAAGATCAGTCGGCCGCCTGCCTTCTGGAAATCCGCCAGATACTCTAGCGTGCTGCGTCGCAACGTCACACATCCCGGCACCAGGATCGCGTCATAGGTCATCTGACCAACTTGGAACTGGCCATTCTCGCAGCCTCCATACAGTTCCGGTAGGAGCGATTCCGCGATAAAATCAAAATCCAACTGGCCAAATAGCAGCCATTGAATGGTTTCCTCAAACTGTTCTTCCAGCTGCGCCTGCGCAGCCGCCGTCTGCTCCTGGGGACCCCAGCAGAGCCACATGCTTTCAATCGGGTGAATCACACCGATGCGCACATCCGGCTTTCCATCTGTCAGCGCTGTATTCACGCGTGCAAAATGATCTTCAATATAAGGATACTGCTGATACCAGGGAGACTGGTAGAAAATTGAGGCCGGATAATCCCGTTTGGCTTCTCCAGCCATACTGGCCCAGGCCAGATGATGCACGCGCAACGTCACGCCCAGCGCTGCCTGCCAATCGCCCTGCAGCTTATGTCCTCTGAAATCATAATCCCAATTCGTCACGCCATACAACTCACTGGTCATGCCGCCCCGGCCATACTGATGTACCGCGCTCTGCGCCTGTTTCGCCGTGGAATACTCCCGCTTATCGCACAGCATATCAATCCCTGGCTGCTGAAAGCTTCGATACGAACGCATTGCCTCGCCCAACGCCTTCGTCTGCGATGCCAGTGTAGCCTCTGCCATCATGTGCCCGGTCAGCATCAAACCATGCTTCTCACACCAGTCTCCCAGACTGTCCGCAAAAGCCTCGGTAAAACGCTGCGCCACATGATCATGGAAACGATACCTGGCTATGGACACACGGCCTTCCGGCAGCTCCCAGAAGATCTCCGGCAGGCTGTCCCATAAATCCGCCCCATATTGCGCCTGATACGTTGCCGGGAAATCATCCGTATACGGCAGGATACAGCATTTCTCCTCTTCCGCAAACCCCAGTGTCGTCTTATGCGCAAACTGCGGTTCATCTGTAAAGATCGCGGGCACGGTCTTTCCAAATTCTTCTCCTACCGCCTCGTAATATTTCTCATGTGTTTCTTCGATAAAACGCGCCACCGCCTTCGGATTCAACGTGTCCAGATACGCCTGGTCGTTGAACCAACCGCTATCCGGCGCAATCTCTTCGTATACATGCCATACGTGTCCCCCCTCCTTCGGCGTCTCATCTTCCGCCAAACGACGATAGGACACCATCACGCCCTCTTTCAGCACGACCTCATAACTGGCCATCCATGTGCCATTTCCCTGCTGCGCCAGGTGTCCCATGCTGGAACCATGCGTCTGATGGCTGGGAGGCATGTCCTCCTGTTTCCAGGGAGAAAATACCAGGTACCGGGCACGATACGCCGGATCCTTCGTCACAAGGCCACCCGCCGCACCGGAGGGCCAACGATCCTCATCATACAGCCAGGCAAACATCTTCTCTTCCTTCGCCTTATTCACACAGTCCTTCACGACCTGGAGATACTCTGGGCTCATATACGGTGTATCCAACCCGGTTCTACAGTGCATATGAAAACCGCCCAGCCCCATCTCTTTAAAATACTCAATCTGCTTTGTCATCCTCGCAGAATCCAGTTTACAGTTCCATGCCCAGAAAGGAGCGCCGCGGAAATGGCTGTCTGGGCACACAAATTGCTGATCAAATTCCTGTTTCATTCTCTTTCTCCTTTACCATTGCTCTTTCCAGAATGCCAGTGCTTCCTCGATCCACCCTTCCACATCGCTGCCGCGGCCTTCCCCAATGCCGTGACCGCCGGTTTCTCCCAGTTTCATACGGCAGGGAATCCCTTGGGCACGGATCGCCTCCTGCAAACATTCGCTGTGCCAGGGAAGCACTCCCGGATCATCCTTACAATGTACGCTGAAAGTCGGAGGATATCCTTTCCACACATGGTTCTGCACCGAATACTCTCGCAACGCTTTCTCCACATCGTCTCCAACAATCGTTTGGATAAATCCACCGCCCCGTTTTACGATTAGATTCATATCAATGACGGGATATACCGGAAAGATCGCGGCAGGCTTTGGCAGCCCATAAGCAGCATATCCCACATTGTCAGATCCCCATTCTGCCACCAGATGGCCACCTGCTGAAAAACCGGCTACCGCATAGTTTTCCTGCGCCACTCCGAAGAAATCTGCCTTCTCCAGGATAAACCGGATCGCCTGCGCCAGATCCTCCATAGGCGCAGGCAGGAGCGCCGGCCCTCCCACACGATAGCTGACCACAAACGCGTCATATCCCAGCTGATTGATCCTGCGTGCTACCGGAAACGCCTCTACCAATGAGCAGACGGACGTATATCCTCCGCCCGCACAAATCGTTACAAAAGGCTTCTTTTCTTCCGTCTTTTCATCCGCCGGAAGCCAGAATAGCTTGGTGGTCTGTTTCTTAGGAACACGCTGTTTTTCTTCTTCATTCCAAAAATCCCAAACCACCGGAACCCCCTGCCGAAACTTATCCAGCAGATGATTGACTCCATCGCACATGGAATCGATATTCCGATTGGGATCTTTCTTTTTCAGATCCTGCAGTGTAGTTTCGTCCTGCAGACGCTGCCCTGGCGGATCCGTGCTGATCCAATAATCCGCAATATCCTGGCATTCTTTCAGCCGGAATAATTCGCCCATCGGCGTATGCGTCGTAAAACGTTCCATCTCCATAACCCCCTCGTGAGTGTTTTTTTCAGCATATCATACTTTCACGAAAAAGAAAATGGAGAAAACATTTTCTCCCCTGTATAGAAGAAACCGATTGTGATATAATAGGCGTGGCTTATCTGCTTCCTATAGTTGCAGAATCTACGCCACGAGTTTGCTGCCTATGAGCGGTAGAAAGTCACTATATTTTACATTGAGGAGGCTTATCCATGATTTTATCGGACGGAACAATTCGCCAGTACCTGAGAGACGGCATTATCAGTATCGATCCATTAACTCCAGAACAGATCCAACCCGCCAGTGTCGATATTCGCTTAGGCGATACATATTCTATTGTCGAGGATTCCAGCAATGGCATCATTCACCTGGGTTCTCCGGTTCCCTATCGTACTCTCAAAGCCTCTACATATCTGCTTCTTCCGGGGCAATTCGTCTTAGCCAGCACGATGGAGTACTTCCGTCTTCCCGATCATATGACGGCCTTTGTAGAAGGTCGCAGTTCGATTGGACGCTTAGGGCTTTTCATCCAAAATGCGGGATGGGTGGATCCCGGCTTTGAGGGAGAAATCACGCTGGAACTCTTTAACGCCAGCCGCTGTGCTATTGAACTTTGCGCGGGCCGCCGAATTGGACAGCTTGTCTTTGCGCAGCTGGATAAGAACGCAGAAAATCCTTATCGCGGCAAATATCAGGGGCAGCGCGGCGCCACCGGATCCCGTGTGTTTCTGGACGCCGAAAAACAATGACAGCAGAAAGATTCGTTGTAGAATTGCAGTGCTGTGTATATATTAGCTCCCTTCAGAACTGATTTATACGCAGTTTTGTGGAAAGACACTTTAGAATCGCAGATCTGCGTATAAAGTGGTTCCTTCCAAAACCAAGTTATACGCAACTCCTCGAAGGCGTGCTTCAGAGGCGCAATGCAGCGTACAATCCGTGGCGCGTCTCCGTCCCTCGCAGTACATTTTATACGCAGATGGAAAATTCTCTAGCCGTCGATCTCGTTGCTGCGTATAAATTATACGCCTACTTTCTATTTTCAGGTATGACAAGAAGGCGTCCGACGCGGCGCCTTTTTAAATTTTGGGATGGGTTTGTCTGGGAAGAGAAGGCGGAATGCCTTCTGTGGGGCGATCTTTCCAAAAGACATAAGCTGCAGCACGATCTCGCGCAGATCGATGCAGGAGGAAGAGGTCATGGGCTTCCGCCGATTCCCACTCTGTAGGTGGGAGGCGTTCGGACATGGCTTTCGATTTTAAAATACTGGAAACACGGTCGGCTGTAGACCCAGATGTCTGGAAAAATAATTACGTTAAAAAGCCGCTCGTTATATTTCCATTTCAAACAGCAGAAAGGACCCGCTGCAGCATTTCTATTTTGCAGCGGGTCCCTATCATATTGGGGAGATGTCATATTTCCACCTTGGACTAATGAGAAAAGTATGGGCTTCAGGCCTCTCACTGAATTGATGAGATAGCATCCCCTTCCCACAACATCTCGACCTCCTGCGCTAGATCTAACGGCACGAAAAGCAGCGTCTCCTTTCCCTCTTCACCAAAGCTGGAGATAACGTGAATAAAATCCCCCTCATCCCTGTGTGGAGACTTCATATACATCCTCTATTATTTTACAACCTTATTGTTATCACGCAGGATGACATCATGCGCGCCGCCTTCTACGATGCTCGTCGCGGATACCAGCGTCAGTCTCGCATTCTGCTGCAGCTCCGGAATCGTCAGCGCACCACAGTTACACATGGTAGAACGAATCTTATTCAGCGTCAGCGACACATTGTCCTTCAAACTGCCCGCATAGGGAACATAGGAATCCACGCCTTCCTCAAAAGAAAGCTTCTGGGAGCCGCCCATGTCGTACCGCTGCCAGTTTCTGGCACGGTTGGAACCCTCGCCCCAGTATTCCTTCACGTAGTTGCCATTGATCATCAAGCGATCTGTCGGGCTCTCATCAAAGCGGGAGAAGTAGCGTCCCAGCATGACGAAATCCGCGCCCATGGCCAAGGCCAACGTAATATGATAATCATGAACGATACCGCCGTCCGAACACACCGGCACGTAGATACCCGTCTCGTTGAAATACTCATCCCGGGCGGCGCATACGTCGATCAGCGCCGTCGCCTGTCCCCGGCCAATTCCCTTGGTCTCCCGCGTGATACAGATCGAACCGCCGCCAATGCCAACCTTGACGAAGTCCGCACCTGCTTCCGCAAGGAAACGGAAACCATCACGATCGACCACATTGCCCGCGCCCACCTTCACACTGTCTCCATATTTCTCGCGGATAAAACTCAGGGTATTCTTCTGCCAAGCCGTGAAACCCTCGGAAGAATCGATACAGAGAACATCCGCACCTGCTTCCACCAGAGCCGGCACACGCTCCGCGAAGTCCCGTGTATTGATACCTGCACCTACCACATACCGCTTATCCTGATCCAGCAGTTCCAGCGGATTCTCCTTATGAGAAGAATAATCCTTACGAAACACGAAATATTTCAGGCGCTGATTCTTGTCGATGATGGGCAAAGAATTCAGCTTATGCTCCCAGATCACATCATTTGCAGCCTTGAGCGTAATCCCCTCTTCCGCGTAGATCAACGAGGAGAAGGGCGTCATCAATTCCGATACCTTGGTATCCAGTTCCATACGACTGACACGATAATCTCGACTGGTCAGAATCCCTAATAACTTTCCATCCGCCGTGCCATCCTCGGTAACAGCCATGGTACTATGACCAGTCTGCTCCTTCAGGGCCAATACATCAGCCAAGGTCTGATCCGGCCGCAGATTCGAATCACTGGGAACAAACCCCGCCTTATGGTTCTTGACCCGCGCCACCATTGCCGCCTCATCTTCTACCGATTGAGAACCATAAATAAAGGAAATACCGCCTTCCGTCGCCAATGCCACCGCCATACGCTCACCAGAGACGGACTGCATAATCGCCGAAACCATAGGAATATTCATGGAAAGGGCCGGTTCCTCTTCCCCCTTTCTGTACTTCACCACCGGTGTACGAAGACTCACTTTAGATGGAATACATTCCTCCGATGAATACCCGGGCACCAGCAGATACTCGCTGAAAGTATGGGACGGTTCACTGAAGTAATAAGCCATGTTTGAATTCCTCCTATCAGTAAAATAAAGGTCCTTAAGAGCAGAAACTATTGTTCCATTGTAACTTCAAATTATAGCGCAGGAAAGGACAGTTGTCAATCTTAAAAAAAGAAAATTATTGTATTCATCTCTCATCTGTATTATAATAAGTACACAAATCCAACTATACAGGAGGTACGTATGCGACACTTTTTGAATCCCCTTGATTTCAGTGTAGAAGAACTGGATCAAGTTCTCTCTCTGGCGGAACAGATTCGCGAGAATCCCGAACGCTATGCGCATGTAGCCGAGGGCAAAAAACTGGCTACGCTTTTTTATGAGCCCAGCACCCGAACCCGGCTCAGCTTCGAATCCGCCATGCTGAATCTGGGCGGCAAAGTACTCGGTTTTCACTCTGAAAATTCCAGCTCCGCCACGAAAGGCGAAAGCGTAGCGGATACTATCCGCGTTATCTCGTGTTATGCGGATATCGCGGCCATCCGACATCCCAAGGAAGGCGCGCCGCTGGTTGCCGCGCAATACAGCCGTATTCCCGTCATCAACGCAGGCGATGGCGGACATCAGCATCCGACCCAGACCCTAACCGATATGCTGACAATTCGCACACTAAAAGGGCGTTTGAAAAATCTGACGATCGGTCTCTGCGGTGATCTGAAATTTGGTCGGACTGTCCATTCCCTCATCAACGCGCTGTCTCGTTATACGGGTATTCGCTTTGTTCTGATCTCCCCGGAAGTGCTGCGGCTTCCTACCTATGTAATTCAGGACGTCTTGAAATCGAAGAAGATTCCCTACCAGGAAACAACTACTTTGGAAGAGGCGCTGCCCGAGTTGGATATCCTCTATATGACCCGTGTACAGCGTGAGCGTTTCTTCAGCGAGGATGAGTATCTACGTCTAAAAGACAGCTATATTCTGGATAGGGCCAAAATGAAACTGGCTCCCAAGGACATGTATGTCCTGCATCCCCTGCCCCGTGTCAATGAAATCTCCGTGGAAGTCGATGACGATCCCAGAGCCGCCTATTTCCTACAGGTACAATGCGGCGTCTATGCTCGTATGGCGCTGATCATGACACTTCTGGGACTTGTCCCTACAGCGTGACTATAGAAAGGAGAACGCCATGTTAAACGTTGGAAAAATGGAAGAAGGCATCGTACTCGATCATATCAAGGCCGGGTACAGCATGTCTATCTACAATTATTTGAACCTGGACAAGCTGGATTGCAGCATTGCCATCATCAAAAATGCAGTCAGCCAGAAGATGGGCCGCAAGGATATCATCAAGATTCAGGGCGGGCTCGATTTAGTAGATCTGGATGTCCTGGGATATATCGATCATAACATCACGATCAATATCATCAAAGGCGGCGAGGTCGTGGAGAAGAAAACGCTGTCTCTGCCCAAGAAGATCACCAATGTCATACGTTGCCGCAATCCCCGCTGCATCACCTCCCTAGAACGCGGTCTGGATCATGTGTTTGTTCTGACAGATCCAGAAAAAGAGACCTATCGCTGTCTCTACTGCGAAGAAAAATACGATCGTCGATAGGAGGTGCCCATGGGACTACTCACCTGGAAAGGCGGTGCCCTGGAAGCACCGCTGCCGCCAGTACTGGTCAGCTGCGGCACATTGGATTCTCCCAATGCGCTGACAGTCGCCTGGACTGGGATTGTCAACACGGATCCACCCATGACTTACATATCCGTGCGTCCCGAGCGTTTCTCTTTCGAGATTCTGCGCAAAACCGGCGAATTTGTCATCAATCTGCCTACGGAAGACCTGGCGCGCGCCATCGACTTCTGCGGCGTGCGCAGCGGACGGGATATCGATAAAATTAACGCCTGCGGGCTGACCTTACTGCCCGGAGAAACAGTACAGACCCCGCTTGTGGCCGAGAGTCCCGTTCATCTGGAATGCCAGATCACGCAGGAACTTCCCTTGGGATCTCACCACATGTTTCTGGCCCGGATTTCCGCCGTACGTGTCGATGAAAAGTATATGGATGAGACGGGGCGCCTCTGCATGGAAAAATGCCGATTGATTTCTTATATTCACGGCACTTACTATGCCACGGGCCGGGCGCTTGGAAAGTTCGGCTTCTCCGTCCAGAAAAAGAAACGGCCTCGCTCCTAAAACGGAAAACGAAGCCGCAAGAACAGCCCGCACCAAGGTTTTATGCCCGGCGCGGGCCGTTCTTATTTTATGACGTTCTATCGGCTCAGCTCGATCAGTTGACTCGTCTCCGCGATCCCAACATCCACACGCCCACAGACCGTAGTCGTGAACGTGACATACCGGTCGCCTACCACGAATCGGGGATGTGGATCGATATGATAGATCGACGGCTTCTCCGGCGTCCATCCCTCCACCACCGGATTATAGCTCACCACATCGATCAGCTTTCCGCTCTCCCGGTTATAGAAACGAACCATCGACGGGCAGCCTCTCCACCAGGTCTTCCCCGCATACGGATGCGAACCGTCCACTACAAAGTACTTCTCATCTTCGGTGCAATGCGCATGCCATGTGCCATTGCCGCCCTCGATCGGAATATGACACACCACTTCCGCCTCGTGTTCCCCCAGACGATCCTGCACGATACTTTCACTCGAACAATAGTAGATGGACTTGCCGTTTGCCGCCCACCATTCATGGGTTGCAGCATTCTTATAGGGTTTTCTCATCTCCCGGGAACCATCCCGGCCGATGAGCTGCAGCCGGGGATAAATGCCCTCCTCTGTAAGTGCCGGTTTATCGTTCTTTCCCGTCGTTGGATTGTAAGAGATCTCATGAGCGCACATGCACAGATCCCCATTCGTGGGACACATCTGCGCATGATTATAGGGCGTTCCCGGCTTCGTATGATACCATTCGGTAAAGCTTCCATCTTTCACAGAAAACGTTCCAAGGATGCTGCCAAAGCAGGTCTGCAGATCCGCCAGAATCTCCTTGCGATCCGGCGTGAAGGTCAGATGCGTCCCTGCCTCCTGCACTCTGGCCCGCACCGCTTCTTCCGGCAGTTCCGCGATCTGGACGGCCCGATCCTGCGGATGCGGCGTCCGCATATAGATCCCCTGTCCGCACCCCCAATACAGATTGCCCGTCAAAGGATCCACCATCCATCCGGATCCCCGAGTCTCCGGGAACCATCTCACTTCGTCGGTCAGAAAATCCACGACGCCCGCACAATGACCCGCCGCTGGGGGAAATGCACAGTAAAACCAAAGATACCGTCCATCCTCTGAGAAGCCGGAATTCACAAAATAAAATCCCTGTTGAATCGGCGCCACCCGGGTGGAAAGCACCCAGTACCGTACTCCATTTTCATTGACCCGTTCTGTAAAATGGCGAGAATTCATAGGACCAAACATAGCTACACCCTCCTTGTATACAGTATGATTTGTCTATCATTCTAGGCAAAAAAACACGCCTTGTAAATGCCCTCCTTCGCATTTTCAGAATCTTCCATGGAGTGAATCTTTTTCTCCTAAAAAGAGTGATTTTGATTTTGTTTTTTCTTTGTTTTTGTTGCTTTTTCTGCAACTTGACATTGACAAACCCTCTCTTCTGGTATACAATAAAATCACAGAAATTAGAAGAATCAATCCCGACAGGGAAGAAGGAGCAGCCTATGAATCACTACTATACTGAAGACATTGCAAAGAGTCCTCGTATCGGACAGCTGATTGAGCACTTGTACGCGAAGATGCCTGTTATCGAGGCGGATCGCGCGGTTCTTCTGACCGAATCCTATAAAGAAACAGAAGGAGAGCCCATCGTCATCCGTCGCGCAAAGGCTTTTGATCATATTTGTCGAAACATCCCGATCATCATCCGGCCTTTAGAGCTTATTGTGGGCAGCGCTTCCCAGGCTCCCAGAGGATGTCAGGTATTCCCCGAGTATTCTTTTGAGTGGTTGGAAGACGAGTTTGACACCGTAGCTACTCGTACTGCGGATCCCTTCTATATCGCAGACGAAACTAAGAAAACGCTGCATGAGGTTTATCAATACTGGAAGGGCAAGACGACCAGCGATCTGGCTACCTCTTATATGGCGCCCGAGGCGTTGCTTGCTATTGAACATAATATCTTCACACCCGGCAACTATTTCTACAATGGTGTGGGACATGTAACCGTCTGTTACGGCCGTATTGCGCAGGAAGGTCTGGAATCCATCCAGGCGCAGGCCGCCGATGCCCTGAGCAAAGTCCAGTTCGGCGATGCAGATTACGCACGGCGTACACATTTCCTGCAGGCCGTTATCATTGCCTGTGAAGCAGCCTGTGTCTATGCAGAGCGTTACGCGGATCTAGCCTGCAGGGAAGCGGAGACCTGTTCGGATCCTGTGCGGAAGGCTGAACTATTTCAGATTGCGGAGAACTGTTCTCGTGTCCCCCGTCATGGTGCGCGCAACTTCTATGAAGCCTGCCAGTCCTTCTGGTTCATCCAAATGCTGCTGCAGATGGAATCCAGTGGACACTCGATCTCCCCGGGACGTTTTGATCAATATATGTATCCCTTCTTCAAGTCGGACTTGGATAAAGGTCTCATTACTCGCGAGTTTGCCCAGGAACTCATGGACTGTATCTGGGTCAAATTGAACGATCTCAACAAGGTGCGTGACGCTGCCTCTGCAGAAGGATTCGCAGGCTACAGCCTGTTCCAGAACCTGATTGCCGGCGGACAGACCCCTGAAGGATTAGATGCAACTAACGACCTGTCCTTCATGTGTGTTCAGGCTTCTATGCATGTGCTGCTGCCGCAGCCTTCCTTCTCTGTTCGTGTATGGAACGGCTCTCCCCAGGAATTCCTGATGAAGGCTGCTGAGCTGACACGCACAGGCGTGGGATTGCCCGCATACTACAATGATGAAGTCATCATCCCCGCTCTCCTTTCCCGTGGACTCACCATGGAAGATGCCAGGGATTACAATATCATCGGTTGCGTAGAGCCGCAGAAGGCCGGTAAGACTGACGGCTGGCACGACGCCGCGTTCTTCAATATGTGCCGTCCTCTAGAACTGGTGTTCTCAAACGGCATGGATAAGGGGATACAGGTCGGTCTTCAGACCGGTGACGTGACGCAGATGAAGACCTTTGAGGAGTTCTACGATGCTTATAAGGCGCAGATGAATTATATGCTGAGTCTTTTGGTCAACGCAGATAACGCGATTGATGTCGCGCATGCAGAGCGTTGTCCTCTCCCCTTCCTATCCGGTATGATCGAAGACTGTATCGGCCGCGGCATGAGTGTGCAGGAGGGCGGCGCCGTATATAATTTCACCGGGCCGCAGGGCTTTGGTATTGCCAACATGGCCGATTCTCTGTACGCCATCAAGACGCTGGTCTATGATGAGCAGAAACTTTCCATGGCCGATCTGCGTGACGCGCTGGCCAATAATTTCGGAAAGCTTCATGCTCCGGAGGAAGCAGAAGAGATTACCAAGAATCTGGCCAAGGCTTTTGTTGCCGACGGCGTTTCCCTGACGGAAGAACAGGTGCGCACGATGTACCAGACTGCTCTGACCGGCGGTGTGCCCGAAGACAAACGTCTGCAGTATGAGGCCATTCGCAATATGCTGGAAGAAGTACCCAAGTTTGGTAACGATCTGCCGGAGGTGGATGCTTTTGCAAGAGATGTAGCCTACACCTATACTCGTCCCCTGCAGGAGTTCCGTAACCCGCGTGGCGGTCAGTATCAGGCAGGTTTGTACCCCGTATCAGCCAATGTTCCTCTGGGCGCCCAGACTGGTGCGACGCCGGATGGCCGTTATGCCGGTACGCCAGTGGCAGATGGCGTGTCGCCCTCTGCGGGCCGCGATACCCATGGCCCTACTGCTTCTGCCAATTCTGTATCCCGTTTGGATCATTATATCGCTTCGAACGGAACCTTGTTCAACATGAAATTCCATCCCTCTGCGCTGGCAGGACGCGAAGGACTGGCGAATTTTGTCGCGTTGATTCGTTCCTACTTCGACCAGAAGGGCAGCCATATGCAGTTCAATGTGGTCAGCCGGGAAACCCTGCTGGATGCCCAGAAACATCCGGACAAGTACCGTTCTCTGGTTGTTCGCGTGGCTGGTTACAGCGCTCTCTTTACTACACTGTCCCGTTCGCTGCAGGATGATATCATCAACCGTACGGAGCAGACTTCAATCTAAGTTAGGATTATACTATGGAAAATACATTCAACCAAGTTCGGGGCCGCATCTTTGATATTCAGCGGTATTCCATCCATGACGGTCCCGGCATTCGTACCATCGTGTTTCTGAAGGGATGTTTCCTTCGCTGCCGCTGGTGCTGCAACCCGGAATCCCAGGAATACGATATACAGTCCTTAACGATGAACGGCAAGACCAAGACTGTGGGCGAGGACACCACCGTAGAGGCCGTTATGAGCGAAGTGTTAAAAGATCTTCCTTATTATCGCCGTTCTGGCGGAGGTATGACGCTTTCAGGCGGAGAGTGTCTCTTCCAGCCTGATTTTGCCGCCGCTCTTCTGGAAGCGGCGCATTACTGGCAGTTGAATACGGCGATCGAGTCCACGGCATTCGCCCCCTACGAGTCGATTCAGAAACTGATGCCCCATCTGGATCTGTTCCTGATGGATATCAAGCATATGGATTCCGATAAACACAGGGCTTTTACCGGTGTTCCCAATGAAAGGATTCTCGAGAATGCTCGCCGGGTCGCTGCTTCCCGCGATTGTGAACTGATCATTCGCGTTCCGGTAGTGCCTACTTTCAATGACTCTCCCTCGGAGATTCGCGCCATCGCAGAGTTTGCCGCAACGCTGCCTGGTGTGCGCCGGCTTCATCTCCTGCCCTACCATCGTCTGGGGCAGGACAAGTATACCGGTCTGGGCCGCGATTACTCTTTGGCTCATCTGCTTCCGCCCCCCGCGGAACATATGCAAGAATTGTTGGATGTTGCCGAAGAGGCTTCCGGCCTTGCCTGTCAGATTGGAGGGTAAGCGTTTATGAATGAGAAAATGCGTATTATCCAGGAACAGGTTCCTGGTAAACAGATTACATTGGCTCATATCATTGCCAATCCGGATGAAATCCTGTATCAGAAACTGGGATTGGATCCCGCTGTGGACTACGCCAGTTCCGCTATCGGCATCGTCACCATGACCCCTTCGGAAACAGCAATCATTGCCGGTGATATTGCTATCAAATCATCCAGTGTCGTACTCGGTTTTCTGGATCGATTCAGCGGCACGCTGATTGTGACTGGCAAATATTCGGATGTAGAGTCTGCTCTGAAGGCTCTGGTCGAATATTGCCAGGATACATTGGGTTTCACCGTGTGCTCTATTACGAAAACATGAAAAAGATCATCCTAATGGGTCGCAGTGGCTGCGGCAAGACGACGCTAACCCAAGCCCTGCGTGGTGAAACAATTTGTTATCATAAGACCCAATATATTAACCATTATGATGTCATCATTGATACGCCCGGCGAATATGCCGAGAATCAGACATTAGGACGGGCTCTGGCTCTGTATTCTTACGAGGCCGACGTTGTCGGCCTCCTATTAAGCGCTACAGAGCCTTATTCACTGTATCCCCCGAATATCACCTGCATGGTCAACCGTGAGGTCATCGGCATTGTGACCCATATCGACTGCCCTGGTGCTCAGCCGGATCGAGCCGCCGCCTGGCTCCGCCTTTCCGGCTGCAAAACCATTTTTTACGTCAATTCCACCACCTATGAAGGGGTTGGAGAGATTTTGAATCATTTACGCGAGGAAGGAGACGTGCTTCCCTGGGATACGCCCGCCTCCGAAGGAGAAACAACATGCTCACACTAGATAAAGTTTATCATGCCTCTTATGTCCTAAAAGAAGTCGTGCGCCGCACAGATCTGATTCCGGCAAGCCATCTTGCGCCCAACAGCGAGATCTACCTGAAGCCGGAGAATCTGCAGGTAACTGGTTCTTTCAAGGTGCGCGGCGCCTACTACAAGATGTCCGTTCTCAGCGAAGAAGAACGGGCGCGCGGCGTGATCGCCTGCAGCGCGGGAAATCACGCGCAGGGCGTGGCTCTTGCCGCGCAGCGTAAACATATCCACGCCACCATCTGTCTGCCTGACGGCGCTCCGATTTCCAAGGTGGAGGCCACGAAACGCTACGGAGCAGAGATCTGTCTCGTTCCCGGCGTCTATGACGACGCCTATCAGAAGGCGCTGCAGCTGCGCGATGAAAAGGGCTATACCTTTATTCATCCTTTCAATGATGAAGACGTGATTGCCGGCCAGGCTTCTATCGGTCTGGAACTTCTGGATCAGCTGGAAGACGTCGAGGCCGTCATTGTACCGGTCGGCGGCGGGGGACTGATCAGCGGCGTGGCGTTCGCCATCAAATCTCTGCGTCCTTCCTGCAAGGTCTACGGCGTACAGGCCGCCGGAGCCGCCTCTATGTTTCAGAGTCTACACGATGGACACGCGGAAGCATTGCCATCCGTCTCCACATTCGCGGACGGCATCGCCGTAAAATGTCCCGGAGATCTGACCTATGATATGTGTCATCAATATGTGGATGATATCGTGACTGTGACCGATGACGAGATCTCCACCGCCATTCTGACTCTGATCGAACAGCATAAACTGATTGCCGAAGGCGCCGGCGCCGTTTCCGTGGCGGCGGCCATGTTCAACAAAGTACCGATTCAAGGAAAGAAAACGATCTGTCTCGTATCCGGCGGTAATATTGATGTGACGATTCTTTCGCGCGTCATTACGCGTGGTCTCTTGAAGACCGGCCGCAGCCTGGATATCACGTTGGCTCTATCGGATCGGCCCGGTCAACTTTCCCTGGTATCTGAGATTATTGCCAAACATGGCGGCAATGTGGTTTCGGTGTATCACGACCGTTCGGATCTCAATATGCAGGTTACGGATTGCTTCCTGCGTCTGAGTCTCGAGACCCGGGATCATGCCCATGCCGAAGAAATCATTCAAGCCCTCTCTGATGCGGGGCTTCAGATCATAAAATCCTAAGGAGGAATACATATGTCTCAAATCGTTTACACCCCCGACGCACCCGCTGCCATTGGCCCGTATTCGCAGGCTGTCGTCTGTAACGGCCTTATTTTCACCAGCGGACAGATCGCGATCAATCCCCTCTCACAGAAAGTCGAGGCAACCACGATCGAAGAGCAGACAAAACAGGTTCTGACCAATCTGACTGCCGTTCTCGAAGCGGCAGGATCTTCTATGGAAAAAGTAGTGAAGACCACCTGTTTTCTGGCAAATATGGAAGACTTCACTGCCTTTAATGCGATCTATGCCCAGTATTTCCCGGGGCGTCCCGCTCGTTCCTGCGTTGCGGTCAAGACACTGCCCAACCAGGTACTGGTCGAGGTAGAGGCTATCGCAGAACAATAATAATGTACTTTCTTTCTAAAAAAGCCATTCCTTCGTCAATCCGATGAAAGAATGGCTTTTTATTTATGTTTCCAAAAACAGGGCATATTTCATCCCTGACGCGCATATATATGATAGTATGGGGAGGTGTATGTATGAGTCGCATTCTATTTCTTTTAGACTCTTTGGCGGATTCATCCGCTTGTCGAATTCTTGGACAATGGATTCTGAATTTACAACAGAAAGGGCATCTGGTACAACTCTGTTTACATACGGATCACGACGCCCAGGATGCCTATCTGCCCTTCTGTCCCTGTAAGGTATTGCTGCACGAGGCTATCCTGCAGAATCCCTCTCTGAGCATTTCCTGGTCTGTCTATTACCGACTGCGAAATCAAATCTGGCAAGGCGCCTCTTCCCTCTGGCCCGCATTGTCTTGGGGGCGGGATACGGATATTATCATCGCGGATCAGAGCCTTTTTGCCATGCATTGTCTTCCCTTCTTTCCCGGGACATGCCGGCGCATCGCCTGGATCAGCGGCCCTATACGCCATTTCACGCCTCGCCTGCTCTCCCTCTACCAGCGCTGCGACCAGATTCTCTGTTCCTCTGACTCCCTTCAGATGGAATTTCAGAAAATTTTTTTTCGTTCCAGCTCTGTACAAACCCTATGTCTTCCTACCCAGCCTCTCCCGCCCCGTCGTATTTTTCTGTATAGCCACCTTATTTCTGAATCCCTTCTTGCCCTTCTCACGGATCTGCAAGATCCCAGCTGGGAACTTTGGGTCTGGGGAAGAAGCACTCCCCGCTGGCGAGATGCCCTAACGGCACTTCACGCTTCCGTATTGCCCGCTCTTCCCGGATACGCCCCTCTCCCGCCCGCGGATCTCATCTTAGGTCCTGACCCCATAGACGAAGCAGAACTGCCAGATCGAATTCTTCAAATGCTTCATCATCCGCTTCTGCCTTCCACCTATACCCCAAATCTCGCAAAGGAGCTTCCACATGCAATATATCATCTATCCCCATAACGGCAGCGCTGATCATGGTGCGGAAGCCAGATTGCGCAGCCTGCTGAGACAACTGTCCTCTTTACCCATTACTTTATATTCGGAGTCTCCCGAGGAAGATCTTCGTTATTGGCCGCATCCCTCTTTTACCTTTCATCGCGCCCCCATGCATATTCCGGCGTTTCCGGCGCAGGATACGATGGTTCTTTCCTTCCAAGGTGAGCATGCCCTCCTTTTCCCCCGCAGAATTCAGCATCCTCTTCAGGTTCTGTTAGGAGCCTGTCTCCCCTCTTCTCTTTCCATCAGTGAATGTGTCCCTCTATTCTCCCGGTATTCACTATTGCTTTCTTACGACGTACAATCCTATCATATATTACGCCGAATTCATCCCAATGTCGTATACTGTCCGGATCCTCTATTTATCTCCAATCCCCTTCCCTTTCTTCTTCCCTCTCCCCTGGCCTCACACCCCTTTGTTCTGCTCTCTCTGGATCCTTCGCAAGCCACCTCAGACTCCCCCCTTTTATTTGATAATGCTATCCAATTAGTCCGTTATCTGATCGATACTACTTCTTTGTATATCGCTCTGGTTCCTTTTGTATGCCAGCCTAATCGGCGAGATCAAGATCTTCTGGATTCTTTGTATCAAATCTTTCGCCATAGCGGCCGCATCCTCCTCCTGCCGGAGATGACATCTCGCCGCATCCACTATCTATGTGATAAAGCCCGTTTCACAATCAGTGCCTATCCCGCGCAAGCCATTCTCGCCTATCAATCCAGAACCCCGTCGCTTCTTCTGCACGACTCTACGAGAGCTCTCTCGATAGCCCGTGAATTGTTCGGTGAAACACGCTGTCATGTACTTTCTCCCAGCTCCCTTACAGACGATCAAGGATTGGTTCGTGCTGTACGTTCTCTAATATCCGATGAACGCAGAATTCGCCGCCAATTACAAGAACAAATCCCCTACTACCAAGAACAAACCTCCTTCTTCCGTCAGTCTCTACGCGCATTACAAACTCCTAAGAAATATGGCTGAGTCCTTCTGGACTCAGCCATTTCCTGTCAGTTTATTCAATTAGGCCGCCGTGCTGCTCTCTGAAGCAGAACCGTCTGCATCCGAAGCATCCTCTACCACGGACTGTTCCGTGCTTCCAGAGGTCTCATTGCTAGATTCATTCTCTGCAGAATCCTCTGCTACAGAACTATCTGCTGCGGAGCTTTCTTCTGCTGCAGAAGACTCATCTACTGCAGAACTCTCTTCTTCAGAGCTTTCCTCCACCGTAGAACTCTCTTCCTTAGAGCTCTCCTCTTTGCTGCTGTTTGTGATTGTCGTACTGCTATTACTGCCAGAACTTGAATTATCACTGGACGAGCATGCCATGAGTCCCAAAGACAGGATCAAAACGCAGCACCATACCATCAAAGCTTTTCCTTTCATTTTTCTTTTCCTCCCTTTCTTGTCCTGCATTGACAAGATTTTTATCATCTCAACGATGACAAACTTATTATACATAAATCAATTCGAGATTACAAGAAACAGTTCATGAGCGATTTGTAACCTTTCTATTAATCAGGACGCACCGAAACTTCTCCCGATTGCAGCCTGATTTCTTCCCCTTTGTCCAGTATAACAAGGAGAGCGCCGTCTTCCAAAATCTCTTTCGCAGTTCCTATATAGATCTGACCCTCCTTGTGAAAACGCACATTCTTCCCTAAAATAAAGCATCGTTTTCGGTACTCTTCCATATGCTGATGGCTTCCCAGCGTGTCTACATGACCCAGCACTTCATTGAGGATCTCCCCGGCTAATTCATTTTTGGAGATTTTCGGCTCTTCTGGCCTAAACAGTGAACCTGCTACCTTTCGCACTTCTTCTGAAAATGCCTCCGGTGAAGTCGTCACATTGACACCAATTCCTAATACCAGACTATCGATCATCCCCGTCTCCACGTCAGACACTGCTTCTGTCAGAATCCCGCATATCTTCTTGCCATCCAGGAAAATATCATTGACCCATTTGATTTTAGGTTCTTTATCGGTCTTGTTCTCGATAGCGCGACAGACCGATACCGCAGCCAGCGTCGTCACATCTACCGCCATGGATGCTGTCATACGAGGCCGTAATAGAATCGACATATAGAGTCCGCCTTCCTGCGGCGAAGAGAACTGACGTCCCAGACGACCGCGTCCCGCGGTCTGCTCCCTAGCAATGATGACCGTACCATGAGGAGCCCCTTCTGCCGACAGGCGCTTGGCTTCTTGATTGGTGGAATCTAACCGATCATGTACCCATATCGGAATCTTCTTCCATCTGTCATCCAGAAACGGCAAGATCCCTTCCCGGCTCAAAATATCACTCTCTGCCGCCAGACAATATCCTCTGCGAGGCATCGAATGGATCTCATACCCTTCTCCTTGAAGACTTTGGACTGTTTTCCATATGGCCGCTCGCGATACACCTATTCTCGCTGCCAGCTCTTCCCCCGAAACATACTCACCCTTATGTGCTTCCAGCTGCTCAATTATATACTGCTTTACCGTCACTGTTCTTCTCCTCTAATAACAACATTTCCCTTGTTGCCGCATCCACGGGAACAAGGGAAATGTAAAAATTGGTACTATCGTTTTTTAGATTACACAACACCCTGTGCCATCATCGCATCCGCTACCTTCTTGAAGCCAGCAATATTCGCTCCAATCACAAAGTTATCCGCAACGCCATACTCCTTAGCCGTACTGCTGATATTGTGATAAATCCCCTTCATGATCTGATGCAGCTTGGCATCTACCTCATCAAAGGTCCAAGACAGGCGCTGAGAATTCTGACTCATCTCCAGAGCGGACGTCGCAACGCCACCGGCATTCGCAGCCTTACCCGGTACAAACAAGATACCGCTTGTTTGGAACAGCTCTACTGCCTCCGGCGTAGAGGGCATGTTCGCGCCTTCTGCCACGGCAAAGCAACCATTCGCCTTCAGCATCTTTGCATCTTCCAGATTCAGCTCATTCTGCGTCGCGCATGGCAATGCCACATCGCAGGGAATATCCCATACACGCTTTCCCGCACGATATACCGCGCTCTTCTTCGCATCTGCATACTCGCTGATACGGCCGCGGCGCACTTCCTTGATTTCCTGCACAAGTGGCAAATCGATGCCTTCCTCATCATAAACGGAACCGGAAGAATCCGACAACGCTACGACTTTTGCACCCATCTGCTGTGCCTTCTGCGTTGCATAAATAGCCACATTTCCAGAACCGGAGACTACAACCTTCTTACCTTCCAGACTCTGGCCCTTCTCCTTGAGCATCTCCTCGGTCAAATATACAAGGCCATAGCCCGTCGCTTCGGTACGCGCCAGAGAGCCGCCATAAGTCAATCCCTTACCCGTCAACACGCCTTCGTACTTGCCTGTCAATCTCTTGTACTGGCCATACAGAAAACCGATTTCACGAGCGCCTACACCAATATCTCCGGCAGGAACATCCACGTCCGCACCGATATGGCGATACAGCTCTGTCATGAAGCTCTGGCAGAACGCCATAACCTCACGGTCAGACTTTCCCTTCGGATCAAAGTCGGAACCGCCCTTGCCTCCACCGATAGGAAGACCTGTCAGGGAATTCTTAAAGACCTGCTCAAAGCCTAAGAATTTAATCACACTCAGAGAAACCGTCGGATGCAATCTCAAGCCGCCTTTATAGGGTCCGATTGCGCTGTTGAACTGTACGCGAAAACCACGGTTCACCTGCACGTTTCCCTGATCATCTACCCAGGGCACACGGAACATGATAACACGCTCCGGCTCCACCAGTCTTTCCAGAAGTCCAACCTTCTCATAAGCGGGATTCGCATCTACCGCCAGACGCAGAGACTCCAGAACTTCATGTGCTGCCTGTAAAAATTCATTTTCGCCGGCATTGCGGCGCTTTACGGTTTCTAATACCTTATCAACGTAACTCATAGCCACTATCCTCTCCATCTTTGTAGTCTAACAACAAACACTAGTATACAAGATAATTTGCAATTTTGCAAGAGGATTCTTTCAAAAACCAAAATCTTTTCTCTTCTTCTTTACTGAAATTAAATCCACTTCCTAGTAAATGCATTCACTTTAAATATTGATGTTCTTCCTTTCCGATACTGAAAGCTCTTTTGAATTATTTTTTTTATATCTTGCAAACTGCCGCTTAGCTATTATATCTCCACTTCTCCTGTAAAGACCGTTTCAGCCGATCCTGTCATCCACACCGTATATCCATCCCATCGAATCTTCAAGCCTCCGCCCTGCAAATGCACGGTAATCTCTTCGTTCATCTTACAAAAACCGCAGCGAATGGCTGCGACCGCACTAGCGCAAGCCCCTGTTCCGCAGGCCATCGTCTCTCCGCTCCCTCTCTCCCATACTCGCATAGTCAGTGTGTGAGAATCCTCCACGCGAATAAACTCCGTATTGACTCCCTCCGGGAAGATCGGATTCTTCTCAAATCCCGGACCAATCTTCGGCAAATCCAGGCTCTCCGGATTCTGACAAAAGACCACGCAATGCGGGTTTCCCATGGAGACACAGGTAATCTTCCATTCATCTTCTCCTATATGTATAGGACGCTCTACGACTTCCTCTTCCGCTAGATCTACCGGAATCTCCTTGGATGCAAAAATTGCCGCTCCCATGTCTACTGTAATCCATGCCGCCTTTCCATTTTCCGTCTGTATCTGCAGCGTGCGGATCCCGCTTAGTGTCTCTATCTTCATGGTTTCTTTGCGTACCCTTCCACTGTCATATAAGTATTTGCCCACACAACGGATTCCATTTCCGCACATCTTTCCTTCACTGCCATCTTGATTGAAAATACGCATTCTGCCATCTGCCTTTTCGGAGGGCTCAATCAGAATCACGCCATCGCTGCCTATGCCAAAATGATACCGGGATAATTTTCTACTAACTTCTTCCGGATTCAATAAATCTTCTTCAAAACAGTCGAAGTAGATGTAATCATTTCCGCAGCCATGCATTTTTACAAAATTTCTTTTCACAATGTCCTCCTTTGTCAATTCTGTTCGATTCTCCTGTTCGGAACGGTGAGTTCTATTGGCCGTTGCTTATCTCCCTTGCACTTCCCTTCGGAAAGGAATGCGACAAATTCTCCGCGGCACAAATGGCTCTTATGCCACATCTATCGCCCTCGCAGCTCTTTTCGGAGCTGGACGCCTTTGGGCGGTCAGCTCAGGGCGCGGCTCATTCACTACAACACAAATGGCTCTTATACCGCGCCTATTATATCACGGTTTTTTTGAAAAGTAAATGCACGGACCAAGTCCTCATCCACTCTTCCTTTCCAAAAGTCTGTAACAGTGCCGAAAATCTTTTTTCAAACGGATATTGTGTCCGCCTGCTTCCAAGTGATGATACACCGCCCTTGCAATCTGGTAATTCCTGGGATCCTCAAGCTCAAAGTATCATCAGATCTGTGAAAACCACGCTCTCTCGGCCCAAAATCCACCTAAGTGATGATACTCGATCTCCTGGTCTGCAATTCTTGGAATTCACAAAGCAGGAGTATCGTCAAAATCTCGAATTTTACAGTTTTCCTCCCCAGAATCAGCTCAAGTGATGATATTATTTTCCCCGATCTGACAATTCCTGGGATCCTCAAGCTCAAAGTATCATCGGATCTGTGAAAACCACGCTCTCTCGGCCCAAAATCCGCCTAAGTGATGATATGCCATTTCTCCACTCCGCATTTCCTGCTGAAATTTCCAAACGAAAATAAAAAAGAGGCGCTGCCTCTCATTACTCTAATAAGGCAACGCCTCTTTTACTTTTAAGTTTACTCAATTGCAATATACTTCTTGGTCTCTACCTGTTGCTGATCCTTCTTCGGAATCGAAAGTTTCAGAATTCCATCCTCAAACTTCGCGGTGATATCCTGCTCCGTCACATTGTCTCCTACATAGAAGCTACGGCTGCAAGCACCACTGAAACGTTCCTGACGAATATACTGTCCCTTCTTATCGTCTTCCTTCTTCTCCACACCCTTGGCTGCGGAAATCGTCAGATAGCCATTCTCCACCTGCGCCTTAATATCTTCTTTCTTAAAGCCCGGCAGATCTACATCCAGTTCATAACTGGTATCTGTCTCTCGGATATCCGTGCGCATCAGGTTCTTCGCATGCTTACCAAAGACAGGATTGTGACTTCCAAAGAAATCTCTTTCTGACGGAAAATCAAACCAATCATCCAATAAACTCTCTCCAAAAATACTCGGTAACATATGTCATTCCTCCATTGAATTTACGTGTATGGCCTTGATATCGGAGATGCTCTCCGGACTCTGGGACCTTCCCTTTCCCTTCATCTGCTATTATTATACGCCCATTATTAGCACTGTCAATAGGTAAGTGCTAATATTCATAATTGTTTCACAATTTTAATAATCCGTTAAAATTTTCAGACGATTCCACAGCCAATCCATTCCTGCCATGACCCTGCCTGCTGGATCATTAAAATGTCCTCCGTCCTGCCAGACCAGCGTATTCTCTCGGATTAGCGGATCTTCCTGCTGCCATTCCGCCATCTGGCGCGTACAATCCCCCACACGCTGCATATAAGAATTCTTTGTCTTCTCTTCTTTTCGCCCCAGACTTAGATACGAAATACTCGGTCGCTTCGCTCTATGTGTTTTTGCATACTCCATCCATCCGGTAAACCATAGAGATCCAGAACAGGAAGCACAACCATCGAACAGGCCGCTTTCATAAAAAGACCATAAGGCGAATAGACCTGCCAGCGAATATCCTGCAATTATCCTCGCCTGTACCGCGTACTTTTGATCTGCCCAGGGAAGCAATTCTTCTGTCAGCCACCACAACGTCTGACCGCCCCTTCCTCCAAAGTCCCTTCCTTCCCTATAGATTTTTTCCATAGGCCAAGGAGAATATGCGTCATTCCAATCCGGTGCTTGGAACGCGATGATGAGGCCCGGTGCTCCCTTTTTATACCGCTTCTCCAATCTTTGAAACAGCGCGTCCTCCTGTGCCCCACCAGCCAGGATGAACAACGGGACCTCCTTCAAAGCGCTATCCGGCTCCCATATGCTACATCGCATTCCTTTCCATATAAAATCTTTCACAATCTTCTTCCTTTCTATCTGACAAAGGGGCCATTACAAAATAGATGAGAAATCATCCTCTAAGAAGCAATGGCTTCTTTTTGAATAAAAAA
>CALBGL010000140.1 GCA_937892735.1 uncultured Clostridia bacterium | reverse complement strand
AGAAAAATCAATCTGAAAATAAATATGCCCCGCCTATGCGGAGCAAAAAGAAGATCGGCAACACGACCTTTATCGTCAATTCCTTTTTCCCTCAAACGGGAAATCAGACGATAGCCTCCAAACTGGAGAACCTGATAAAAGCCGATATTCAGAAAGAAACTGTGACTTGAAAACCTCCTAACAGGCAGACAGGGAAAAGAAAGCGCGGTATAATGAAGTTGGACTTCAATATCGTGTTTGACTGCCGGATAGGAGGTATTTATGTATTATCAGTCAAACACCGCTGCCGCGCTTCAATTCCCTTACACGGCTATGAGCTCCGAAGAACTTACAGCTTTGTATTGTCGCTTATCCCGTGACGATGAATTGCAGGGTGACAGCAATAGCATTGTAAACCAGAAAAAAATCCTGGAAAAGTATGCCCGTGAGCATGGATACAGCAATTTCAAATTCTATGTTGATGACGGCATCTCAGGTACGACCTTCAACCGCCCAGGCTTTCAGCAGATGATCGCAGATATTGAGGCTGGCCTTGTCAAGCGGGTCATCATCAAGGATATGTCGCGTTTTGGACGTGACTATCTACAAGTCGGCATGTATACGGAGATCATGTTTCCCGAACATGATATTCACTTTATTGCGGTGAACGATGGTGTGGACAGCACCCAGGGCGATAATGAGTTTACGCCCTTCCGCAATATCATCAATGAATGGTACGCCAAAGACACCAGCAAAAAAATCCGCGCCGTTATGAAAGTGAAAGGCAATGCGGGAGAACATTTGACTGTCTTGCCTCCGTATGGATACATGAAATCGTCTGATGACAAAAAGCAATGGGTGAAGGATGAAGAAGCGGCCCAGGTAGTTTATGAAATCGGTCTTTATATCATGGACGGTTTGGGACCCTCGCAAATCGCAAGAAAGCTGACGGAAAGAAAAATCCTTACTCCGGCTGCTTACTATGAGAGTAAAGGCAGGACGACCAATGTCACAAAGAAAGGTTCTCCTTATGCCTGGGATTCTTCTACGATTGCCGACATTATGGACCGCTGGCGTGAATACCTGGGGCATACAGTTAATTTCAAAACCCGCAAAAAATCCTACAAGAGCAAAAAGACCTTGCACAATCCAGAAAGCGAATGGAAGATTTTTGAGAATACCCACGAAGCCATCTGGACGGAGGCGATTGCCGATGCGGCAAGGCTCGCAAGGCAATCGCGGCGCCGCCCTACAAAGATGGGAGAAATGGGAATGTTCTCTGGCATGATGTTCTGTGCCGACTGCGGCGCCATCATGTATCAATGCAGGGCAACCAATTTCCGGCGCGATCAGGAATATTACCTGTGTTCCGGCTATCGGAAAAGCCGTGATGTATGTGGGCAGACACATTCTATCCGAACTGTTATCCTGGAAGAATTAGTTCTGCAAAATCTGCGCGAGATTGTTTCCTTCGCATCACAGCGCAAAGACGATTTTGTGAAGATGGTTATGGATGCGGATATGCGCCAGCGTAGCCGAGGTTTGGCAAAACGGCAGAAAACATTGGCCGATGCCGAAAAGCGGATTGCAGAGCTGGATACCATTTTCAAACGGCTCTATGAGGATACTATTTCGGGAAAACTTTCTGACGAGCGTTTCCAAAAGCTCTCCGCTGACTATGAGAAAGAACAGCATCAGCTTCAAGAGTTAGCGGCTGTCCTCCGTGGTGAAATCGAAGCAGAGGAACAAAAAAGTGCCAATGTGGAAAGGTTTCTCTCCGTTGTAGAACGGTATACGGAAATTCCTGAATTGACCCCATGTATCTTGCATGAGTTTGTCGAGAAGATTGTTGTCCATGCTGCCAGCGATCCGAAGGGCAAGAACCGCACCCAGGAAATTGACATCTACTATAAGGGCATTGGAGCTCTGGAAGTATCCAAAGTCACTTCATCAAGGCAAGAATGAGAAAAACGGCATAGCCGAAGCTATACCGTTTCTCTCTTGCCCCACGATGTTTTCTTATCGGGAGGCACCTTTCTCTCTCGCCTCTTCAGACAGAGGAGAATGTCACGATATTTTGCAGTTCCTCTATTCAGATTACTGATGCTTTTGATTCAGCATGCCGCGGATCTTCATGGGCAATCCAAACAGATTGATGAAGCCTTCCGCATCCTTGTGATTATATAGCTCGCCGGTCGTGAAGCTGGCGATGCTCTCGTTGTACAGAGAGTAGGGAGACGTGGTACCGGCAGGAATGATGTTGCCCTTGTAAAGCACCAGTTTCACCTGTCCGGTGACAACCTTCTGCGTGGAGTCCACAAACGCAGACAGCGCCTCACGCAACGGTGTAAACCATTCGCCGGAGTAGACCAGCTCCGCAAACTTGACCGCTACCTGCTGCTTATAGGCATAGGTCTGCTTATCCAGTACCATATGCTCCAGCTGCTCATGCGCCTTATACATGATGGTGCCGCCCGGCGTCTCATAGACACCACGGGACTTCATGCCGACCACACGGTTCTCCAGGATATCGACGATGCCGATCCCATTCTGGCCGCCCAGCTCATTCAGCTTCGTCAGAAGCGCGACAGGATCCAGCTTCTCGCCATTCAGCGCGACAGGAACGCCCTCCTCGAAATCCAGTGTGATTTCGGTGGATTCATCCGGCGCCTTCTGCGGGGTTACGCCCAGCTTCAGCAGCTTGTCGTAGTTAGGTGCGTTGGCGGGGTCTTCCAGCTCCAGTCCCTCGTGGCTGATGTGCCAGATATTGCGGTCGCGGCTATAGCTGTCGCCCTTCTTCACCGGGCATTCTACACCGTGAGCCTCACAATAGGCCATCTCATCCTCACGGGACTGCATATCCCAGATTCTCCAGGGAGCGATGATCTGAAGCTGAGGCGCCAATGCCTTGATCGTCAGCTCGAAACGCACCTGGTCATTGCCCTTGCCGGTACAGCCGTGGCAGATCGCGTCAGCGCCTTCCTGCAACGCGATATCTACCAGTACCTTGGCAATCAGGGGACGTGCCATCGAAGTGCCCAGCATGTAGGTGCTCTCATAGACAGCGCCAGCCTTCAGCGTGGGGTAGATATAGTCCGTGATAAATTCTTCCGTCACGTTCTTCAGATAGAACTTGGACGCGCCGCTCTTCAGAGCGCGCTCTTCCAGACCATCCGTCTCCTTACCCTGTCCCACGTCAATGCAGGCAGCGATCACATCACAATTGTAGTTCTCCTTCAGCCAGGGAATGATTACTGTCGTGTCCAGGCCGCCCGAGTAAGCCAGTACAACCTTCATCTTCTTATCCATCACAATCTCCTCCAGAAATGTAAATCCTCTAAAATATGGTTTTAATCATCAACCAAGCATAATTATACATCTGCTTCCGGAAAAAAGCAAGAGAAATTTTAAAAATGTACTTGAAAAGTTTGTGGCCATGATGTAGAATAAGAACACGCCTGATTCCTTATGCATGGATCAGAGCGAAAATGAATAAATATGCAAAAGAGGAGAGTGGGTTCGCATGAATTTAAAGGGAAGAGATTTCCTGACACTGAAGGATTTTACGGCGGAGGAGATCACCGGTTTGCTGGACCTGGCGGCGGATCTGAAGAAGAAGAAAAAAGAAGGGATGCCCCACGATACACTAAAAGGAAAGAATATCGTACTCATCTTTGAGAAAACCAGCACCCGTACCCGGTGCGCTTTCGAGGTTGCGGCCCATGATCTTGGCATGCATACTACTTATCTGGATCCAACAGGATCCCAGATCGGCAAGAAGGAAAGCATCGCGGATACCGCCCGCGTATTGTCCCGGATGTATGACGGCATCGAATATCGCGGATTCGGGCAGGAGATCGTGGAGTGTCTGGCGGAGTATTCGAATGTGCCGGTGTGGAATGGGCTGACGAACGAGTACCATCCGACTCAGCTTCTGGCCGACATGCTGACGATCCGGGAGCATCTGGGGAGTCTGGCCGGTAAGAAGTGGGTCTTTCTGGGAGACGCGCGTTACAACATGGCGAATTCCATCATGATTGCTTGTGCGAAAATGGGGATGCACTTTGTGGCCTGTACCGATAAGGACTATTTCCCAGACGTGAATCTGATTGCCTATTGCGAGAACGTGGCCAAGGAGAGCGGTGCGACGCTGACCTTCACGGAGGACATAGAAGCAGCTGTGGCGGGCGCGGACATCCTGTATACGGATGTTTGGGTTTCCATGGGAGAGCCGGATGAGGTCTGGGCAGAGCGTATCGAAGCATTGTCTCCTTATAAGGTGACAACGAGACTCATGGAGTTGGCGGGCCCGCAGGCCATCTTCATGCATTGTCTGCCGGCGTTTCATGATCTGGGTACACAGATTGGGCAGAAGATCGCAGATAAGTTTGGCATCACAGAGATGGAAGTAGAAGACGCGGTATTCGAGAGTCCGTGCTCCGTCGTTTTTGACGAAGCCGAGAACAGAATGCATACGATCAAGGCGGTCATGGCGGCCACCTTGTAAAGATAAGGAGAAGACATGGAAAAGATCAAAGTAGGAATCATCGGCGCTACAGGATACGCGGGCGAAGAATTGGTGCGGCTTTTGTACCAGCATCCGCAGGCAGAACTCGTATCTCTGGCGTCTCATAGTTACGCGGGTCAGCCCTATAGCGGTGTTTACCCCAATTATCGGGAAATTCAGGATGTGCTTTGCGATCCGGAGGACATAGAGCCGCTGGCAGAGAAGGCGGATGTGATCTTCCTGGCGCTGCCGCATGGGCTGGCCTCCTCCAAGGTGACGGCACAGATTTTAGAGAAGTGCAAAGTCATCGACTTGGGCGCGGATTTTCGCCTGCAGGATGTATCGGTGTACGAGAAGTGGTATAAGGTGCCTCATGAAGGCAAGGAGATTCTGCCGCAGGCGGTCTATGGCCTGTGCGAATGGAATCGGGACGCGATTCGCAAGACAAGTCTGGTGGCAAATCCGGGATGCTATACGACCTGCAGCATCTTGACGCTGTCTCCGCTGGTGGCGGAAGGAGCCGTACAGCTGGATTCGATCATCATTGACGCGAAGTCCGGCGTGTCCGGCGCGGGCCGAAGCGTGAAGCTGGACAATCATTTCGCGGAAGTCAACGAGTCGATCAAGGCGTACGGCGTGGGGAACCATCGTCATACGCCGGAGATCGAGGAGCAGCTTTCCTATCGCGCGGGCATCCCTGTGTATCTGACCTTCACGCCCCATCTGGTTCCCATGCAGCGGGGCATTCTGGCCGTGTGCTACGCCACATTGACCGAGAAGTATAGTTGGGAAGATCTGCATACGATCTATGAGGAGTATTACGGCAAGGAGCATTTTATCCGGCTGTTGCCGCAGAATACCTATCCGGAGACCCGTTGGGTTAAGGGATCCAATTACTGCGATATCGGTTGGAAGATCGACGAGAGAACGAATCGTGTAATTGCCATCGGCGCCATCGACAACCTGGTGAAGGGCGCTGCAGGACAGGCGATTCAGAATATGAATTTGATGTTCGATTTACCGGAAGATTTGGGGATCGGTCAAGTTCCCATGTTTCCATAAGGAGGAAGAAGAGTTGATTCAGATCGAAGGCGGCGTCTGCGCCGCGAAGGGATTTACCGCGGCAGGGGTCGCGGCGGGGATTAAGAAAGAGAATAAAAAGGATATGGCGCTGGTGTACAGCCAGGTTCCTGCGGTCTCGGCCGGCGTGTTTACGACAAACTTGGTGAAGGCGTTTTGTGTACAGCGCAACCGCGAGCTGGTGAAGGCGGGACATCCGATTCAGGTGTTTGTGGCCAACAGCGGCTGCGCGAACGCCTGTACCGGTGAGGAAGGACGGAAGAACAATCAGACAGAGGCGGAGCATATGGCGAAAGCGCTGGGGATTGAACCAGAGGCAGTGCTGACGGCTGCCACTGGCGTGATCGGCGCGCAGCTTCCCATGGAAGCAGTGCTTTCCGGCACGGAGCTTCTGACGCAGAATCAGGGAGATTCGAAAGAGGCGGCGCTGGCGGCTGCGACAGCGATCATGACGACGGATACCGTCCCGAAGCAGGCGGCCGTGGAATTCATGTTGGGAGGCAAAGCTGTGCACATCGGCGGTATGGTCAAGGGCTCCGGTATGATCCACCCCAACATGGCGACGATGCTGGCATTCATCACCACGGATGCGGCGATCTGCAAGGAGCTATTGCAAGAGGCACTTCTCTCCTGCGTGCAGGAAAGTTTTAACCGGATCTCGGTGGATGGAGATACCTCGACGAATGATATGGCATTAGTGATGGCCAACGGACTGGCAGAGAATCCGGAGATTATAGGAAAGGGTGAGGACTACGAAGCGTTTCGGGAGGCGTTGCGCACTGTCACGCTGTCTCTGGCGAAGGATATGGTGCGGGATGGCGAAGGCGCCAGTAAGTTGATTGAGGTCGTCGTAAAAGGGGCTCATAGCAATGAAGATGCTGTTACGCTGGCAAAATCGGTGATTACCTCGAATCTGGTGAAGACCGCTTTCTTCGGAGAAGACGCGAACTGGGGACGTGTGCTGGCCGCGCTCGGATATTCCGGTGCGACCTTTGATCCGAATAATGTCTCCATTACCTTTACCAGCGCGGCCGGATCCATTCAACTGATGGACCACGGAACCCCCATCGAATTTGATGAGGATAAGGCCGCCAAGATTCTGGCAGAGCGGGAAGTGACCGTGCTGGCGGAGTTGTTCCAGGGCGAGGGCAGTGCCACCGCCTGGGGCAGTGATCTGACCTATGAGTATGTCCGAATCAACGGAGACTACAGGAGCTAAGGGGGGAAGATAGATGGTACACGAGAATACATATAAAGCCAACATACTGATGGAGGCTTTGCCCTATATCAAGGAATTCAGCGGGGAGACCGTAGTGATCAAATATGGCGGAGCAGCTATGGTGGATGAACATATCAAATATGCCGTCATGCAGGATATCGCGCTGATGAAACTGATCGGTATGCGCCCAGTCATTGTTCATGGCGGCGGTCCGGAGATCAACCAGATGCTCAAGGCGGTCGGCAAGGAGAGTGTTTTCAAGAATGGTCTGCGTGTCACTGACGAGGAGACAGTGGAGATCGCGGAGATGGTACTGGCGGGCAAGGTGAATAAGAGCATTGTCCAGCTGCTGGAGAACCAGGGAATCTCAGCCGCTGGTTTAACGGGGAAGGACGGCAATACGATGCTCTGTGAGAAAAACATGCCGCAGGGAGAGGATATCGGCTACGTGGGCAAGATCACTAGGGTAAACACAGATCTGATCGACACTTTGTTGTCCGCGGGCTTTACGCCGGTCATTGCGCCGATCGGAACCGATGAAAAGGCGCAGAGTTATAATATTAACGCCGATTATGCGGCGCTTCATATCGCAAAGGCGCTCAAGGCCAAAAAACTGGTGTTCATGACCGATGTGCCCGGGATCCTGAAGGATGTGGAGGATCCGAACTCCTTTATCAGCGTATTGGAGCCGGAGGAGGCAAGACGCTTGATCGCGGACGGAACCATCAGCGGCGGCATGATTCCCAAGGTCAAGAGCTGCCTGGAAGCGATTGAGGGCGGTGTTCAGAACGTGCATATTCTGGACGGCCGTATCGAGCATTGCCTGCTGTTGGAATTCTTCACGTCCCGAGGTATCGGAACGCTGATTCATCAGAGTGGGAGGTAAGAACATGGAGTCTATGCAGGAGCTGATCGAGAAGGGGCAGCAGTATGTTATGAATACATACGCCCGATTTCCTTATGCCTTTACGAAGGGGAAGGGAGTCTACCTCTATGATATGGACGGCAAGAAATATCTGGATTTTGTAGCAGGGATTGCGGTGAACTCCCTGGGATACGGCAATGAGGCACTGATATCCAATTTATATGCGCAGATGCAGAACGTGTTTCATACCTCGAATCTGTACTGGATCGAGCCCCAGGTAAAGCTGGCGGAGGCGCTGGTAGAGAGGAGCTGCGCGGATAAGGTGTTCTTCTGTAATAGCGGTACGGAAGCGACGGAGGCGGCGCTGAAATTGGCCAGAAAGTACGGCAGCCAGGTGGGAGGCCCGGAGAAATGCCAGATCATCACGATGAAAAATTCGTTCCACGGCAGAACTTTCGGCGCGATTACGGCCACGGGACAGACCAAGTATCAGAAAGGGCTGGGACCCATGCTGCCGGAGATCGTCTATGCGGAGTATAATAATATTGAATCCGTCCGCACACTGGCGAGCCGGGAGAAGACCTGCGGAATCCTGGTAGAGCCTGTACAGGGCGAAGGCGGCGTGATCCCCGCAGATCCCACGTTCATGCAGGAGCTTAGGAAGCTTTGTTCTGAATTGGATATCCTGATGATGGTGGATGAGGTGCAGACCGGCATTGGCCGTACCGGAACGCTCTTTGGGTACGAGCATTTCGGAATCGAGCCCGATGTGATCGCACTGGCTAAGGGACTGGGCGGCGGTATGCCGATCGGCGCTATGATGGCAAAGGATTTCTGTGCCTCAGCCTTTGGGCCCGGCGACCATGCGGCAACGTTTGGCGGGAACTTTCTGTCCACCACGGCAGGGCTTACCGTACTGGCGGAGATCGACAGAATGCATCTATTAGTGAACGCACAGAAACAGGGCGCTTATCTGCAGGAGCGTGCCAAGAAGCTGCAGGAAAAATATGATTTTATCCAGGAGGTTCGTGGTCTGGGCCTGATGCAGGGAATCGTTCTGAACGAAACATCCCTAGTCAATGCAATTCGTCTGGAAGCCGCGAAGAGAGGATTGCTTGTCATCGGTGCGGGGTATACCGCACTGCGGATGGTGCCGCCGTTGATCATTCAAAAAGAAGAGATTGATGTCGGCATGGATATCCTCGATGAGGCGATGGCAGCGGTGCAGAAATAAGATTTCTCATTGGTTCGGGAGCGATGTAACAATTTCTAGGGGAGAGCAATGAGAAAACCCCCGGATTTCACATTAGTCCAGGGTTCGATGTAACAATTTCTAGGGGAGAGCAATGAGAAAACCCCCGGATTTCACATTAGTCCAGGGTTCGATGTAACAATTTCTAGGGGAGAGCAATGAGAAAACCCCCGGATTTCACATTAGTCCAGGGTTCGATGTAACAATTTCTAGGGGAGAGCAATGAGAAAACCCCCGGATTTCACATTAG
>CALBGL010000139.1 GCA_937892735.1 uncultured Clostridia bacterium | reverse complement strand
TATCTAGGAAAGGAGTTTGCTCGATCATGAATCTTCTTGAAAGCATCATCCAGAAGGGTGATCTGGCGCAACTGAAAAAGCTTGCTCATGAAAATCCACAGCTTATTCGCGGCGCCTCAGAGAACGGTCTACCCTATATCTTCTTTGCCGCTCAGAACGGACAGCTCGCCATCGTCCGCTATCTTCTGGAATATATTGGCCCGGATATGCAGCTGCGCGACGCCAATCGGCGCGGTATCCTGCACTACGCCGCTCTCTCCGGCGATGTCTCTCTATGCCAATATCTGGTAGAACGTATCGGCATGTCTCCTACTGAAGGAGATATTGACCTGGATACACCCTATGAGATCGCGGCGCGGGAGGGACATCGGGCGCTTGTGTCCTATTTTGAAAGCGTCGTAGGCGCGCCCTTGTCCCAGATGTACCACAATCCAATCCGTACCGGTTTCTTCCCGGATCCCTCCATTGTGCGCGTAGGGAATGATTACTATATGGTGAATTCCACCTTCGCCTTCTTTCCCTGTATTCCCATCTCCCATTCGACAGATCTGGTGCACTGGCATATCATCGGACACGCCGTCACGAATCCTGAATGGGCCATGCTTGACGGCATCCGCAGCGGGAATGGATACTGGGCGCCGGATATCTCCTACCATGACGGTCGTTTCTATATCACTGTCACACTTCGGCTTAACGATGATCGTCTGCCGCAGGAGGCTTTCCCCGGAGAATTTGTATCCGATGATACCGCCGAGTTTGCCGGTGAAGGCATCTCCGTCAGGAATGGTCATGCCTATAAAAACGGTAGACCTCTCCTCCGCCGCAGTGACGGTTTGCAGGCTTATCGCCTGCAGATAATTGTCAGCTCCGATAAGCCCGAGGGACCTTATTCCCGTCCCGCCATCATCGAAGAAGACGGCATCGATCCCAGCCTCTTCACAGATGTGGACGGGAGGCGCTACATGCTGCTCAACCGCGGCGGCCGCATTCTGGAATTAAACCGGGACGCGACCAGACGCATTTCCTCTGCCGAAATGCTATATATGGGGGACGCCAAACGCGCCTCCGAGGGGCCTCATCTTCTGTATAAGGATGGGTATTATTATCTTTTCTTGGCAGAAGGCGGAACCGGATATGGCCATATGGTGACGGTCGCGCGCAGCCGCACGCTGAAGGGCGTCTATGAGCCCTGCCCTTACAACCCTATCATGACGCAGAAGGATCCCGCAGCCCGGATTCAACGCTGCGGCCATGGCGATCTGGTACAAACGCCTGACGGCGCCTGGTACATGGTCTATCTATGCGGTCGCAAATATCTGGGAGCCGATGGGGAGCCCCGCAGCATCCTGGGCCGCGAGACCGGTATGGATCCAGTGACCTGGACAGCGGACGGCTGGCCGATCGTGAATCAGCTCGATGGTCCTTCCGCCCTGCAGAAAGCGCCCGATCTTCCGATTACACCCGCGCTCGTCTATCCCGATTTTTCCCCAGAGGCTCTTCGTCTATACTGGATGTTTCCTCGGATTCCCACGCCCGACGCCTGGTCCTTCCGAGACGGTGTTCTGCGACTTGCTTCCGGCCCCGCGGACCTGTACTCTCTGGATGCCAAAAACGTCTTTCTGCGTCGTCAGACAGATACGGCCTTCACGGCCGATGTCCTCATGCGCGTTCCCGCGCTGCGAGAAGGACAGGAAGCCGGTATGGTCTGTTATTATGATGATCTGACCTATCTGAAGTTTTCTCTTGGCGGTGATGGCGCTGTACATGTCATCGAACACGTAGAAAACAAGGAATGTACCTGTCCGCCCGTTCCCGTTCCTGCCGGCATCCGGCATATCTGGTTCCGAATCATGACCCATGTCTTCGACCGCATCCTCGCAGTCAGCTTCGACGGCACGCATTATCAGGAAGTAGCACACCTGCCGAACGTGGATTATCTCTGTGACGAAGGCTCTCATCAGGGCAAGCGTTTCACCGGTCCTCTCGTAGGTCTTTACGCCTGCCACGCCGATCAGAAGCCTTTCTATGCCGAGTATGAAGATTTTATCTACACGGGCGGTGTTTTCCTGGAAAAATCCTTTGACACCGCATCCGGATTATGATATGATGGAAGGGATGAAAGGCCGCTGTGACTGACGGAATTAAGGTGGGTTACCACCGGGAAGCAGTGGGCTGTTCTTACCCCCTTCGGGGGGTAAGCCGACCGTCTGGGCAGCACCGTGATTTCACGATGCTGTTTTTTATTTCAACAAATGGAGGTTGATTCCTATGAAGACAGTTTCTATCGAACAAGAGCTGCGCGGCAATTCCTATCCGGGCCGTGGCATCATCATTGGCCGCAGCGCGGACGGCAAAAAAGCTGTGACCGCGTATTTCATCATGGGCCGCAGCGAGAACAGCCGCAATCGCGTCTTTGTCGAGGATGGAGCCGGGATCCGCACGCAGGCCTTCGATCCCTCGAAGCTGACGGACCCGAGCCTGATTATCTACGCGCCGGTGCGCGTTCTGGGCAACAAGACCATCGTCACCAATGGCGATCAGACCGATACAATCTATGAGCTGATGGACAAGCAGCAGACCTTTGAGCAGGCGCTGCGCACCCGGGAGTTCGAGCCGGATGCTCCTAATTACACACCCCGGATCTCCGGTATCCTGCATGTGGAAGCGGGTCATTATAATTATGCCCTGTCGATCCTGAAGAGCAATCAGGGCGATCCTTCTTCCTGCCTGCGCTTTACGTTTGCATATAACAATGCAAAGCCCGGTGAGGGACACTTCATTCATACCTACCAAGGCGACGGTAACCCATTGCCCAGCTTTGAGGGAGAACCGAAGCCAGTATCGATCCTCAATGATCTGGACGCTTTCACTTCCCTGCTCTGGGATAGCCTGAACGAAGACAATAAGGTCTCTCTGTTTGTTCGTTTTATCGATATCGAGACGGGTGCGTATGAATCCCGCATCGTGAATAAGAATCATTAAGGAGGAATGGATCATGAATGAGATGCAATTGAAATATGGCTGTAATCCGAACCAGAAGCCTTCCCGGATCTTCATGGAAGACGGCAGCGATCTGCCGATCACGGTTCTCTCCGGCCGTCCCGGTTATATCAATCTGTTGGACGCGCTGAATGGCTGGCAGTTGGTGACGGAACTGAAGGCGGTCAGCGGCCTGCCGGCTGCTACCTCTTTCAAGCATGTTTCGCCCGCCGGCGCGGCTGTGGGGCTTCCCCTGAGCGATACGCTGAAGAAGATCTACTGGGTAGACGATGTGAAGACATTCTCTCCCCTCTCCTGTGCCTATGCTCGTGCGCGCGGCGCGGACCGCATGTCCTCCTTCGGCGATTTCATCGCCCTGTCCGACGTATGCGATGTGCCGACGGCTCGCCTGATTAAGCGCGAGGTCTCCGACGGTGTGATCGCTCCAGGCTATGAGCCCAAGGCGCTGGAACTTCTGCAGCAGAAAAAGAAAGGCGCCTACTGCGTCCTGCAGATCGATCCTGCTTACCGTCCCGCCCCGCTGGAGCGCAAGCAGGTATATGGCATCACCTTCGAACAGGGCCGCAATGAGCTTAAGATCGACGAGAACTTCTTCTCCCACATCGTGACACAGAATAAGGACCTGCCGGAACAGGCTAAGATGGATCTGGCAATCGCCATGATCACGCTGAAATATACGCAGTCGAACTCCGTCTGCTACGTCAAAGACGGACAGGCTATCGGCATTGGCGCCGGACAGCAGTCTCGTATCCATTGTACCCGTCTGGCAGGCAGCAAGGCCGATAACTGGTGGCTTCGTCAAGCTCCCCAGGTTCTGAACCTGCCCTTCAAGGAGAAGATCAGCCGTCCGGATCGTGATAATGCCATTGATCTGTACATCGGCGATGAATACATGGATCTTCTGGCCGATGGCGTCTGGGAGCAGACTTTCACCGAGAAGCCGCCTGTCTTCACCCATGAAGAAAAGCGCGCATGGCTCGATCAGCTCACCGGCGTGTCCCTGGGTTCCGACGCCTTCTTCCCCTTCGGCGACAACATCGAACGCGCCTATAAGAGCGGCGTGCAGTATGTGGCAGAA
>CALBGL010000138.1 GCA_937892735.1 uncultured Clostridia bacterium | reverse complement strand
ATTCCTCCCGACCATACACTATCATCATTCAATTGAAACCGATCTATGGCCGTACCGCCAAAAATCATCGCTCCCAATCGGCCATTTCCGATCGGCAGCGCCTCATTCCAGTTCTGCGCCGGTTTGCTGAACCATATCTGGCTCATCTTGTATCACCCCATATTTGATTCTATATCCACACTTTGTCTATAAAGAGCCTCTTGTTCTTTCCAATACTTCCTGTCTTCTTCTGTAATCTTCCGAATGACTCGGCAAGGAACGCCTGCAGCCACCACATCACTCGGAATATCTTTTGTCACCACAGATCCAGAGCCTATGACGACCCGGTCTCCAATGGTAACCCCAGGATTGATCACTGTGTTTCCTCCGACCCAGACATGGCTTCCGATTTTCACTTCCTTACCGAATTCCAGCTGAGTATCCCTTATCTCAGCGTCAATCGGGTGTCCTGCCGTATATACGCAGACCCTGGGGCCAAAAAACACATGGTCACCAATCTCTACACGCGCCACATCCAGGATCATACAGTCGTAATTCGCAAAAAAATCATTGCCGATATAGATATGACTGCCATAATCCGTACGAAAGGGTGGATTGATCCAGAAGTCCCTTCCTATGTTCCCAAATAGTTCTCGAAACAGCCGCTGTATTTCTTCTCCCTGCTCCTCTGTCAAACCATTGATCTGCCGAGTGAGTCTACGTGCTCGCATGCTGTCTCGCACCAATTCTTCATCTTGTGCCATATATAGCTTTCCGGATAACATTCGTTCCTTCTCTGTCATAGATATCCCCCCTTTTTTGAAAACTGCAACTTCAGAAATAGACGCTTCTTGGTAGACATCTCAAGGTATGGCTCAATCGCTACAGCATAGAAAGCTGCCATGCCATTAAGCGCAAGCGACTTTCGCGGTTTGACGCCCTTTGGCGGCAAACTCGGGGCGTGGCTCAATCACTACAGCATAGAAAGCTGCCATGCCACGCCTATTATACCATGCCCTATCTTAAAATGGAAGGAGAATCCATTGACAGGCTTCCAGTGTCTATAGTATAGTAAGCATGTATTTTATCGTAGAACTGAGGTGAGATCATCAAAAACTCGAACATATTTTCGTCGTCCAAAAAAATCTAGAGATATACGGCTTGGCGGCGCCAAGATTCTCTGCACGGTTTCCAGCAGTAAATGCTATGACTGCCAAAGTTCCTCTGCCATTTTTCGAGACCTTTCTATGCGTCTGAAAAACATGGCAGGCGAGTTTAAAATTTTTCTCACACAAGGCTGCCGCGAATTAGACAATCGCCTGATTCCGTCTCATAATAAAGGACGCATTTTTAAAACGTCATTCAAAGTTCTATGATTAAGAAATTATTTGGGGGAGGCATGTCTTTATGTTAGATTGGTCAAAACTAAAAAAGATAGACGGACATATCCATATTCTTCCGGACTGTGTGCACGAGATGAATCCTGATTCCGACCCAGAAGAATCCTGGACCTATGCCAAGATAGACGACTATGTAAAAATTATGGATCTTTTTCATATTGAGAAGGCTATTATCATGCCTTTGAATGATCCTTATCTAATGTCTGCGAATTTTACCATATCTGCCGTACACAAAAATCTGTTCGATATGAAAAGGCGTTATCCCCATCGTTTCTACGCATTTGCAGATATCGATCCACGTAATTCTCCAATCACCTCTGTCGAAGCCCTTTGTGGTGCAATATCTGAATATAATCTGGATGGAATCAAAATCCACCCCAATAATACTGGAATCCCCCTGGATTCTGAATATAATGATATGATCTTCTCGTACGCGCAATCACAGAAAATTCCTGTAACACTTCATTCCTATCCTAACACCCAAGACGATCCCAGCGCAGCATGGCGTATTTACCATATATTAGAAAAATATCCAGATCTGATTCTTATCATCGCCCATATGAGCGGATTTCAATGGGAGGATTTAGTCTCTCTACCTGTTTCTGTAGATATGTCCGCCATTTTGCCGGACTACACGCGAAAATTTGGTATTGCCAACACCAATACACTCCTTCGTCAATTTGGGCCTGATCGTTTAATTTTTGCTACGGATTATCCGGATAACCGGGTATTATCCCCTTCTGAGATCTACGATTCCTACTTCCATATCTTAAATCAAATGGATTTCACGCCGGGAGAAGTCCAGAAAATTGCCTACAATAATATCCGTAAAATCTTAGAGGATTGCAAAAGAACAGAATGATCTTCCTGCTTAAATGTGTCATCCCTGTCTTTAAAAATGCCTGTCCCCTTTGAGATCTTCCCCGTGAGGCCATGACTCTTTTTTGTGAAATCAGGCTTTTCTCTTTATAACCGTTCTAATCGTTACATTATCTAAAGGGGAAATCTGGATGTCCCTCCGCAATCTCTCAATACTCTTAGCAAGAAGATGCTCAAATTTCTTTGATTCCATTGTCTCTTGACATTATTGCTCAGCAATCTCTCGCACTTTCTGCTTTATATCTTCGTCCACATCTTCTCTAAGAACCTCCAGATATGCTCTTTGAAATTCTTCTATAAAACTATCCTTGAAACCCATTTTAAATCCATCTTCCAATATCCCCCATCCTAGACTAAGCGATACGATACTGCTCTTGAAGGATCTGTTGCTTTTTTGAAAGGCCGTGACTTATACCGGATCCGAAGTGGGCTCTTCTGCCAGCCATTCCTGGATCTTTGTCAGGCTCTCAGAAAGAATGCGGGCAATCTTCTCTAAAGGCATGCCGTCCTGGTATAGGGCCTGTGCTACTTCTTTGCGAGTCTGCTCGACACCATCCTGATATATACCCCAACTCAAGTTGCACATCTGCGTTACCTCCTCAGTCATCTTCTCAGTCATAGCGATATGATACTGCTCCTGCAAGATCTGCCTCTTTTCTTCTGCTTGCAGCTTTCCAGACAATAATCCCAGTACCCCCTCATGCGTTCCCTCGTCGTACTCGCCCACATGAAGCAGAATCAGATTCCTCAGCCGATCATTCTCTGGGTCATTCCTAGTGGCTCCCACCAGACATTCTTCCACCATCTCATAGCGATTCATGCTATTGCGGTACTTTTTCGCGGATTTCGTACAGATCCATATGGAGTAGACCTTCTTTACTGCCTCATAGTCCATCCCGGAAAATACCGTGCCATACTGAGATGAGATCAATCGGCTCCCATAGTATACAGCTCTCTTCAACAGCGAATACCGCGTCTGCTGCTCATTCTGCGCTTCGATATTCAAAATCAGATAGAGCCTTTCCGGATCCTTCGGCAGCAGTGCCTTGAAACGAATGTCATACCGTACCATTCCCTCGGTCACTGTGATATCCTCTGTATTCAAACCCAGGATTCGCTCTGGCTTGGTATGTT
>CALBGL010000137.1 GCA_937892735.1 uncultured Clostridia bacterium | reverse complement strand
TGTCGCCGATGTGTTGGCGGCGTTGGATGGCAATGGGGTATACGAGATGAATACCTGGAGTAGTGAGATTGAGGATCCGGCGCATCCGGCGGATCGCCCTTGCCGGTATATGATCCGGGCAGAAGGCGCGCAGACAGAACATTCTCTTTTTGCGTCGATCGTACCTACGGAGGGAGGCTTCAGCGTCCTAACGCACCAATGTTCCAGAAAAGATCTTACGGCGTTGCTGGAACAGATGGGACGCCAGGCGAAGGTATGCAGTGTATTCCGTAAGATGGAAGAATAGAAAGGAAGAGGATGAAAATGAAGTACGCGCTGATCTTGACAGATGGAATGGCGGATGAACCGCAGGAGGCTTTAGGCGGTAAGACGCCTATGCAGGCGGCAAAGACGCCGAATATGGATCGGCTGGCAGAGTCCGGCGAGGTGATGGAACTGTTCACGATTCCCGATTCGTTGCCCGCAGGCAGCGATGTGGGCAATCTATCCATCATTGGATTGGATCCTGTACGATATTATTCTGGGAGATCACCGCTGGAGGCGCTGAGTATGAAGGTGCCGATGGAGCCTGGAGACGTCACGTACCGGATCAATCTGGTGACATTATCGGACGAAGAGTCCTATGAAGAAAAGACAATGGTAGATTACTCCGGCGGAGAGATTTCCACCGAGGAGGCGGCGCAGCTTATCGCGGCGGTGCGGGATCAACTGCAGAATGATCGGTATCAGTATTATGCAGGAGTGAGTTATCGGCATATTCTGCTGCAGAAGGGCGGAGAGATGCGGGATGATTATACGCCGCCGCATGATATCTCCGGAAAGAAGATCGGTGAATACCTGCCGAAGAATCCGGAGACTCTGGATATCATGAAGAAAAGTTATGAGATTTTGAAAAATCATCCAGTAAATCAGGCGCGAATCGCCGCCGGGAAACGTCCGGCGAATTCATTGTGGGCCTGGGGAGCTGGGCGGCCGGCACAATACCCGCCGTTTCAGCGAGGACTTCGGGGCGCCATGATTTCTGCCGTGGATCTTCTGCGTGGCATCGCGCTGGGAATGAAGATGGATGTGCTCTTTGTGGAGGGGGCTACCGGCAATAAGGATACGAATTTTGTCGGTAAGGGTCAGGCGGCTATCGAGAGTCTTTTGGTGAATCAATATGATTTTGTGTATGTGCATATCGAAGCTACGGATGAGTGTGGTCACGCGGGAGACCTGGAAGGTAAGGTCTGGTCCATTGAACAGATTGATGAGAAGATCGTAGGGCCTATCGCGGAGGCGCTACAGGAGAGCGGCGAGCCGTACACGATCATTATCACGCCGGACCATCCGACGCCGGTGCGGGTTAAGACGCATACGAGGGATGGTGTGCCTTGTCTGGTGTATCGTTCAGATCGGCCTGTCGCGCATCCAGACGGTGTGGCGTTTTCCGAACAGTGGGCGCATGAGCATGGGCGGCATTTACGGGGCTGTGATATGCTGCCGGAAGTTTTGGCGGCCCATTGAGGAGGTTATGGAAGGAGTCACACGATGGCTCCTTTTTTCCATATATTGTAGCAAAATTCTCTTTACAAGCGTCACGGGGTTTGTTATGATAAAGAAAATACATATTATGGGGGGTTGACTATGAAAACCACGGAACAGATTCAACAAGGAAAAACCGTATTAGGAATCGAGTTTGGTTCTACACGAATTAAAGCGGTGCTGGTCGATGAAGAGAATATGCCGATTGCCTCGGGCAGTCATGATTGGGAGAATCGGTATGAGAATAGTATCTGGACGTACAGCCTAGAGGATATCTGGAATGGATTGCAGGATTGCTATCGGGATCTGGCAGTGAATGTAGAACAGCAGTATGGTGTGAAGCTGCGAAGAATCGGAGCCATCGGCTTCAGTGCTATGATGCATGGATATGTGCCCTTTGATGAGGAAGGAAATCTCTTAGTGCCATTTCGTACTTGGCGCAACAATATCACTGGGGAAGCTTCTCATGTGCTGACAGATCTTTTCCGGCATCCGATCCCGCAGCGATGGAGTATCGCGCATTTGTACCAGGCCATCTTGAACGGAGAAGAGCATGTGCCGCAGATTCGTTTTATGACAACGCTGGAGGGGTATATTCACTGGAAGCTGACGGGGCGGAAGGTGCTGGGGATTGGCGAGGCATCCGGTATGTTTCCCATAGATATGCATACAAAGAACTATCAGGGGCGAATGCTGGAGCAGTTCGATCAGTTAGTGGCGGAGTACCACTTCCCATGGAAGATTGCGGAAATTCTGCCCAGCGTGCTGGTAGCCGGTCAGGAGGCGGGACGCCTCACAGAGGAAGGCGCACGGATGCTGGATCCTTCCGGAGAGCTTATAGCGGGGATTCCGCTGTGTCCGCCGGAGGGGGATGCGGGTACGGGCATGACGGCTACGAACAGCGTCTCGGTAAGAACGGGAAATGTATCGGCCGGTACATCGGTTTTCGCGATGATTGTACTGGAGAAGGAGCTGTCCCGGGTGCATCCGGAGATCGACCTGGTGACGACGCCGGCGGGCGATCCCGTGGCCATGGTGCATTCCAATAATTGTACGTCCGATCTGAATGCCTGGGTTGGCCTGTTCCGAGAGTTCGCGCATCTTATGGGCTTGGACCCGGATATGAACGACTTGTATGGGAAACTTTACCGCGAGGCCCTGTCCGGGGATGCGGACTGCGGCGGACTGCTGGCCTATTGCTATTTCTCGGGTGAGCACATTACAGGGTTCGAAGAGGGGCGCCCGCTTTTTGTCAGATCGCCGGAGAGTCGCTTCACACTGGCAAATTTCATACGCACTCATTTGTTCACCGCCCTGGGCGCGCTGAAGGTGGGCCTAGATATTCTGTCGAAGGAGGAACAGGTGCGGATTGATAAGATTCTGGGACACGGCGGACTGTTCAAGACCGAGGGCGTGGGGCAGCGGATCCTGGCCGCCGCGATGAATACGCCGGTATCTGTGATGAAGACGGCGGGAGAAGGCGGTGCCTGGGGAATCGCGCTGCTGGCGGCATATATGCTGCATCAGGAAGAAGGGGAGTCATTGGCGGCGTATCTGGATCGTCATGTGTTCCATGGCGAAGAGGGCACGCGGATGGAGCCGGATCCGGCGGATGTGGCAGGTTTTGAAGCGTTCATCGAAAGGTATAAGAAGGGGCTCTCGATCGAGAGAGCAGCCGTGGAATCGGAAATTTGGCAATAAGAAAGGATGGAATCATGCTGAGAAAGTTAAAGGAAAAAGTATATGAGGCGAACATGGCGCTGCCGCATCATGGCCTGGTGATATTCACCTGGGGGAACGTGAGCGGTATCGACCGAAAGAAAGGTCTTATGGTCATTAAACCATCCGGCGTGGATTATGAGAATATGCAGCCGGAGGACATGGTGGTGGTCGATATGGAAGGAAAAGTGGTGGAGGGCCATTACAAGCCATCCTCAGACACGGCAACGCATCTGGAGATGTATAAGGCCTTTCCTCATGTCGGCGGCATTGTCCACACACATTCTACCTGGGCTACGATCTTCGCGCAGGCAGGAGCAGAGATCCCGGCCCTGGGCACCACGCATGCGGATTATTTTTACGGTTCGATTCCCTGCACGCGGGCGATGACGGAAGAAGAAATCACGGAGGCCTACGAGAAGAATACGGGGCTCGTGATCGCGGAGACATTCCGAGATAAAGATCCGGATCAGATTCCCGCAGTATTAGTGCGGGAGCATGGGCCTTTTGTCTGGGGACAGGATCCGGACGAGGCCGTATACCATGCAGTAGTGCTGGAACAATTGGCGCATATGGCTTATTATACGGCAGCGATTCGTTCGCAGAAGGGAGAGGCGCCGTATGAGAGCATGCAGCAGGCGCTGCTGGATAAGCATTTCCTGAGAAAGCACGGCGCAAACGCCTATTATGGACAAAATTAAAAAAATATGCTTCTAAGAAAAACACGCGGAAGAGATCAAGTGCTCTTACTCTTACCCGCGTGTTTTTTTGATATTGTATGTCGGTAGAGCAGGATGCCGGTCAGGTCTGCTAAGAACCAGCCGATGGGGACGGAGATCCAGATCCCGATGACACCAATCGCAGGAACAGCAGACAGCGTATAGGCCAATACGACACGGGTGCCGAGGGAGATCACGGTCAGGATGACGGAAATGCCGGGACGTCCCACGGCCCGGTAATACCCATAGAGCAGGAATAGAACCCCGATGCCGATGTAGAAGGAGGCTTCAATATACAGATACTGTACGCCCACGTCGAGAATCGCGGTCTCGGAAGCATCCACAAAGATCATCATGAGCGGACGGGCGAAGAGGCAGACCAGGCTGGTAATCAGGATGCAGAAGAGAAGGACGCAGACGAAAGCGGTACGAATGCCCTTGCGGATCCGTTCTGTCTGACCGGCGCCATAGTTTTGCGCCACATATGTCGAGAAGGCATTGCCGAAATCCTGTACGGGCATATAGGCGAAGGAATCGATCTTGACCGCGGCGGCAAAAGCAGCCATGACTACAGTACCGAAGCTGTTGATGCATCCCTGTACCATGAGAATGCCCAGATTCATGACGGATTGCTGTACACAGGTCAGGAAAGAGAAGTGAGAGATTTCCTTCAGAATCTGGGGATCCCATCGCATATGACGACGCTGGATCCGAAGCTCGGGAAAACGCAGCAGGGTATACAGTAGAATGCCAATGCCTGAAAAATACTGCGAGATGACGGTGGCGGTGGCAGCCCCGGCGACGCCCCAGTGAAGTGCCAGGACAAATACCAGATCCAGAATGATGTTCATGATGGCGGAAATGGCCAGGAAGAGCAGGGGAACCGCGGAATTTCCTACAGAACGCAGCACATTTGCGAAATAGTTGTAGAGGAAGGTGGCAGGTATACCCCAGAAGATGCAGGAGAGATACTGGCGCATCAGAATCATGAGTTCGGGCGGAGTCTGCATGAGAAGGAGAATCCAATCCAGCAGCATGAAGACAAGGATTGTCAGAACCAGCGTGATTCCCGCGATCAGGAGGAAGGAGACAAAGAGGGAACGCTTGAAACATTCCATGTCCCTACGGCCGTACTGAATTGAGAAGGCGGTACCGCTGCCCATACACAGACCCAGAAATATGGAAGTCAGAAAGGTCATTAACGTATAAGAAGAGCCGACGGCCGCCAGGGCATCGGAACCGAGAAATTTTCCGACAACCCAGGTATCCGCCACATTATAAAGCTGCTGCAGGAGATTGCCGGCCATCAGAGGCAGGGCAAAGAGAAGAAGACCGCGGGCAATGGAGCCTCGAGTCAGATCACGCTGCATACTGATTCCTCCAAACACTACGAAAGTTATTGATTTCAAAACGCAAATTTATTATAATATCTAATGGATAAAATGTCAATCTATACTTTCGATTATAAAAAAGGAGAGGATACAATGTATTTAGAGGGACTAGATGAACAGGATCAGAAGATCATTGCATTGTTGACAGAAAACGCACGGCGTTCTTATTCGGAGTTGGGAGAAGCCGTCGGGTTGTCACGCGTGGCTGTGAAGACCCGTATCGGAGCGATGGAGAAAAAGGGCATCATTGAGCAATATACGACGATCATCAATCCACAGAAGATTAGCGGCGCGGTGTCCTGTTATTTTGAGATCGAGGTGGATCCTGTGCAGATGGAGAATGTCATTCGCCAACTCTATGAGAACGAGGACATCACACAGATCTACCGAATGACGGGTAGTGCGTGTCTGCATGTACACGCGGTGGTGCCTTCGCAGGATGATCTGGAAAAGCTGATCCGCACGCAGATGGATCCGATGCGGGGTATCCGCAGTCTGAAGAGCCATGTGATCCTGGCACGCGTAAAGGATGTGAAGGGGCTCAGGCTATAATTTTTCTCCACAGGACTCTTGACTTGAAGCTAACTTTAAGTATTATGATATGTGAGACGGGGTGTTGGAGCCGTTGAATTTGAGAATGGAGGATACATAGCATGATTTATAAAGAGTTTCAGGGTCTTACATTATCAGCATTAGGCATGGGAGCCATGCGTCTGCCGGTGATTGACGGAGACGACGGCCTCATAGATGAGAAGAAAACAGAGGAAATGGTGGATTACGCGATGGCGCACGGCGTCAATTATTATGACACGGCCTGGGGCTATCATGATGGCAAATCAGAGCTTGTCATGGGACGGGTGCTGTCCAAATATCCGAGAGAGAGCTTCTATCTGGCGACGAAGTTCCCCGGTTACGACCTTTCTAACATGGACAAGGTGGAGGAAATCTTTGAGAAGCAGCTGGAGAAGTGCGGAGTAGAATACTTCGATTTCTATCTGTTCCATAATGTATGTGAAATGAATATCGACGCCTACCTGGACCCCAAATATGGGATCTATGAGTATCTGCTGCTGCAGAAGAAGGCAGGACGTATTCGTCATCTGGGATTTTCTGCCCATGGCAGTTACGATGTCATGAAACGGTTCCTGGAGGCTTATGGCAAGGATATGGAGTTCTGTCAGATTCAGCTGAATTACCTGGATTGGAGTTTCCAGGATGCGAAGGCGAAGGTGGAGCTGCTCAAGGAATATCATCTTCCCGTATGGGTCATGGAACCGCTGAGAGGTGGTCGCCTGGCGTCTTTGACGCCGGAGGAGACCGCCAAGCTGCAGGCGATGCGGCCGGATGAGAAAGTATCGGCCTGGGCGTTCCGGTTCCTGCAGAGCATACCGGAGGTCACGGTGGTACTTTCCGGCATGTCCAACATGGAGCAGATGCAGGAGAATATCCGTACCTTTGAGGAGGACAAGCCGTTGTCCGAGATAGAGATGAAGAATCTACTGGCGATGGCAGATGAGATGGTGAAGAAGATCGTCCTTCCCTGTACAGTCTGTCATTACTGTGTGAGCCACTGCCCGCAGGGCCTGGATATTCCAAGACTGTTGGAACTGTATAACGAGCATTGTTTTACCCAGGGTGGATTCATCGCACCGATGGCATTGGCTGCGATTTCACAGGATAAGCAGCCTGCGTCCTGTATCGGATGCCGTAGCTGCGAGGCTGTATGTCCGCAGCAGATCCACATATCCGAGGCGATGGCAGACTTTGCCGCTAGGCTGGGAGCATAAGCAAAAAGAGCTCTTCGGGAATATTTTCCGGGAGCTCTTTTTTTCATGAGGCTTATCGCAGATAACGCCCAGTGACGCTGTCTGGATTTTTCGCGATCTGCGCAGGTGTGCCGGAAGCAATGATGCGGCCGGGTCCCATGTCGATCACATAGTCGGCATTGGCAATGACGTCCAGATCGTGCTCAATCACGATGACCGTGGCGCCCTGGTCGATCAGTTTCTGGAAGATTTCGATCAGGGTACGGACATCCAGCGGATGCAGGCCGATAGAGGCCTCTCGTTTTCTCCAGCGCCTGTTCTACGGTTAGGGAAAGCAGCTCTGGCAGGACGCTGATGCAGCGCCAACGCGGCCGGAATATTTTCAATGCTGTCGATTTTTGCATCTGCAGCTTGTGTCATGCGCCGCCTCGTGTAGGTGGATAGCGCTTCCAGGTAACGTCGAGACCCTTCGGCATAGAGAATACCCAGCGCCAGAGAAGATTTTCCAGAACCGGATACGCCGGCGATTCCGACAAACTTTCCCAGGGGAATCTCCAGATCCAGGTTTTTCAGGTTATGTACCCGGGCGCCGCGAATCAAGATGCGATTCGGCGCTTTATTTGTTTGCGAATCCCGCATGATATAGACGACAATTTGTGTCCTGCCTATTATAACATGATTCGGTCCGGTTTGCATTTTTTATTTTACGCGGAGAATAAGATGTGATACAATAGGCATGGAATTATCATATTCAGAGAATGGGTCGAGCCGTGAGATGTCCGCTCAGGGGCGTTCATCTCCGAAGGGAAAGGAGAAAAGAAGATGCGTGAGTTACGAGTAGCGCTTTTACAGATTGCGCCGGGAGAAAATCTGCTGATGAGCCGGGAAAAGGGAATCCAGGCCTGCCGGGAAGCGAAGAAACTGGGGGCGGATATCGCGCTGTTTCCAGAAATGTTTAGTAATGGATATCGAATTTATGATCGTCCGGTGGCAGTCTGGCGTCAGGAGGCGATCTCGGCGGAGGATCCGTTTGTCTTGAGTTTTGGAAAGCTGGCGCAGGAATTGGGAATGGCAATTGGGATTACGCTGCTGGAATCCTGTGCGGCCGGGCCTAGAAATACGCTGGTTCTGTGGGATCGTTGGGGACGGCGGGTACTTACATATGCCAAGGTGCATACCTGTGATTTTGATGTGGAGAGGGCACTGACGCCGGGAGAGGATTTCTACGTGACAGAACTGGATACCGCTATAGGGCCTGTGAAGGTGGGGGCTATGATCTGTTTTGACAGGGAGTTTCCGGAGAGCGCGCGCATCCTCATGTTAAAAGGCGCGGAAATTGTTCTCGTGCCGAATGCCTGCCCCATGGAGATGAACCGCCTAGCACAGCTGCGCGGCCGGGCGTTTGAGAATATGATGGGAATCGCTACCTGCAACTACCCGGTGGGCGTGCCGGACTGCAATGGACATTCCAATGCGTTTGACGGCATGGCGTATTGGCCGGAACTCTCAGAATCCAGGGATACCTGTATTCTGGAAGCCGGCGAGGAGGCAGGGGTTTATATCGCGGCGTTCGATATGGAACGGCTACGGGAGTACCGGGCCAGCGAGGTGCATGGAAACGCCTTTCGCCATCCGAAAAAATATAAGCTCCTGGTGGAGGAGCGAATCCAGGAGCCATTTATACGAAAAGAATATAGGGGATGAATCGGTTCAACTTCTTAGGTTTTTCCAATTTTAGTGAAGGATGGGCGAATGATTTCTCCAATAAAAATGAGCCCACAATTTTTCTATTGTGGACTCGTTTTTTCACATCCAAAGGTTTGCCACGAAATACACCAGAATCGCGGTCACATAGGCCATGCCGGTTTGGAAGGCGGCGGCCCCGATGGCGCTCTTCAGGCTTCCCAGTTCTCGTTTGGAAGCGGCGAAGGCGGCCACACAGGGCATGTATAGAATCGTGAAAGTCAGGAAGGACAAGGCCGCGGCCTGAGAAGTGAAGATGGTGGATAGCGCGGCCGAAAGCTCCAGGTCTCCCGCGGCACCGGTCAGGACGGTCAGCGTGCTCACGACGGATTCCTTGGCTGTGAAACCGGTGATCAGGGCTGTGGATGCGCGCCAGTCAGAGAATCCCAAAGGCTTGAAAATAGGCGCGATCAAACCGCCGATAGAGGCCAGCATACTATTCGAACTATCCTGGACTAGGCGCAGCGACCAGTCTAAACTCTGCAGGAACCAGATGACGATGCTGGCCAGGAAGATGATCGTGAAGGCCCGGTGGATAAAGTCCTTTGCCTTTCCCACATGTGCAGCAGCACACTCTTGGCTGCGGGCATACGATAGGCAGGCAGTTCCATGACAAAAGGAACGGGATTGCCCTTATAGAGGGTATTTTTCAGGATCAGGGCTGACACAATCGCGACGACAATTCCCAATATGTAGAGCCCGATCATGACCAGCGCACTCTGCTGGGGAAAGAAAGCTGCCGTGATCATGCCATAAATCGGCAACTTTGCGCTGCAGGACATAAAAGGCGTGAGCAGGATAGTCATCTTCCGATCCCGGTTGGAAGAAAGAGTGCGCGTCGCCATAATCGCGGGAACACTGCAGCCGAAGCCGATCAGCATCGGCACGAAGGAGCGTCCCGAAAGTCCGAGTTTACGCAGCAGTTTGTCCATCACAAAGGCCACGCGAGCCATATAACCGCTGTCTTCCAGGAGCGACAGGAAGAAGAACAGGATCACGATGATCGGCAGGAAGGACAGGACGCTGCCGACGCCGGCGCAGACGCCATTGATGATCAAAGAATGCAGCACATCGGCTACGCCTACACTGCTCATCCAGCCGTCCAGCCAGTCGGTAACCCAGCCGATGCCCTGATCCAGAAGATTCTGCAGGGGGCCTCCCAGTACGGAAAACGTAAGCCAGAACACGGTGAGCATGATCAGCAGAAAGATGGGGATGGCCAGAATTCGATGTGTCAGCAGGCGGTCAATCTTCTCGGAACGCTGCTGCTCTTTTGTTTCCTGTTTTTTGATGACGCATTGACTGCAGGCCTTTTCGATATAGGAATACCGCATGTCCGCCAGGGCGGCCTCACGGTCCGTACCCAGGCGTTCTTCCATGTTGCGCACTACATGTTCGATGATATGTACCTGCTCTTGCGTGACGGCGAGCATCTGTTTGGTAGGTTCATCGCCCTCCACCAGCTTCGTGGCGGCGAAACGGGCCGGACAGTGACAGACCGCCGCCTGATCTTCGATGATATGCGCGATGGAATGGATCGCCTTATGGACTTCACCGGTACAAAAATCCAGGTGTTCAGGAACTTTCTTCTGTTCTGCCGTTTCGATCAGCTGATCTATCAGGTCGCTGATTCCTTCATTTTTGCTCGCGGAAATCGGTACAACAGGAATTCCCAGGAGTTCACTGAGCTGTTTTACGTGGATTGTATTGCCGCTGGCCCGCACTTCATCCATCATGTTGAGGGCGATGACCATGGGTTTGCCCAACTCCATCAGTTGGAGAGACAGGTACAGGTTTCGCTCAATGTTAGTGGCATCCACGATATTGAGAATGCCATCCGGATTTTCCTTAAGAATAAAGTCGCGGGTGACGACCTCCTCAGAGGTATATGGCGACAGCGAATAGATTCCCGGCAGATCGACGACGGACATATCCTTGTGCCGCTTCAACGTACCGACTTTTTTTTCGACTGTAACGCCGGGGAAATTGCCCACATGTTGATTACTACCAGTCAATGCGTTAAACAGCGTGGTTTTTCCCGAGTTCTGATTGCCCGCCAGGGCGAATATCATACTCATATCAGGCTTTCCTCCCGCATCGTGATCTGCGCCGCCTCGTCTTTTCGCAGGCTCAAAGCATATCCGCGCAGAAAAAGTTCCATCGGATCGCCCATGGGCGCGACCTTGCGCACCATCACCTTGGTGCCTGGCGTCAGGCCCATATCCAACAGATGTCGGCGGAGAGCGCCCTCGCCTTCTACCGTGGCAATCACACCGCCATGCCCGGGTTTAATCTGTGCTAACGTCATCTTGATGCCTTCCTTCTCCTAGATGTTATATGTGTCTAATGCGTAGTTATACTAACATAATCTGATAGAAATGTCAATCATCATACAGGGCTTGTTTTCTTTCGATAAATTCGGTATAATAAGGCTACGCGCCAGTTTTTGGCGGAATAATAGATGAGAGAAGGCGATGAACATGCGATTTGTATATCCGGCGGTGATCCGCCGTGTGTCGAAGGAAAAATATACAGGATATTTTCCGGATCTGGAGGATTGTGTCTTTTCCGGAGATTCGTTGGACGACGCGATTGAAGCGGCGAAGGAAGCGGAAGAGGCGTGGATTCGCGTAGAACTGGAAGAGAACGGCGATCTGCCGGCGATTTCGGACCTGGACGATATCCCGCGTGCGGAGGGTGAGATTCTGCGGCAGATTGCGATCACAGTTCGTCTGATGGACGGATGGGATGAGTAAATTCCCCTTGACAGAGGATGTTTTCTCAGATATAATGAAAAGGCTTCGTGCAGCCGGGGAGATAGCGGTGCCCTGTACCTGCAATCCGCTACAGCAGGGG
>CALBGL010000136.1 GCA_937892735.1 uncultured Clostridia bacterium | reverse complement strand
GGAACTCCTTAGGAGATCGTACTCTTTCATCCGGTGCAAATGGTGAGACATTGTAGGCATTTTGCAACAGTCCCTTTTCAGTTTGCCCGCCATGGGCGGGCTCTAACGGGTGAAAGTCCCGAGTGCGCTTTCCGGCTGCTCTCGTGGGGGGCCAAACCCGATGTGCGCCTGATGTACGATTGGATTTATCTGCCGAGTGCATAAAACACAACAAATACTGTATGGAAGCCGTTACATGATATTTGTGATTTGTCCCGAATGTTATCTACTATTCGGGACAAACCGATGGCACAGCAATTTTGATAGGGTTCTTATGGTGGTATTTATCGGTTCATAATCGGTTCAGGTTCATTGACACGATTGAACCGATTTGCTATAGTAGGAACGTTAATAAGAATGAAGGAGCTGGCAGAAAAGTCAGGGGTAAATCTCAGGACCCTTCAGGAGTATGATAACCGTGCAATGGACATCAACAGAGCCACTGGCAGCACGTTGACCGCCTTATCCAGGGCATTGGGCTGTCAGGTGGAGGATCTGCTGCAGTACCATTATGCGGAGGTAAGGGAAGAATGAGAAACGATATATGCCTGTGATGTATGCCCATCCTTATTGGCAGGATAAGGAAAAGGGGGCGCAGACAGCGCAGGGACAAATGTTTACAAATAGAGGGTTGCGTGCGGCCTCAAATAGTGTTACAATATTTAGGATGGCTGAGTGCCGCTTTTATTCAGGATAAATGGCGCGAAAAGCGCAGAGGATAGATGGAAAGTAAGAGGTGAAGACATGGGTTTGTTGGAGAAGCTCTTTGGGAATACCAGCGCCAAGGAGATCAAGAGAATCGAACCAATTGTACAAGAGATAGAGAGCTACGATAAGGATATGCAGAAGCTGAGCGATAGCGAACTGGCAGCCAAAACAGATGAGTTCAAGAAGAGACTCGCGGATGGGGAGACGTTGGACGATCTGCTGCCGGAGGCCTATGCGGTGGTGCGGGAGGCGACCGATCGTGTTCTGCATACGAAGCACTTCCGGGTACAGCTCATCGGCGGTATCGTTTTGCATCAGGGCCGCATCGCGGAGATGAAGACCGGTGAAGGTAAGACGCAGGTCGCGCTTTTGCCCGCGTATTTGAACGCACTGGAGGGCAAGGGCGTACACGTGGTCACCGTCAATGATTACCTGGCAAGCCGAGACGCGGGGTGGATGGGACAGGTACATCGTTTCCTGGGGCTCAGCGTAGGTTGTATTTTGAACGATATGAATAATGACGCGCGCCGGGAAGCCTATCAGTGCGACATCACCTATGGAACGAACAATGAATTCGGATTTGACTATCTGCGGGACAATATGGTGGTTTACAAGGATCGCATGGTGCAGCGCGGTCTGCATTACGCGATCATCGACGAGGTGGACTCGGTCCTGATTGATGAGGCGCGGACGCCGCTGATCATCTCCGGCCGCAGCGGAAAATCGACGAATCTGTATAAGCAGGCGGATCTTCTGGCCTCTCGGCTGAAGAAGGGACGCATCATCGGGGAGCAGACGAAGCTGGCCATGATGATGAATGAGGAAATACAGGAAGAAGGCGATTTCATTGTTGATGAGAAGGAGAAGTCCTGTACGCTGACCGCGGATGGTATTCGAAAGGCGGAACAGTATTTTAAGATCGACAATCTGGGAGATCCGGAAAACGCGGAGATCCTGCATCACATCAATACGGCGTTGAAGGCCAGATATCTGATGGCAAGGGATAAGGACTATGTGGTCAATGAGGGTCAGATTGTCATCGTTGATGAGTTTACCGGGCGGCTCATGCCGGGACGTCGCTATTCGGACGGCCTGCACCAGGCCATTGAGGCCAAGGAAGACGTGGAGGTCAAGCGGGAGAGCAAGACGCTGGCTACGATCACCTTCCAGAACTATTTCAATAAATATGAAAAGAAAGCGGGTATGACCGGTACGGCGAAGACGGAGGAAGGCGAGTTTCAGGATATCTATGGGATGGATGTTGTGGAGATTCCGACCAATCGGCCTGTCATTCGTAAGGATCATCCGGACATGGTCTTTAAGACCAAGAAAGAGAAATACAAAGCGGCGATTGAGGATATCAAGGCATCCCATGAGAAAGGACAGCCGGTACTGGTGGGTACGATCACGATTGAGGACTCAGAGCTGGTGAGCGGTTTGCTGAAACACGAAGGAATTCCTCATAATGTGTTGAACGCCAAGTTCCATGAGCGCGAGGCGGAAATCGTGGCGCAGGCTGGACAGCGTGGGGCCGTCACCATCGCGACCAACATGGCCGGTCGTGGTACCGATATCAAGCTGGGCGAAGGCGTCGCCAAGCTGGGCGGGCTGAAGATCATCGGTACAGAGCGTCATGAAGCCAGACGTATTGATAACCAGCTGCGCGGACGTTCCGGCCGTCAGGGAGATCCGGGTGAGTCTCGTTTCTATATTTCCATGGAAGACGACTTGATGCGAATCTTTGGCGGAGAGCGTATGAAGGGCATTCTGGAGCGGCTTAGATTGCCGGAGGGACAGCCCATCAGTGATAAAACATTGTCCGGCGCCATTGAGCGTTCGCAGAAGCGGGTGGAAGAGAACAACTTCGGTATTCGTAAGCGGCTGCTGGAATACGATCAGGTTATGAATGAACAGAGGGAGATCATTTATGAACAGCGCCGGCAGGTATTAGAAGGCGAGAATCTGCGTCCGACGATCATGAAGATGTTGGAGGATGTGATCACCTACTACGTGCAGGATGTGACGAAGGATTCCAAATTCTCCGGAGACTGGAATATGGCGCACCTCAATGAGGAAATTCGCCGTATCGTGCCGTTTAAGGAACTGATCGCGATTCCGGACGCCGAAAAGGACAAGATCAGCGCGGAAGAACTTACGGAGCGTATTATCCAGGCCGCGAAGAAGATGTATGAAGAGAAGGAAGAAGAGTTGGCCCCGGAAGAGCGCGTGCGTGAGATTGAGCGCGTATTGATGCTGCAGGTGGTAGACCGCCACTGGACAGAGCATATCGACATCATGGATCAGATGCGGCAAGGTATTGGACTGCAGGCGTATGCGCAGAAAAATCCACTGGATGAATATAAGCTAGTATCCTATGACATGTTTGAGGAGTTGAGCATGAACATTCAGGAGGATACGCTGAAGGCGATGTTCCATGTACACTTGGCACAGAATCAGGAGATGGAGCGGAAAGAGGTATCGAAGGATATTTCCACAAACCGCGGTGTGGATACCAGCAAGGCGAAAAAGCCGGTGAAACGGGCTTCAGTCAAAGTAGGCCGCAACGATCCGTGTCCCTGCGGCAGTGGAAAGAAGTATAAAAACTGCTGTGGCCGCAATGTATAAACCGGTTCTCGGAACCAAAAAATAACGACAGGAAAGGGTGAGATCTTTGCTTGGATTTGACGAGTACAAATTAGAGCTTGAAAAATACAAGGGCGCTGTTGAAGAATTGGGTGAGTCCCTTTAACCCCGCTGAATTGCGGAATAAGATTGAGGAGTATGATCTGATGGCGTCAGAGCCGGATTTCTGGAATGACCCAGAAAAAAGTCAGAAGATTTTGCAGGAGGCAGGTGCGCTGAAGAATAAGCTTTCGGATTATGAACATGTGGTGCAGAGCTATGAGGATGCGTGTACGCTGCTTGAGATGGCGATGGAAGAGGAGGATGAGAGTCTGCTTCTAGAGCTGGATAAGGAATTTCAGGACTTTAAGCAGAGTTATGAAAACTACCGCCTCAAGGCGCTTCTGTGTGAAGAATTCGATAGCAAGAATGCCATTGTGACACTGCATGCGGGGGCGGGCGGTACGGAGGCATGCGACTGGACTTCTATGCTGTACCGCATGTATTCCAGATGGGCCGAGAAGAACGGCTATAAGGTTGAGGTGCTGGATTACCAGGAAGGCGATGAAGCAGGCATCAAATCGGTGACGTTTCAGGTGAACGGAGAGAATGCTTTCGGGTATCTGAAATCAGAGAAGGGCATTCATCGCTTAGTCAGAATCTCTCCGTTTGATGCGTCTGGCAGGCGGCATACCTCGTTTGCGTCCTGCGACGTGATGCCGGAACTGGATGATTCGATCCAGGTAGATATTGATCCGGACGATCTGCGAATCGATACGTACAGGTCCAGCGGAGCGGGAGGGCAGAAGGTGAATAAGACCAGTTCCGCGATCCGAATTACTCATTTGCCCACCGGCATTGTAGTGCAGTGTCAGAATGAACGTTCTCAGTTCCAGAATAAAGACAAGGCCATGCAAATGCTGAAGGCAAAGCTGTATGAGGTAGAACAGGAGAAACAGATGGAGAAGATGGCGGATATCCGGGGTGAGGTCAAGGACATCGCCTGGGGCAGCCAGATTCGTTCCTATGTGTTTCATCCGTACAGCATGGTCAAGGACCTGCGTACAGGAGAAGAGACTGCGAATATTCAGGGGGTGATGGATGGAGACCTGACTCCGTTCATGAATGCCTACCTCATGTGGAGAAGCAAACGGGGAACCGCGCAGGAGGAATGATTCTTCTGCGGAAAGGATGAATGTAATGATGAGAAAAACGCTTCGACGGGGCCTGGCCCTATTGCTGGCGATCAGCTTGATTCTGGGACTTTCCGGCTGCGTAGAGCAGTATCATAACGGCGGTCAGACTGTGATCGAGATGGATGAGAATACCCAGGCGGAGGTGGCCGCGGCGGTCACACGGATCAATGAGATTTTATCCGAAGGCACATTGGATGACTTGTTGGCGCAGCTTCCGGAGGAGATGGAAGCGGATGACGTTACGAATGGTTGGAATCAGTGGGAGCAGATTCGTCAGGAGCATGGGGAATGGACCTCTACGGAGAATATGGATATCTTCTACTATTGTTATGCGGGAGCGGCTACGGTCAACTACGTGTTCGACGATGTAACGATGACGGCAGATATGCTCTTTACCAGTGATCATCAGCTGGTCTATCTGGATTTCTACGAATCGGCTGCGTCTGCGGAGGCGGAGTATGTACTGCCGGACGGACTGGTGGAAAAAACCGTGGTGATTGGAAAAGGGACGAATTATCCCTTGGAAGGCACACTAACCTATCCTGAGGGGGGGACCAACCTGCCGGCAGTCGTTTTGGTGCATGGGATCGGGAATAATGACCGGGATGAAACAGCGCTCTCGACGAAGATGTTTCGGGATATCGCGAATGGCCTGGCCGAACAAGGAATTGCCGTATTGCGATATGACAAGCGGAGCTACACGTATCCTGAAGCCCAGACGATCACCGATGTGTCTACATTGACCATTGATTTTCAGACGATTGACGACGCGGTACTGGCGACGGATCTTCTGCGGCAGCAGGAGGTGGTGAATCCTGACGAGGTGTATCTGGTGGCCCATGATCTTGGGGGCCTGGTAGCGCCTAGGATTGACCTGGAAGCAGACTACGCGGGGTATGTCATGATGGCATCGCCTTCCCGCGCCTGGTCGGAGGCGGCTTATGATCAGGCGATTCGTTATGGTATGGATGGATTAGAGTATGATACGGTTCAGTATTTGGAGCCCATGCTGGAATCGGATATCAAAGATATCCGGGAGTTTGACGGATCCGAGGAAGAGGAGGACTGGACGAATATTCTGCTCAACCAGTATGTCTATTACTGGATGGATCTGAATGCCTACGACTATCCGCAAATGGTGGCGGATTCGGAGAAGCCGGTACTCATCATGCAGGGAGACGCGGACTATCAGATCGAGACGGATCCGGATTATAACGGATGGGTGGAGATTTTAAAAGGCAAAGAAAATGCGACTTGTAAGCTGTTTGAAAACGTCAATCATATGATGATGAAAGTAGAGGGGCCGTATACCAACGTATCCAAGCAGTACGAGCGGCCATTGCATGTAGAAGAAAAAGTGATTAGTGACTTGGCGGACTGGATATTGGAGCAGGCCGGATAAATCAGGAAAGACGGGGACTCCCCGTCTTTTGTTCTCTGGAGAGAAAAACGAAAGGAGGAGCATTCATGGGATTTGCGCATTTACATGTACATACGGAATACAGCCTGCTGGACGGATCATCGAAAATCAGTGAGATAGTCCGTCAGGCAAAGGAACTGGGGATGGATAGCCTGGCCATTACAGATCATGGCGCGATGTATGGCGTTATCGATTTCTATAAGGCCTGTAAAGAGCAGGGGATCCATCCGGTCATTGGCTGCGAGGTCTATGTGGCGGAGAAGAGTCGTTTTCAGAAAGAAGGCAGGTCTGACGCGGAATACTACCATCTGGTGCTTCTGGCGGAGAATCAGACGGGATATGAGAACCTGATCAAGATGGTATCGAAGGGCTTTATCGAAGGTTTTTATTATAAGCCCAGGATCGATCTGGAGTTGCTGCGGGAAAATCACGAAGGGATTATCGCGCTGAGCGCGTGTCTGGCAGGTGCGGTGCCTAGGACGCTGCTCGCGCAAGGGTATGAGAAGGCTAAGGAAGTGGCTCTTCAATATGCAGAGATCATGGGGCCGGATCATTTTTATCTGGAACTGCAGGATCATGGAATCGCGGAGCAGGCACAGGTCAACCAGCAGCTGCTCCGAATGAGTCAGGAGACAGGACTGCCGCTGGTAGCTACCAATGATGTGCATTATACGTATAAGGAGGACGCGCAGGCGCATGATATTCTGCTGTGCATTCAAACCAATAAAAAGGTGAACGATGAAGACCGGATGCGGTATGAGGGCGGTCAGTTTTATCTAAAGTCGCCGCAGGAGATGGAAACGCTGTTTCCATATGCGCTGGAAGCGCTGGGGAATACGGAGAAGGTGGCGAAACGCTGCCAGGTGGAATTTAAGTTTCATGAATTAAAGCTGCCGCAGTATGACGTGCCGGAGGGGTATACAGCTAGGGAATATCTGCGGATGCTCTGTGAAAAAGGACTTGCGGAACGGTATCAAGAGATTCGTCCGGAACTCAGAGAGCGTCTAGAATATGAACTTGGCGTTATCGAGAACATGGGATACGTGGATTATTTCTTGATCGTATGGGACTTTATCAATTATGCCAAGTCTCGGGGGATCATGGTGGGGCCCGGGCGAGGATCTGCCGCGGGCAGTGTGGTTGCCTATTGTCTGCGGATCACGGATATCGAACCGACCGAATATCAGCTGATCTTCGAACGGTTTCTCAATCCAGAACGTGTGAGTATGCCGGATATCGACGTGGACTTCTGCTATCGACGCCGTCAGGAGGTTATTGATTATGTGACTCAGAAATATGGAGAGGATCATGTCACGCAGATCATTACTTTTGGTACGATGGCGGCCCGTCTTGTGATTCGAGACGTGGGACGCGCCATGGATATGCCTTATGGAGAGGTCGATAAGATTGCGAAGATGATCCCCCGCGATCTGGGTATCACCATTGACAAGGCGCTGGAAGTCAATCCTGAGTTATCGGAATTGTACCGGACCAATGAACAGGTACGGACGCTGATCGACATGTCCAAGCGTCTGGAGGGGCTGCCGCGGCACGCTTCCACGCATGCAGCCGGCGTTGTGATTTCCAAGAAACCCGTCATGGAATACGTGCCGCTGGCTACGAACGACGGTATGCCGGTGACCCAGTTCACCATGACCACCATCGAAGAGTTGGGCCTCCTGAAGATGGATTTCTTGGGCCTTCGTACGCTTACGGTGATTCAGGACGCGCTGGATCTGATTGAAAAACGGTATGGGAAAAAGATTCAATTTGATCGGATGTCGATGGATGATCCGGAAGTCTATCAGATGATTTCCGCAGGTAAGACGGTCGGGGTCTTCCAGCTGGAAAGTGGTGGCATGACGTCTTTCATGAAAGAACTGCGGCCGGAAAATCTGGAGGATATCATCGCAGGTATATCGCTGTACCGTCCGGGGCCGATGGATTTCATACCCAAGTACCTGGAAGGAAAAAAGAACGCGGCGGCCATCCAGTACACGACACCGCTCCTGGAGCCGATTTTGAAACCCACCTATGGGTGTATTGTCTATCAGGAGCAGGTTATGCAGATCGTACGGGATCTTGCCGGTTATACGATGGGACGAGCCGATTTGGTGCGGAAGGCTATGTCTAAGAAAAAAGCGGATGTGATGGCGCGGGAGCGACAGTACTTCGTTTATGGAAATGAAGAAGAGAATGTGCCCGGGTGTGTGCATCGAGGAATCACACCAGAACAGGCGGAGCAGATTTTCGAGGATATGACGGACTTTGCAAAATATGCCTTCAATAAGTCTCATGCCGCGTGTTATGCGGTAGTTGCCTATCAGACGGCCTGGCTTAAGGCGCATTATCCGGTGGAATTCATGGCGGCGCTTCTGACATCGGTTATCGATCATCCAGGGAAGGTGACCAGCTACATTGAAAGTCTGAAATCCATGAATATCGAACTGACTTCACCGGATATCAATGAGGGATATACGGGTTTTTCGGTATCGGCAGATCATCGGATTCGTTATGGACTTTCTTCTATTAAAGGCGTGGGACAGAATATCGTGGATCGTATTGTGCGAGAGCGGGAGCAGAATGGGCCGTTCCGCAGCATGACGGATTTCTGTCGGCGGATGCAGGGGGCGGATCTGAACAAGAAGGTGCTGGAAAACCTGATTAAGGCCGGGGCCTTTGATTCCCTGGGCGGAAGCCGTAAGGATTACCTGGAAACCTGCAATGTCATCCTGGGAGCCGCGTCTCTCTGGTATAAAAATCAGTTGTCCGGGCAGATGGATCTGTTTGGATTGGATCTGGGAGACGATACGCCAAATCAGGATCTGGACGATCAATTGCCGGGAACGGGAGAATATCCGGAGGCAGAACGCCTGGCCATGGAAAAGGAAGTCCTGGGGATTTATCTGAGCGGTCATCCTTTGCGGGAGTATGAGGAAGTATGGAGAAAAACCGTGAATCGTACCGCTGAAGAGTTTCGGTGGCAGGAAGAAGAGGAGCGATGCGAGGTGACAGACGGGGAGACGGCGATTATTGGCGGCGTCATCATGCGTCTGCAGACTAAGATCACCAAAAACAGCAAGATGATGGCCTTTGCGACATTAGAAGATTTGTATGGCAGTGTGGAGGTACTGGTGTTTCCCAATGTGTATGAACAGGCCAGGCAGTTTCTGACGGCGGATGCGAAGATCTTTGTACAGGGACGCGTCAGTGTGGGGGACGAAGAGGATGCGAAGCTGATCGCGCAGTCGATTGTACCCTTTGGTCAGGAAAGTGCGCTGTATCGAGGGGAGAGACAGGTGTACCGACGCATGTATGAGGGACAGGCCAAGACGGTTTCTGAAGTGCAGAGGCGGGAAATTGCCGGAAACGAGGAGGCGCAGGACCATACCCGTGTGCTATGGTTGCGGTTGGGCGGACAGGAGGACTGGCAAAAGAAACAGCAGACACTTCTGCATCTGCTGGGTCAGTATCCGGGCCCCTATGACCTGTATTTATATCTGGAAGCGGAAAAACAGCGGCTCAAGGCGCCGGCGTGTTATCGAATTTCCAAGAGTACGGCGCTTGTCCATCAACTGGAAGCATTATTAGGCGCTGGTTCCGTGGTCTGGAGATAATGGCTTGGCTTCGTGTCATTGATTTCTATTTAGCATATCCAGTGGTGTTCGCCATATATTTGAAGGAAACTTCGTCCCTATACGGCCAAAAAACTCTTGAAATCCGAGGGGGGATCGTGTACAATATAATTGGGGGAATTTGTGATTTGTTTTCCTGTGTTGTGATGATAGTGAAACATTTGAAAGAGCAAAGTCCCTGAAGGGCATTTGCAGAAAGGAAGAATTATTATGGAAGGCAGTCTCAAGACGGTCGGAGTATTAACCAGCGGGGGCGACGCTCCTGGTATGAACGCCTGTATTCGCGCGGTGGTACGCAGCGCGTTGAACAGAGGATGTCGGGTTATGGGGATCCGTAAGGGGTATGCTGGCCTTTTAAGGGGCGATGTGATGGAAATGAATGCCACGAGTGTGGCGAACATCATTCATCGTGGCGGTACGATTTTATATACAGCAAGGTGTCCGGAGTTCTTGGAAGTGGAGTATCAGGACCGGGCAGCCGAGATGTGTCGGATATTTGGGATTGATGGGTTGGTTGTCATCGGAGGAGACGGATCATTTCGCGGTGCGCAGAAATTGTCGCAGAGGGGCATCAGTGTAGTGGGCGTACCGGGAACGATTGATCTGGACATCGTCTGTTCCGATTATACTATCGGATTCGACACAGCGGTGAATGTGGTAGTAGAAGCAGTATCCAGACTGCGGGATACATCGGCGTCTCATGAGCGCTGCAGCGTAGTAGAAGTCATGGGGAGAAACTGTGGGGAGATCGCGCTTTGGTCGGGGATTGCCACAGGAGCAGATGCGATTATGATTCCAGAGGACGTGGAATCGCAGAGCTTTGATCATCTGGTCAGCGTGATTATGGAGAATCGGGCGCGCGGCAAGAATCATAATATCATTATCGTGGCGGAAGGCGTAGGCCATGCGGAGGAACTGGCAAAGCGGATTCATGAAGTGACAGGTATCGAGTCCAGAGCAACCATTTTAGGGCATATTCAGCGAGGAGGACGTCCTACTGCATTGGATATTAAACATGCGTCCATGATGGGCTATCTGGCAGTAGAGGCTCTGTATCGAGGAGAGACGAATCGGATCATCTCGGTGAAAGACGGAAAATATGTGGACCAGGACATTGATGAGGCTCTGGCGATGACAAAGGAACCGTCGCTGGATATCTGGAACGCGAATCTGCATATTTCCACCTATTGATTTTACGGTTAGAGAATCATGAAAAAGAGGGAGATTTTGATACCGGTCTTGATGACCGGTATCCTTAGTTCTATCATATATTTGTATTTTGGTCTATTCCCGTATGGAGAACTTACCTTGGCCTGGTGTGACGCCAGGCAGCAGGTGGTTCCCCTGCTGATGGACCTAAAGGATATGATAAGCGGGGAACAGTCCATTTTTTTAAATCTGCAGAACGCAGGCGGGATGGATTTATGGGGGGTGCTGTTTTTCTTTGTGGCGAGTCCACTGCATCTTTTGGTGGCGTTGGTGTCCAAAGAAAACATGTTTGACCTTTTTAATATATTGGTCATGCTCAAGATGATGCTGGCGGCGGGAACGGCATTTTTGTATTTTAGACGACGCTTTTTGCGTCTGGGGACGGGAATGACCAGTGTGTTGGCGTCTATGTATGCGTTTTCTGGGTTCTGTCTAATGTTCTATCAGAATGTGATCTGGTTGGACACGGCGTATTTGTTTCCCTTGCTCCTGTACGGCCTGGATCGTCTGTTTCAGGAGCAGAAACCAGGGCTCTATATCGGGGTATTGTGCGCAGACCTTTTTGTCAATTATTATTTATGTTACATGGTGGTGATTTTCCTACTCCTGTATAGTGGGCTATATCTGACGATGTGCTGCAGCCGCGGAGAAAGAAGAAGAGGCGCTGTTCTGTTCATTTTATCAAGCGCGGGCGCGGCGCTTTTAACGGCCGTCATCTGGCTGCCATGTCTGCTGCAGTTTTTTGCTTCGGCACGCGGTACCAATCTGCTGGATAGCCTGCGAAGCAGTCCCTGGTTCCCTTCTTTGGAAACAACGGTGCCGCTTTTGTTCTGTACAGGAATTTTTGTTCCGGCCCTTTTCTTCTTCCCATATAAAAAAATGAGGAAACAGCCGGAGCTGTCTTTTCTTCTGATTATGAGCCTGTTACTGATTCTGCCGCTGGTGTTGGAGCCGATCAATCGGATCTGGCATACGGGAAGCTATCAGTGTTTTCCAGCTCGCTATGGATACATGACGGTATGTTTTCTATTAATGGTGAGCGGAGCGGCCATGGAAGATCTTCTGGAAGGCAGAAGAAAAAAAGAAGATCCGGAAGAGGATCGTTTTCTTCGAGCAGAACGGGAAGGAAAACGGGCTGTGACGGCATCTCTCATTTGTGTGGGCTGTGTGATTTTGCTGGCGGCGTTTCTGGTTCCTTATCTTGAGACGCACAGAGAAGTTTTGGAAGCGTATACGAACAGTCTGTGGGGGGATAAAGAGTCCTTTGCCGCGTTATTTGTAGCCTTCCTGCTCACGATAGTGAGTTATGGGCTGTGTCTTCTGACCGGCCGGCTGGGATGGCTGAGCCGACAGGGCCTCGCGGTGGCGTTAGGTGCTGTCTTCGCAGTAGAAGCATTTTTTTGCGGCGGCGTCTATATGGGGTATCCCGCGTCCGATCAAAGCGGATATGAGGATGTGCTGGACCTGGGCGAAAATCTGAATGCGTCCGGGTTTTATCGAGTCAAGACAAAGGGACGAGAGATCGAAGCGAATTGGATGGGGGCAGCTGGGTTGCCCACACTGTCGCACTACACATCTCTCACCGGAGAGGATTATCTGTTCACGCTCAAAAAACTGGGATATTCTTCATACTGGATGGAGGCGGATTCCCAGGGAGGCACCGCTTTCACTGACGCACTGCTGTCTAACCAATATACTGTAGTGTATGAAAATGAAACAAAAGCAGAGGATGCTGTGGTCTATGCGAATGAAACGTATGCGGTGATAGAATCGGAGTGGAAGCTGCCGTCGGGATTGATTGTGGATGCTTCGATACAGGAGATTGCGGAGGTATCCTCCGGTGATCGTTTCCAGGCTCAGAACGAGATCTATCAGAAGCTTTCGGGTATGGAAGAAGAGTTGTTTATTCGTTATGAACCTACAAGTGCGCGAAATCTTACTTATGCTGCGTCAGAAGAGGGGACAAGCCTACAGCGGGAAGAAGGCAGCCGGGTCGGCATGTTGACGTACGAGATTTACGTGGAAGGCCGGCAAACGCTGTATTTTGATTGCTTTGGCGGACGGTATACGACGCATCTGTCAGAAGCCGAGCATGATAGTTGCATGATTATGGTGAACCACAGAGTGCATACCGGAAATTACCCAGTGAAAAAGGAAAATGGGATTTTGGAATTGGGTACGTTTGAGAATGAGACCGTTGTGATTGAGGTTCAAATCCATAAAGACATAACGCCGGCTTCCTTTGGTGTGGTGGGACTGCCAGAGGAGAAGATGAAACAGTGGATGGAAACGGCGCAGGGAACTGAATGGACCATACAGGGTGATACGGCGAATGTGTATGTAGAAAAGGGGCAAAGGGGACAGACGCTCCTGCTGACGCTTCCATATCGGGACGGATATACGGTGACGATCAACGGAGAAACCACGGAAGTTTATGAGGTGCTGGGTAATTTCATAGGAATCGAGCTGCAAGAGGGCGTCAATCAGATCGAAATCGTATATCATACCCCGGGACTGCTGGCAGGGGGAATTCTGAGTCTTTTTGGAATCGTGTGGATAATTGCCTTGCAGTATTTCCGGAAAATCATTGTCTTCGCGAAGGGAGCAGGTATGCGGGTCATGGGGATTTTGCCGGAGATTTGGCTAGGAGTTGTGTTTGTGGGAGTGTATGTGATACCGCTGCTTCTCGCAAGAGGCGGCATGTAAGCAAAGGAGGCGTGAGATGAAAGCAGTACATGTGGATGTACGGGTGAATCCCATACAATATGAGGTGTACATGGGGACGGATCTATTGGACCGAATGGCACAGGATCTGCGGGAGAAGCCGCTGGCAAAAAGATACGCGGTCTTGTCTGATGATCGAGTGGCCGGCTTGTATGGAAAGGAAATGATGGAGAGCCTGGAAAAGCAGAGATTGGAAGCGCAGTTCTTTACATTTCCGCAGGGAGAGGCAAGCAAAAACCGGAAAGAGAAAGAACGTTTAGAGGATGCGATGCTGGCAGCTGGCTTTGGACGGGACAGCGCGGTGATCGCGCTGGGTGGCGGCGTTGTAGGAGACCTGGCCGGTTTTGTAGCGGCCACCTATATGCGAGGGATCCCAGTGCTGCAGGTGCCCACCACGACGCTTGCGATGGCAGATTCTGCGATTGGGAGCAAGACAGCGGTTGATGTTCCTTATGGTAAGAATCTGATCGGAGCGTTCCATAGTCCGGTGGCGGTCTATATGGATATGGGATTCCTGCCTTCGCTGGATGAGCGTAATTACTTTGCAGGGCTGGTGGAATTGATCAAGCATAGCTTCATTCGCCTGCCCGCACTGCAGGATTTTTTGCGAGAACATCGGGATACGGTCTGCCTCCGGCAGGGAGAGGATTATTTTGCGGTCATGGAAACCCTTTTCTATCAAAACAGCGCCGTGAAGAATGAGATTGTAAGCAGAGACCAGCAGGAGAGTAATCTGCGCAAGGTGCTGAATTATGGGCATACGTTGGGGCATAGTGTGGAGATGGCCAGCCATTTTGAAAAGATTCATGGTGAGTGCGTGGCGATCGGGATTGCGTTCGCGGGCTATCTCTCCTGGCAGCTGGGATATTGCGAGGAAGAATGGGTATGGAAGCAGGTACAGCTTCTGCGGGAATACCATCAGGATACGAAGATTCCCGATGGTCTGACGACGGAGCAGCTGATTCAAGGGATGAGGACGGATAAGAAAGTGCGGGATGGTAAGATAGAATGGATTCTCCTGGCAGGGCCGGGTCAGCTGGTTCAGCGCACCGACGGGGCCTATGGAATTCCTGTGGAAGAGGATGTATTGCGGGAATGCCTGGAAGGATTTCGAAAGTGGCAAAAATAATACGAAATTTTCAGAATTTTGTTGACTTTTGAAAGCTGAGCATGATATACTGTCGATATGAAAAGAAACGGTCCGGGCTACTGTTTTTTTCAAAGATTTTCAAATTTCTTCTTGCTATTCACTCAAATCTGGTGTATAATCGTAGACTGAATGAAAATTATCCTTGCTCTTGCCTATGGCAAGGGCCATAGTCCAGAAGGAGGTGTAGACGATGAACAAGTACGAGGTTGCGGTGGTTGTTTCCGCACAGTTGGCAGATGAAGAGCGTGCTGCTGTTGTGGAGCAGGTAAAGGCCTATATCGCGCGTCGTGGTGGTACCGTCACGGAAGTGGAGGATTGGGGCAAGCGCCGTCTTGCTTATGAGATCGCAAAGCAGTCCGAGGGTTACTACTACTTCGTGAAGTGCGAGGCTGAGTCTTCCATGAGCGTTGCCTTAGAGCAGGATCTTCGTATCATGGAGAATGTGCTTCGTTATCTGATTGTAAGAGAGGGCGAGTGAACAGCATTGAAGCCGGGGAGGTTTTTCAATGAATAAAGTGATACTAATGGGTCGATTGACCAGAGATCCAGAACTGCGCTACTCCAATACGGGACAGGCCGTATGCCGGTATTCACTGGCAGTCAATAGGTCTTATAAACGAGATGGAGAGCCAGACGCGGATTTCATCAATATTGTTGCCTTTGGAGGCCGCGGCGAATTTGCCGGTAAATACTTCCATAAGGGAATGATGGTGGCAATCTGCGGCGAGCTGCGTGTGAGTTCGTATGAGCAAAATGGCGCGAAGCGGTATTCTACCGATGTAATCGCGACCGACCAATATTTTGCGGAGAGTAAGGCTTCTTATGAGAGCCGTTCGCAGAGAGGCGGGAATTTTGCGCAGGGCGCTCCCAGCGGGGGTTATCAGAACTATCAGGCGGTTCCGCCTCAGAACAACGCATATATGTCACAGAACAATGCCTATGGATCTAATTATGATTCATATGGACAGCAGAATAATAACTATGCACCGCAAAACGAGGCGTTTGCTCCGCAGAATGACGGGTTTGCATCGCAGCCCTACGAGTCGGCGCCGTCTCAGCAGCCAGCAGCGCAGCCTGCTGGGCCGGATGGTTTTACACCGGTGGACGCGACGTTGGAGGGGGACTCGGATCTGCCTTTTTAAGACAGGGTGTGCATAGGGTCGATAAGTATAGAACAGGAGGTTTTGGTCATGGCAGTTCCTCAGAAGAAGAGAACCGGTATGCGCCGTAAGAAGCGCGTTTGCAGCTTTTGTGCAGAGAATGGCGAGACGCTCAGCTACAAGGATGTAGCGAAGCTGAGAAGATATGTCTCCGAGCGGGGCAAGATTCTGCCGCGCCGTATCAATGGCAACTGCGCAAAGCATCAGCGTATGCTGACGGTTGCTGTTAAGCGTGCCAGACATCTGGCTTTGATGCCGTATACGGTGGATTAATCAAAAAAGGAAATGTGAGAGCGGGTTGTTCCGATGTGGAGCAGCCCGTGTTTTTATATGCGGGATATTGATAGGCGAGGCAAAAGCATGCCGTTTAATGCGGAAAATATGGCCTGAGACGGGATTCTTTCTGCATGCTGCATAATATGGGAATCTGATGATTCAGCGGGGCAGTTACACGCCATCATGGGTGTGATTGCCCCCTCTTTTTTATCTTGAATAATTAGCAGGGATTTGCTATAATAAACATAAAATGCCGATGCCGATTAGGCGTAAGCAGCCTTTGATTGGCAGCAAATAGAAAGGAGTGGCGCCGCATGACGGATATGCCGGGCTTTCGGTATCTTTTCAGCGTGCAGAATCCTCTGTTTAAGCAGATTAAAAGTCTTCAGAGCCGAAAAGGCAGGCAAGAGAATGGTCTTTTCATGGCAGAGGGGCTGCGTCTGGTACGAGAGATTTGCCCGCCGTGGGAATTGAAAACGCTGATTCTCACGGAGACATTCATGGCACGCCATGAGGATTGGCGAGTATGCTGCCAGCGCTATCCAGAGGCCGAGATCGTCGTGGTGGAGGAAGACTGGATGAGACAGGCGTCGGATACACAGCATCCGCAGGGAGTGATGGCATTAGTTCGTCTGCGGGAGACGGCGCTGGAAGAATTGCTGCAGCAGGAATCGCCATTTCTGGTGATTTTAGAAGACCTGCAGGATCCGGGAAATGCCGGTACGATTCTGCGTACTGCAGACGCGGCCGGGGCGGATGGAATTCTGTGTTCCGAGGGTACGGCAGATTTTTTCAGTCCGAAAGTGGTGCGGGCCTCGATGGGGAGTATATTTCATCTGCCAGTCGTCCGTACAGGGCAGTTTCGCGAGGCGCTGCTGATGCTGCAGCGGCGCGGCGTCATGCTGGCTGCGGCACACTTGCAGGCCAGTCTTTCCTACGATCAGGCGGACTATCGACAAGGCTGCGGGATTCTGATTGGCAACGAGGGGAATGGACTTCGGGAGGAGACCGCAAATCTGGCGCAGGTCAGGATTTCCATTCCGCAGCCGGGAAGGGCCGAGTCGCTGAATGCGTCTGTGGCGGCAGGGATATTGATGTATGAGGTTGTAAGACAGAGAAGAGCCCAATAGGGACGGGAGGAGAAGGAAGATGCATCCGGAATTATTTTCGATTGGACCGTTTCATGTATATAGTTATGGATTGATGATTGCCATTGGCATGATATTGGCAGTCTGGCTGGGTATGCGACGATGCCCTGCCAGAGGACTGGATAAAGATCAGATGTTCAATCTGGGGTTTTTCGGAATCTTGGCTGGCGTTGTGGGAGCGAAGCTTTTATTCTATATTGTAGAACTACCCTCTATTATTCAAGACCCTTCCATGCTGCTGGACTTTACCAACGGATTTGTTGTATATGGCGGTATCTTTACAGGAATCCTGATTCCTTATATTTATTGTCGGGTAAAGAAGCTGCCGTTTCTGCAGTATCTGGACACGGCCATTCCTTCCATACCTCTGGCACAGGGGTTCGGACGAATTGGCTGTTTTCTGGCAGGCTGCTGCTATGGCGCGCCGACGGATTCTGCGATTGGGGTTGTTTTCCCGGCAGAAAGTATGGCGCCTTCGGGAATTGCCCTGATTCCCACACAGCTCATTTCCAGTGTGGGTGATTTCGCGATCGCGGCATTCTTGCTGTGGTATACCCGGAAGGGAACCCGGAGAGAACCAGGGATGGCTGCTGGCTGGTACATGATTCTATATGGAGTCGGTCGTTTTATCATTGAGTTCTTCCGCGGAGATAATCGTGGGACAGTAGGATTCTTGTCCACTTCTCAGTTTATTTCGATTCTGGTTCTTATTTTTGCGATTTTTTGGATGGCTCGTTGCCATAAGAGAAAACAGGAACGGATGCAAGCGGAGATCGACGCCAAGGTGGATGCAGAACTGCAGGCAGAAGAAGAGGAAAAACGTGAAAAGGAGAAGGAGTGGCAGCGTGTTGGACAGGCGTTCCAGCTGCATGAATCGACAGATGAGTCTATGCATGAATCTATGGAAGAAGCGGATGAGGACATCGAGGAGACGGAAGAGTGAAGACGTTATTTGTCTCGGATTTGGATGGAACGCTGCTCGATGCGGATGGACGGCTTTCGGATCGGACGCGGGCGGTCTTACGAAGAATGGAAGAGGAGGGTGAGCTGATCACATACGCGACGGCTCGCTCGATTCATTCTGCCAGCGTCGTGACAGAGGGATGGACGCCTACCCTGCCTGTGATTGTCTATAACGGAACCATGCTCGTGGAAAGGGGGACGCCCGTGGTATGCAATGCGTTTTCTGATGACGAGAGGGCATGGCTGCGTCAGACATTCCGGGAGGAGAAGGTTTCGCCGCTGGTCTATGCGTTTGTGGAAGGACGAGAGAGAGTATCCTGGCTCGCCGCCGAAATGAATGCGGGGAAAGCGGCCTATCTTTCGAAACGGCAGGGAGACGCGCGGTTGCGGCGCTGCGCATCGGAAGAGATGCTTTATGCGGGAGAGCCATTTTACTACACATGCATTGGGGAAAGAACGGAACTGGCGCCTCTGCAGGAACGGCTGAAGGCGTGGGGATGCAGCCAGTTTACCTTTCAGAGAGAGTTATATGGTCAGGGAGAATGGTGGCTGGAAGTCATGCCCCGCCATGCGACGAAAGCGCATGCGGCGCGGCAGCTGAAGGAAAGGCTGCAATGTGACCGGATGATCGTTTTTGGCGACGCCGTCAACGATCTGCCCCTGTTTCAGGCCGCAGACGCAGGCTATGCGCCGGCCAATGCCGCGGAAGAGATAAAAAAACAGGCTGCAGGGATTCTCGAAAGAAATGACGAGGATGGTGTGGCCCGATGGTTGGAAGCCTATTTAGAAGAGAAAATGCGCCTGCGGGAGAAGATGTGAGTGTTCACGGTCTCCTGTAGGCGCATTGTGTTTTAGATGTTCGGGATCTCGATACGGATTTCGTGTCCTGCCTGTGCGGAACGGACGATACCATCGATAATCGCCTGATTGATGAGAACTTGGGAGGTGGGCACAGGAGCCGTGCCTCCGGTTTCCACAGCATCCAGGAAGGAACGAATCTTACGATAGAAAAGCTCATCGAAAGCATTGGGTAAAATGGGAAGCACTGTCTCTACGGTCTGCCCTGCGACTTCATGATAGAGAGTCATGGGACCACTCATGCTTCCGTTCCAACACTCTGTGGAAGGAATGCGTAAGCCGCCCTCTGTACCGAGGATGATGGTATCTCCGGGCGTATCCAGATTCATAGCCCAGGCAATGCGAAAATCGAGAATGATATCTCCTTCCAGACGGATGAAGGCGGCCGCGAAATCATCGACGGCAAAGGCTTTCGCGTATTCGGGATGATGAGGATATATCTCTGGCCGCGTGCCAAAGTAAGCGGACTTGTATCCAGATACCGTTAACGGTTTCGGATAGCCTAACGCGTTGAGCACTAGATCCAGGGAATAGCATCCAATATCACCGACGGCGCCGATACCCGCTGTCTCATCTGTGATAAAAGAAGTGCCATAGGGCGTGGGAATGCCGCGCTGACGGCCGCCGCCCGTCTGTACATAGTAGATTTTTCCCAATACGCCGGACTGCACGATCTTGCCAATTTGCTGCATATTTTCGTCGAAACGCGGCTGGAAGCCAACGGACAGCAACTTGCCGCTTTCTTTTTCTGCCTTACACATGGCAACGGCTTCCTCCAGAGTCACGCACATGGGCTTTTCTACCAGAACGTGAACCCCGGCATGGAGTGCGTCGATGGTACATTCCGCATGGGCGCGGTTATAGGTACAGACGCTTACCACATCCAAAGTTTCGGTAGCTAACATCTCTTTATGATGAGGATAGAAACGAACACCGGAAACACCGAGCTTTTCAAACAGAGCCTCTGCTTTGCCGGGAATCAGATCGGCGGCCGCTACAATCTCTACATCCGGACAGCGCAGGTAGCTTTCAATATGCGCTTCGGAGATCCAGCCGGTTCCGATGATTCCGACTTTTAGTTTAGGACCTGTGTAGGTATTTTGGGTGCTTTCCTGGTTTTCTTTGAAACGATCCGCAATACTTGCCATAATAATCCCTCCTAGTATCCTAATGATGTCAAATAGATGCGGCTGGTGCGCACGGCTTCTTCGGCAGTCTGCCCCTTGGGCGGGCGATCCAGTTCCACAATCAGCCACTGGGCGCCGGCTTTTTCAGAAGCCTTAAGAATCGCAGGCATGTCTTGCAGACCCGCACCCAGCGCGCGGAATTCGAAAGAAGTCGATTCGGAAGCGCGCTTTTTTGTATCTCCAATGAGCTCATATTGGGGAGAGGCTTCGTGTCCTTTCATATAATAATCCTTCAGATGAACTATGGGCGCGCGTCCTGCATACTTATGTAAGTAAGCACATGGATCTTCCCCGCCGACACGAACCCAGCAGGTATCCAGTTCCGTTTGCAGAAGTGAAGCAGGAATCGTAGCGTACATACGATCCAGGGTGTATTCCCCATCGAGTTTTGTGAATTCAAAGTCATGATTATGGTACAAGAGCTGAAGGCCTTGACGCAGGCATTCTTCCGCGATCTTTCGAATTTGCTCCAATGTCTGTCCATATAGGGGCTGTCCGGGACGTCGGGCTTCTTCCAGCCAGGGGATGGCGATATAGGAACAACCAATGGCCTTGTATTGCGCGACAGTGCCTGTGAGATCGGCGAGAAGCTCTGCTAGTGGAACGTGGGCAGAAACGGGGAGAAGATCATTTTTTTCGAGCAGACGGCTCACCTCTTGCGCAGAATGGCCGTATAGACCAGCAAACTCGATCCCCGTATATCCCATACGACGTACTTTTTCCAGCGTGAGGGCCAGATTGACGCTGGCTTCATCACGAAGCGAATATAGCTGTAAACCGATTGGCAGCATGAAAATCCCTCCTTATCGTTTAGCGGTATGCGGGCAGCCAATCCTTATGCGCCTCCAGGAGTTCATCGCACATGGCTACGATATCATCTAGAGAGAGTTCGGCGCCTGTATGCGGATCCATCATGGCGGCCTGGTAAACAACTTCCTTGCGACGAGTTCTAGCGGCTTCAATGGTCAAAAGCTGCGGATAGATGTTGCTGCTGTTCATGGCGGCGAGCTGCAGGGGCAGGCTGCCGACATGACAGGGTTTGATGCCCTGATTATCCACCAGGCAAGGAACCTCTACACAGGCATCCAGCGGCAGGTTATCGATGAGATGATGGTTGAGAACATTCCCGCCAATCTTATAGGGAACATTCGTGACGATGGCTTCCATGATACGAGAGGCGTATTCGTGCGTTCGGGTATGCGTTACTTCGCCATTCGCCATGATCTGATCGCGTTCCTTCTCCCAGCGTGCGATCTGGTTCACGCAGCGACGCGGATATTCATTCAGGGGAATCTGATAACGATCGATCAGATCCGGATAGCGTCCCTTGATGAAGAAAGCGTTATATTCCGCGTTATGCTCGCTGGATTCCGTACAATAGTATCCAAGGCGGCGGATATATTCGAAACGCACCATGTCGGTGTGCTTTTCGGTATCATTTTTGGCGAGAGCGCGGCGCCGGATTTCTGGATATAGATCATTTCCATCCTTGTCGTAGATTTCAAGAAGCCAAGCCATATGATTGATACCCGCAATGAGTTCGCGGCGGCCCACCAGCTGTTTCTCCATACCTAGAGACTGCAGCAGATGTTCAGAACAGACCTGAACGCTGTGACAGAGCCCGACTGTCTTGATCGGCGTGTACCGCTGCATGTAACCAGATAGAATCGCCATGGGATTGGTGTAATTTAACAGCCAGGCATGGGGACAAACATCAGCCATATCCTGGGCGAAATCTTCCATCACGGGGATTGTACGCAGAGCGCGCATAATACCCCCGATCCCCAGCGTATCCGCGATGGTCTGGCGCAGACCATACTTCTTGGGAATCTCGAAATCAATGATGGTACAGGGATCATATCCGCCGACCTGAATGGCGTTCACAACAAAATCGGCACCGCGTAAGGCCTCTTTACGGTGTTCCACTCCCAGGTGCGTCGTGATGCGTGCCCTGTCTTCATTAATATTATGATTGAGAGCGGAGAGCAATAGCTCGGATTCCGCAAGCCTCTTTCCATCAATATCATACAGAGACAATTCGCTGGTTCGCAGCGCGGGAGAACACATACAGTCTCCTAATACATTCTTTGCAAATACAGTACTGCCAGCTCCCATAAACGTAATTTTCATAAAAAAGAAAACCTCCTTTTCTGCTTTTATATTCAAAACTAACAATGAAGTTTAGTTGCATCATAGCAGATTTTCACAAAAAACGCAATAGGTGTCTTGAAAAAAGTGAAAAGAAAAGAAAGAAGGGAATTATTACAAAAGAATTACAAAATCAAATCAAATATTAAAAAGGTGTTGACAAACTGATCGGAAAGTGTTACAGTATACGCGTGTTATTTTTTAAGACATAGGAAAGGAAGTTTAAGCATGAAGAAATTAGCCAAGGTTGTCGTCTCATTGTGCCTGAGTCTCGCGCTCTTAACGGCCTATCTGCCGGCAACCACTGTAGATGCAGCCGCGTCTTTTACGCCGCGTCTGACTGCGCCGAGCAGCGACAACCCTTAC
>CALBGL010000135.1 GCA_937892735.1 uncultured Clostridia bacterium | reverse complement strand
TCTTCCATAGAAATCCCCCTTTCGTAAAGGGGGATTATAACACAAAAATGGCTTATTTGCAAGGTTCCTGGGGACGGAGAAGGCAGGATTCATGCAGTCTATTCGTCTTCCATCATACGCCTGATAAAGCCTTCTTCTAACGTATCACTGCACGTATTCGTATGGCCATCTCCAGAAATCATGGTGAAACGATATCGATATGGATCCCCCGGGACAGAGAGGAACGTGTCTCGAACCAATTCGTTCATATCTCGCCAAGGATCGTATTCGCCACAGCCATGATCGACGATCGGCTTGGGCAAATCGGTTTTCGCTAGTTCCAGGATGGTGCGGCGTACACAGTAGGGCGATTGTTTGATATCTCCCGTACCGAACATTCTTTCTTTATCCTGCATACGATGAGAGAAATCCGCGTCTGCTTTGTCGCCTGCTCCATAGGCCCCGATCGCGCCGAAGGTTTCGGGATTGTTCAGCCCGATATACAAACAGCCGTAACCCCCGTTCGAGAATCCGCTGATCCAGTTATCCTCGCGGCGCGTAGAAAGTTGTGGCAATAGCCCTCGCATAATCTGCGGCAGTTCTTTGCCGATGTATTCCCCAAAACGCGCGCCTTTCGCCATGTCCACAAAACAGGAGTGATAGGCGTGGGGCAGGATCACTGCCAGGTTATTGTATTTCCCAGCATGCGCCTCGATACTTGTATTACGCACCCAACCGGTCTGATCTCCGCTGCCGCCATGAAGAAGCCACAGCACTTTTAATGGTTCCTGGATGGTGTGGGGCTGGTCAGGCAGAAGCGCCCACACGTCCATCCCCATCTGCAATACCTTCGATTGAATATGAAACTGCATGAGTGTCATCCCCGGATCCCTCCTTCCACGTACTTCTGAAAGGACTCTTCCAGAAGATTCTCCGCGCCGACATCTTCCACTGTGATTTGCGCGCCGTTCTTCGCCCACTGCTTCGCTTTCTCCTCGTGATCTGCGTCGCAGTACAGCCGAACCGGAATCTGAAACGACGGGGACAGCGAATAGCCCTGGGAGACCAGCGCCTCTTTCTCGCCAAAAAGATACTCCGGCTTGGGTTCATAGTCTGTTCCGTATAAACAGGCTACGTCTAACACGGGATTGACCGCGGCCGCGCCCACGAAGGCATCCGGCGCGTTTTGCGCCGCCATGAGGGCTCCATAACCCCCGGTTCCCACACCCATGACCCAGCGATCCTTCGCTTCACGGGAAATGGGGAACCAGCCAGATAGCTTCTCCGGCAGCTCCTGCACCAGATAGTCGCCCCAGGCATACCCTGTCACACTGTTGACAAAACAGCTCTGATTGCCATCGATCAGAGCGAGCGCCACGCCGGCTTTCTCGGCGTACCGTTCCAAGCGTGCCTGTCGCATCCATTGCGTCCTGTCTTCACCATGGTCGTGAAGCAGCATCAGCAAGGGATATCGTTTACCGGCTTCCACCGTCTGCGGCAGAAATACCTCAATCCCCACATAGGTGTGAGGTCCTTCTGCAAATGTCTGTACCTGTATCCAATTCACTTTGTAACCCCCTATCTATATAGGATACATTTTAAATGTATAGTACCACGTCCCAGGGAGAAATGCAAGCCTTCTTACAGGTCTTGTCCCATAGGAACATCACAGGATATCAGTGTCTGAACGGCCCCGTTTCCCTGAATCGGCAGTTCCAATAACGCAAATAATGTCCCTCCCTCTTCATGAAAATCACTGGCACTCCACAAGATATTTTCTCCATCTATTCCTATCGGTGCTACAAAGAAACCCCGGATCTCTCCCTCGCGGATCAGATGATTTTCTCTGTCATAAATCGCATACGGCGTCACGCGCTCTCCATCGACCCGATGATTCAAATATACAATCATGTAATCTTCATATAGCCTGGCCGTCGCACCTTCTTGTATATCAAAACACACTATATCCTCTTTTTCCTTCTTTTCCAAATCCACGACTGCATATTGAATGGCACGACCATTATCTGTGCTCCGTTGTTCCAAACACGTCAATTGACCTTCCTCTGAGATGGAAAAATCAATGAGCGACCATTCGTCTTCTTTTTTATTCCATAACTCTTCCAGACCCTTCTGTGCCGTATATCGGTAAAACTCTCGATTATATATCGCCGTTCCCTCATTGGAAACAAAATCATCCACTAGGATATACATCGTATTTCCACATAATCTCCATTCTACAAACGATCCATTATAATCCTTTTCGAATAGAATTTCTCCCTCTTTTTCTGCGTTTTCCAGTTCATACCGAGTAATCGTATAGTGATCTGAGCTTGTCCCCTCTTTCACCTGTGTATCTGACACGCCAAAATAGACATATCCCCGATGAATCACAAAAAGAGGATCAAAGTTATTTCTCGGCACGGAGATCTTTCGAACTGTTTCCCGATTTTCCCCATTTAACTCCATACGACATAATGTTCCGCCCTCGATCCAGTACAGATGTCGATCGTAGATCTGCAATGTTGGCATCTGCCAATTGATGAATGCATTACATTGCATCGTTGTATGATCACACTCGTTCTTGCCGCATAGTTTGCCGGATATTCCTGATTTTACATCATAATACAGAATCCATTTCCTCATGAGTGCATAATACACATCTTCCCATTTTTGAACGCGAACATTCGCGCGAGTTCTAAACTGCAACTGCTGATCATACAGAGGCAGGTATTCCTCGGTCTCAAATTTTTCATCTTTTTCATCTAAAATCGCGGAGGATGAAGGTGAGCTGCATGCTGATAAAATCAGCATGCAACTCACCGCAAGCAAAAGACGTACACTCTTCATCACACGTTACCTACAACTAAAGTCTTAACTGTAGACGCACCCAATCGATACGATGCTTGAGTCCCCGCAAACGACCCGCTTCTTCTTGCAGTACAAGAATTGTTTCCTGTTCCGCTATACGGGTAGGGATCTCCATCATCATTCAAAGCTGTTGCGCTAATAGATGCTGTGGTGGAATCACTTGCGCTCTCAGGCGAATATTGCATCGTCGCATATGCTTCGTTAGCCCGTAAATACAAATGAACATAATATGGCCCTGAACGGTCACCACTGTCGTGCGCCTCACCTGTAGCCTGAACAGCCGCCTGAACTGTCAACACCGAACCAATAGAGAAAATCAAAAGAGTGCATAGTACCAAAAGAGATTTTTTGAATTTTTTCATTATCGTTTCCTCCAGTTTTTAGTTTTACGAACCCAAACACGCTCTTTAATTATTCCCCCTCCTTCCGACACAAAAAATGAATTTCTATCGTCTCCCCTTTATAACAGTTCCTTTTTTAATCATATCAGATTTCAATAACACTGTCAACATTTTTTGTCGAAAATTCACAAACTTCATTCAAATATTTATCAAGCGTTCCTTTGTATTAAGCAAGCCTTTATCCCTTCACCGACCCCAGCAGGGCTCCTTTCGCAAAGTATTTCTGCAGGAAAGGATACACGATGACGATGGGAATAGTACTGACACAGATGACCGCGTATTTGACCGCGTCGGACGGTACCTTCGCATACTCGGATAGGCTCTCGGAGCCTGCGAAACCGCCCACGGATAATACGATGATCTGCCGCAGCCATACCTGAATGGGCCAATCGTTGATGTCGTTGAGGTACATCATGGCGTTGAAGTAGCTATTCCAGTGGGACACGGCATAGAACAGGGTGATCGTGGCAAAGGACGCCTTGGAAATGGGAACCACGATGCGCAAGAAAACCTGCAGATCGTTGCAGCCATCGATCTGCGCCGATTCTTCGATGCTGTCCGGCAGCCCCTGAAAGAAATTTTTCATGATGACCATGTTATAGGCGCTGATCGCGATGGGAAGCCAGAGCGACCAGTATGTGTCCAGCATATGCAGGTCATTGACGACCAGGTAGTTGGGAATCATGCCGGGATTGAACAGCATGAAGACGATGACCACGCCCATCATGACCTTGCGTCCCGGCAGGTATTTTTTTGACAGGGCATAGGCCGTGATCGAGGTAATCAGCATGTTGATGGCCGTTCCTACCACGGTGATGATGACGGAGTTTACCGTACTCCGGGCCAGGACATTGGTCGTGAAGATATACTTATAGGCATCCAGGCTGAAGGAATTGAAGCCGCCGATCATGCCGGTGGCCGAGAAGGAACCCACGACGACAAACGCGATGGGAAATACCATGATCACGCCAATGAGCCCCAGAAACACATAATTGAATACATCAAATATACGGCTGCCCGCCGTCTTGTTTTTGACCATAGCCATTAGAAGATCCCCTCCTCTCCGACACGATTCGCGATGACATTGGTAAATAGTACCAGGATCAGGCTGATGACCGACTTGAAGAATCCGAGTGTCGTGGAATAACTGAAGTTTCCGTTGACAATGCCTTCCACATAAATATAGGTGTCAAAGACCTCCGCCACCTGCCGGTTGATTGCGTTACGCATCAGATAGATCTGTTCAAAGCCCGTATCCATGAAGCTTCCCATCCGCAAAATGAACATGGTAATGATGGTGCCCCGAATCGCGGGCAGCGTAATATGCCATAGCTGCTTCCACCGATTCGCGCCGTCTACCACAGCCGCCTCATAAAGCTGTTCGTCCACACCCGATAATGCCGCCAGATAAATGATCGTGCCCCATCCGGCCTCTTTCCAGATGGTCTCTATGACGATCAGAGGCCGAAACCAGTTCGGATTGAGCAGGAACTGGATCGGCTGCCCTCCCATGGAGGTCAATACCTTGTTGATATATCCCGTCGGTCCGATGAATAGGTATACCAAGCCGACCAGCACGGACCAGGACAGGAAATGCGGCAGATAGATCAGAGACTGCACCACACGTTTATAAGCCGACCGCTTAATCTCATTTAAGAGCAGCGAGAGAATAATCGGAATCGGAAAATAAAAGATCAGATTATACAGCGCCAGCATGATCGTATTTGTAAACAGAAGACCAAAACTGTATACGGCGCTGCCTTCAAACATCCGTTCGAAGTTATACAGGCCGACCCAGGGACTGCCCGTTACACCCAGCGTTGGGAAGTAATCCTGAAAGATAATAATCAGGTAACTGGCCGGATACAATTTAAAAATGATATAAAAGATCGCGGCCGGAATCAGCATGATATACAGCCATTTATACCGCTTCAGCGTCTTCCAGAGCCCCTGTTTTTTTCTCACATTTACGGTAATTGTTTTTGCCATATCACGACCTCCTCATCTTATAAAATACAGGGGGCAGTTCGTGCCCCCTGTCTCTTCTTTACTCTGTCACATAGTTCTCCTGGATTTCATCCAGAATGGCCTGTCCACCGGAAGACAGCCAAGTGTCTACCGCGGCGTTAAAGGCGGCCTCGTCGATGAATCCCATGATAAACTGTGCTCGGGCATCATAGATGAGAGAAGCCAACTCATTCTCTTTTTGAATGTTCTCCGAAGAAAGCATGCCCACGGAGATATCCGGTACTGCATACTGGGCATTTTCCGCGTAATGTTGCTGAATCTTATCATAGTCGGATAACGGCTGTCCCCAGTCGTCCGCCATCAGCCGTCTGGCGAACATATTTGCAAAGATAGAACCAGAACCGTCCGCGTCTCTTAATTCACGCTGTTCATCCGTAATTTGAATCGTACCGTCTGCCTCCGCAGTATAATGAATCCCTTCAATTCCGATATCAACTGCTTTCGCACAATCCCCTTGATTCAAGTCAACCATGAACTGCAGGATTTTACGCAGATCTTCTTCCGTCTTCACTGCCGATACCGGGAATACATTTCCGCCGCTGACACCGGTAATATTGGAGTTGACCACCTTATTCCCATCTGGGTCCAGAGACAGCATCTTATAGCCAATCACCGCATCCGGATCGTTCGCCAGCAGTGTGTCAAATTTTCCTCCGGGCGTCACCGCGTTAGTCGCCGTAGTAAACATGAAACCCGCGCGTCCTTCCAGCATCGGATTATACTTGGCGCCAGAACCGAGCGTCATGAACTCCGAATTCAGATATCCGTTCTCGTACATATCATGCATCATACGCAGACAGTTCATATATTCTTCCGTCTGGAAATACGCTACCACCTGTCCATCCCTTACGCCGTATCGGTTCGGAGCCCCACAGGCTACCGCCAGTGTATTGAAGCCGTAATTGACTTCCTTATCCTGATCGTCTACATAGTTAAAACCTGTTGTATCATCGACACCGTTTTGATCCGGATCCTGTTCCGTGAACGCCTTTGCCAGATCGTAATAATCCTGCGCACTCATGACTTCCGGCAGCTCGATACCGAGGTTTTCCACCCAATCCTCGCGGTACACCATCGCAATCCGAGCATCCGGCACATAAGAAGGAATACAATACCGTCTTCCCTCTGTCAGGGAAGTATCCCTCTGTACGTCGCTCATCAGGGTATCTGTGATAAACGGATACTCCTTGATAATATCCGTAATATCCCAGAACGCGCCTGTCTGACACATCCGGATATAGTTCGAAGACGTTACATCCGCTCCGCCCATGACCATCAGCGCGTTGTCTCCGGCCATCATCGTGTTAAATTTTGTCATTGCCTCTCCGTTCGGCGTCCAGGTAATCTGAATCTCCACATTCAGTTTCTCCTGCACAAAATCAAACACGGGGTTATTTGTGGTACTCGGCGGCTCCTGTTCAAAGAAGCTGGCCAGCGTCGTGATCACAAAGGGAGTATCCTCCGAGACTCCCTGCGAATCGTCCGCTTGGGATACATCGTTCTGCGATTGTGTCTGGGATGCCCCCTGGGAGGATGAATCCGACCCTCCGCCGCCACTGCAGCCCGCCAGCGCGGATACCATCATCACGATTATCAACAATACAGCGATTCCTTTTTTCATTCTGAGCCCTCCTTTAAAATTTAGTTTCATTGTGTGTATAATAACCCTATGTCCGATTTTTGTCAACCATGTTTTTGTTGATTTTGCCATCTCATTTTGCTTTTCATCAGTTTTTCACAAAGTGAATGCCATTTATCGGCCACAAACGCTTCATTTTTTGTTCACTTTTGCCAATTCACGAAGAATGTTTGTCCCGGCGTATTCTTTTCCATCAAAAAAGCAGCCCGTACACATACGTACAGACTGCTTACTGGAACTACTGTTCCATCATCTTCTGGATGAAATACCGAATGGAGGCTTCGCAGCAGGCAGAAGAATGTCCTAATCCTTCCCAGATCCGAAATTCATAATGGTAAGGATCTCCCGGCACGGATAGGATCGCATCCCGCACGATTTCATTCATATCCCGCCAGGGGTCTTCGGATCCACAGCCATGACATAGGATGGGCTTCGGCCTGTCAGATCTTCCCAACTCCTTCGCCAGCCGGCTGACGCAATAGGGGGAACCGTGCAAATCTCCTTTTCCAAATAATCGTTCCTTTTCTGCTTCAATATTCGCGAAATCTGCATCTGCCTTGTCTCCGGCCCCAAAGGCGCCCACAGCTCCATAGCTTTCGGGAAACGTGAATCCCAGATACAGACTTCCATACCCACCATTGGAAAAGCCACTGACCCAATTGTCTTCCCGTTTATCGGAAAGCTTCGGAAGTATGCGCCGAAGAATCGCCGGTAATTCCTGGCTCAGATAGGTGCCAAACCGCGCACCGGATACGGTATCCACACAGCTGGAACCATAGGCGTCCGGCAAGATGACTGCCAGATTTCCATACGATTCTGCAATGCTTTCAATCGCTGTATGCCGCAGCCAGAAGGTATGGTCTCCTACCCCGCCATGCAGTAGCCACAGGACTTTCCATGTCTCTTCCCGGTTCTCTTCCGGTGCCGTCCATTCCTGATTCTGCCCATTGGGTCGGCGAGAGGCTGGTTTCATTCCGGGTACGAGCGCCCATACATCGGTTTCCATCTGCAAGATTTTCGAGTGAATCTGAAACTGCATCAATACCATCCGAATTCCCCTCCTCTCTTCACCATGTCCTGCAGAGCCTCCTGCATTTGTTCCCGCAGACAAGAAGAAGTCTTCGTCTCTTCCCAGGATAGTACAGGATACCCATTGCGTGCCAGATCCTCCTTCGGCCCAAACAGAACTTGAGGATAGGGATGGTAGTCTGTCTCATAGAGATCCGCCAGATCGCACACCGGACATACCGCGCCCTGCAGTGCATATCCTTCTACGGCTCGCAGCGCACCATATCCACCCGTATCCACACCCAGCACGCCGCGTCCTTCACGCTCCGTTCGAATGGGAAACCAACCGGATAAAAGATCGGTCAGTTCCTGATTCAAGAAATCGCCCCAGCGTTCTCCACTCATGAGATTGACAAAAGCACTCTGGTTTCCTTGCGGCATCGCCACAAAGATCTTCTTCTCATCCACCAGGTCTTCCAGGTATACCATATGTTCCCACTGACCACGGCCTTTTCCACGTCCATGCAGCAAAACCAGCAGTGGATATCTGCGGTCATATTCCAGCTCCTCTGGAAACAGAAGCTGAATCCCCAGATATGTGTGAACACTGGATACATAGGACTGAACATCAACTCGATTCATAGGATCCCTCCTTCAAAATACCGCTCTGAAAGCCTTGCAGGTCTTCCCAAAACTTCTCTGCAAATTTTTCCATGCGTACAGTGATTCCCCTCTCGTCAAACACAAGACGAATCTTGAGTACGCCCAGGAAGTCTCCGACCGCGTAGCACAAAAGCTCTAATACCCGTTCACTCTGCCATGCGCCGCTGACCATACAGGGCATATGAAGCACGGGCCTTTCCTTCGGATACCAGTATACCACAGGTGCTATGCCCGCTGCATCTTTTTTTGATGAAAATCCAGGAAAATCCTGCATCTCATAATATCCCAGGCCAAAACGCAGGGTATGTCCGTCCCAGTTCAGACTTCCTTTCTTTTCTTCAAAATGCAGACTCAACTCCTGCAGATGCAGGCTGGACCAGGTGCCCTCCGCATTGGGGATCATCTGGTAAGTTTTCCCATTCACCCGGTTCATCCACGGACTCTGTATCGCGCCTCTATGAGGACGCATGCGCAGATTTTGGCAGTACCTCCGCAAAGCCTCTTCGCTCTCTGAATCTTCCGCACATTCTCTTTCCTGCACATATGGAAGGATTGATGTATAAAACTGCTCTTCTACCCAGCCGATTTTACCGGGGTCGTCCTGCATATCGGCCGTCATGGCAAATACCATGTCTTCTTTCGGCATGCAATAGGCCATTTGGCCTCCCATTCCCTTCATGGCAAACCCATGCGCCGTCATCCAGAATTGATACCCGTATCCCTCCCTGCCGTTCTCGATCTGTTTCGACGTCGCTTTCTCCATATAACTTCGGCTGATCAACTGCTCGCCTTCCCAGCATCCCTGATTCAGGCTCAGCTGCGCCAGCTTCGCCAGATCCCGCAGTGTACATAACACTCCGGATCCCCCCCAGGACGATTGTCCATTCGGTACCTTCACGCATCCCATATCCGAGGATAGTTCCAGAGGTTTCAGGCGGCTGCGTAGATAGTCCATCAGTTCCATTCCGCTTTTTTCTTCGACCAGGGCGGCCAGCATCATCGCCACAGACGTATCATAAGAAAATATCTGCCCCGGCCGGTGCGTCGGCGGGCATTCATAGGTCATACGAATCCAGTCGTGGCCCTCATTATCGATCATCTCATAAGGGGATGTGACAAACGGCGTAGCCATACGCAACATGTCCCGAATTGTCGTCTCCTGGATCCAGGGATGTATCTTCGAAGGCTGATGATCCCTAAAATACTCACATATCGAATCCTCCAGATGAATCTTTCCTTCATCCGCCAAAAGGCCCACGGCCAATGCCGTGATACTCTTGCTGGAAGAATACATCCTATGTCTGCGTTCCTTGGAAAAGGGCGGATAATACCCTTCCGCAATGATACTGCCATGCCGCAGAATGCAGAAACCATGCAGACAGCAGCCGGCTTGATCGTTCTTCTGTAGAAACGCTAAAATCCGCCGGGAGGGTACCCCCATACTCTCCGGACTCCTTGCTTGCATCCATTCTTTCATCATTGTAATCTCCTTGTATACAGAGGGAGCCGCTATGGCAGCTCCCTCGCAAATGACCGTTACTCCATCGTTTCCGCCCAGACCTGATCTCTTTCTTCACAAACTTCGTCGCCATATAGACTCATGAATTCATTCACCAGACTATCATACTGGCTGTCAAACTCGTCCGGACTGCACATGATCAGGATCGTAAACATCTCTTTATACTTATCTGTCATAGAAGTCGCGTACTGCGCCTCAGACTGCACCGCCTTCTTGAAATACGGGAAGAACCAGGGATCCTGCCTGGAATCCGTCATAGCCATCTCGAACTGGATGTCCGCCTGCTCATTGTTGCAAGCACTGGTCCAGTTCTTATAGGTGGCTTCCTGACTGCCGTACCATACATCTTCTACCAGGAAACGATATTCGTAATTGTTATTCGCAGACAATTTATCCGGCCCATCGTAATCCGTATTGATATGGAAGATTCCCTCTTCATCGATGGTATAGTGAACACCCTCATCCCCCAGGCTCAGACGCATCAGATTCTCCGGCACAAGCATCCAATCCATATACATGACGGCTTCCTTCGCGGATTCCGAGAATCCGGGCACCATGACAAATTTTCCATAAGGCTGATTCGAAAGCTTAGGATGCTTGCCCTCGGAATTGGTAAAGGGATCGCAGGCCACATAATAAGCGCCTTCCACGTTCTCCGCCATCGTCTCGAAATAGCTGCCTGGCTTATAGCCTGTCAGAAGATTCTGTGTGAAGAACCCTACATAACCATTGGTGATATCGGAGTACATCTTGGAACAATCCGTATCCAGCGCGAACTCCGGACTGATCAGCCCTTCATTATAGCACTGATTCAGAAAGCGTACGCCATCCTTATACCCCGGATACAGGAACGGATAGGTCAGCGTCAGTTCTTCCTGCGTCAGAGACGGGTCGATAAAGGAATACAGCATGTTAAAGTATCCGAAAGAAATCTCCTGCATGCCCATGCCGCACGGGATATTCTGCTCGCCCACATTTCCCGGATCCTCGTCGCGAAACGCAATCATCGTGTCGTACCACTCCTGGGTCGTGGTCGGAACCTCCAGCCCCAGGGCATCCAGCCAGTCGCCGCGGATCGAAGAGCCTACAATGCCGGACACCGGACGCGGAGACGGAATGACCATCTGTCTGCCGTCGAACACGCCATACTCCATCGTCTCCTCTCCGATGAAGGAGGAGAGCTGCTGGCCGTATTCCGCTACCAGATCGGTCAGATCCGTCAGGCCGCCCTGAGAAATGTAATTCTGCACCACATTGATATCGTAAGTGTATACGATATCCGGCGCTTCTTTTCCCGCCATCCAGACATTCAGTGTGGTCACCTCTTCTGTCCGGGGCATCACAACCCATTCCAGTTCGATATTGTTGGGCTCACCAAAATCCTCGCGAATCCAGTCGCACCAATAATTGTCCCCTAGCGGAAGCTGTCCATCTAATCCCAGATCCCAGGCCAGGATGCTCAGGTGAGTCCGTTCCCCGGAAGGCGCCGCACTCTCTTCCGCAGCCGAATCCCCCGTCTGCGCTTCCGCTGCCTGGCTCTCCGGCGCGGATGATTCGTCGCCGTCCTGACTGCACGCCGGCAGCAGCGACACGATCATCAGGACACAGAGCGCCCATACGATCCACTTTTTCGTCTTCATTTGAAAACCTCCTTTAATGTATATTCTCTAACCTGACCCAGTCAGGATGAGCTCATTCCTTGATGGCGCCGATCATCACGCCATGTACAAAATACTTCTGCAGCCAAGGATATACCAACAGAATGGGCAATGTCGTGAATATGATGCTTGCTGCCTTGATCCCTTCTTCCGCTGTTCTCTGTTCCGCCAGCTGTGGATTGTTCATCATCGTCTGGCTGGAAAGCTGGCTGCTGTTGATAATCATGTTGATCTTCTGTGGCAGGGTGTAAAGTTCTTGTTTATTGATATAGAACTTGGCGTCTTGAAAGCCGTTCCAACGCGCCACCGCGTAGAAAAGCGCCAGAGTCGCCAGAACCGGCTTCGATAGGGGCAATACGATTCGAATCAGAATCGTAAAGTCATTGCACCCGTCGATCTGCGCCGCCTCCTGCAGTCCCGCCGGAATCGAATTGAGGAAGAAGGTACGCAGAATGATCACGTTAAAGGTATTGATCCCGCAGGGAATGATGATGCCCCACATGTTGTTGGTAAGCCCCAGAGAACTCACCAGCAGGTAGTCCGGAATAATACCGCCGCTAAAGAACATCGTAAACAGAATGACCATCATGATGGCCCGATGTCCCTTAAGACGCTTCTGCGACAGTGGATACGCCGTAAGAATCGTAAGTACCATGGCGATCAACGTATGCAGTACCGTGGTCTTCACACTCATCCAGAGCGCCGGCATGATGGTCGGATCGCTCACCACGTTCTCATAGGATACGAGGTCAAACTCCACGGGCCAGAAGAAAACCTCCCGCGAGAGTACCGCCCTCGTAGAACTCAAAGACAGAGAGATTACGTAGACGAAGGGAATCAGGCAAATGATTACGATCACCGTCATGAGAACATAGTTGCATACATCAAAAGTCTTCTCTTTGATTCGTGTATTCATCCTTTTCCCCTCCTTAGAATATGCCGCCGCCATCTACCTTGTTGGCGATCGTATTGGTCAACAGCAACAAAATCATTCCGATGACGGACTGGAACAGACCCACAGCCGTCGCCAGACTGAAATTCGAGGATTCCAGACCGATCCGATACACATAGGTACTGATGACGTCGGAAAACTCCCGAACCATGGTATTTCCCATCACATAAGGCCGCTCGAACCCAATACTGACTAGAGATCCCATACGTAGGATCAGCATCATCACAATCGTCGGGCGTATCCCCGGCAGCGTGATATGCCAGATCCTTTGAAACCTCCCCGCACCGTCCACCGTGGCCGCCTCGTACAGTTCCTGGTTGATTCCCGCGATGGCCGCGATGAAAAGAATGGAATTCCATCCTGCGCTTTGCCATACACCAACCCCACAGTAGGTAAAGAGCCAATGCCATTTTTCGGTCAGGAACGGAACCCCTTCCCCACCCAACCTGCGGATAATGATATTGATCAGACCGCTCTCCGGCGCGAACAACTGCAGAGAAATCCCGCCGATCACAACCCAGGAAATGAAGTAGGGCAGGTAAATGATCGTCTGAGAGATCCTCTTATAGACTACGCCCTTCATTTCCGACAGCATGATGGCCAGGATGATGGGCGCCGGAAAGCTGAATAAAAGATCTAAGATATTGAGCATCAATGTATTTCGAAATACCCGGTAAAACTCGTCCATCGCAAAAATGGTTTTGAAATATTTCAGTCCCACCCATTCGCTGCCCATCACTCCCTGAAAAATGTTATAATTCTTAAAAGCCACCGTCACTCCATACATGGGCGCATACTTAAATACGATATAGTACGCCATTGGCAGAATCAGCATCGCATACAGGATCCAATCCCGCTTGATATAGTAACCGACTCTACGTTTCTTTCCCTGCATCATTTCACCCCCGTGATTTTGAACAAATTTTTAAATTAGCTCAGCTGATACCTCAACAATATCACCGCAAATCCCTTCTTTCAATCCTCATTTTTGCTTTTTCTCCTATCATATTTGACAAAAGTGAGGCGTCGCTTTCCACGATGCCTCACTTTTGCTCCCACGAAGGTTCACTTTTATGAATTTCTCTCTTTACGATAAACCGCCGGACTCATTCCAACCCATTTCTTAAACGCCCGCAGAAAACTCTGATCATTGTTATAGCCTACTTCTTCCGCGATCTGAATCACAGATTTACTGCTCTCCATTAGAATCCTCTTCGCGTCCTGGATCCGCAGCTGATGAATGTAATCCGAGGGACTCACTCCCGCATGCTCCTTGAAAATTTTCCGCGTATAAGAATAGCTGATTCCAAGCGCCTCCGCGATCTCATTCGCCCCAATGTTCTCTCGGTAATGTTCTTTAATATACGAAAGAATCTGCCCATAGAGTCCGGCGTCCTCTCCCTGTCTTGTGTTTCCGAATAGCGAGCATAAGCATGCTCCAAAATCCTGTTCAAACTCCTGCAGCGAATACCCCTGTACGCTGAAAATCTTGTGAATCCGCCGACTGTACTCCATCACCTGCTCCTCATCCCCGACGCGTTCCGACAGTTTTCGCAAAATCGTTCCAGTCAGCTGATGCAGCATGAGTACCGCGTTTTCCACCGTCAATGCGGGCATCTGCCGAATCCTCCTGCAATATGCTCTCACAGCCTGTCGGATCCACTTCTCATTTCCACTATCCAGGCTTTCCATGAGTTCTTGTTCTTCTTCTGCGGGATACGCGTATTCTTCTGTTTTTTCCACTGGTATCTCCTCCTCCCTGATGACAGATCCCCACCCTCGGAAAAACACCCGTCCAGAGGCTCGCAGCGCGCTCTCTCCCGCGGCCATGGCTTCCTGCAGGCTCTTACAAGCATGTGAAAGGCCGGCTGCCAAATGAATCTGAAAATTTTCTTCTACATATTGTATGTATCGATACAACCACGAAATGATGTCCCCTTCTTCTCCGCCCAGAATGAGCAGATACATACCTCTTTTTCCTACGTACGCCTCCCGGCTCGCATACCGCGCTTCCTGCATCATCTGTCCCCAGAGCTGACACAGCAAGCTCCTGAAATAACACCGTTCTTCCTCGTCCATCTTATTCCATCGTTCATCCTGCAAATAAAATCGCAGATATGCGATATGTATGTCACAGTCTTTCACTGCCTGCTGCAGCCTCTCCGGTACCTCCCGCAGATTATACCCGTCGAGGATACCGGTACGCAGCCAGGCTTCTTCTTTCTTTGTCTCATTCTCCTCCTGATTCTTGCGCAGCCGTTCCCCCTCCTGCTTCATATTCGAGATAGCCCGTTTCAGAATGGCTAAGTCTCCTCGGTTGCCCGCGAAAGGTTCTCCTCGGAGAATCTCGTCCGTCAACTGTTTCACTGGATTATACAGATATCGACTGAGCCCCAGCGCCCCCAGCAGTCCGACGACTAGAATCCCTCCCAGAATCAGCAGCAGTCCATTCATATAAGACTGCGCCAACGTATTCAATGTCTCCATGGAACTCACATCCACAAAGATCCAATCCTCAAACTCCGATCGATACCAGGATATCAGCATCATTTCTCCCGCTTGATCCATCGTGAAATACCCCGATTTTTCCGGATGACTCAGGATTTTCTGAATATATGCTTCTTCAGACAGATTCCTACCCATACGGTTCCTTTGTGGATCGCACAGGACGGTTCCTGTTTCGTCGATCACCTGCACATATTCCTGGTCGCTATCATATCCCGCGTTCAATCGGGACGCCAGTTCAACCACATCCACGTTGTAAATCAAAGCCCCCCTAAGAACCGGCGACGTAAATGAAGAAAGCCGATATACATAGGTTAATACCTGATCTCCTTCGTCCCTTCCCGTAGGACTCTGTAAGGAATGGAGCCTTCGCACAGACATCCAGGTACTGTTGTCGATGCTGTCAAGAGACGCATAGGACTCCAGCCATTCCTGATCCAAAAAATTCTCGAGTCGGTAACATCCATTATAAGAGGTCACCACGTATCCCGCCTCTTCAAGATACAAATACGTAGATACTAACATCGTATTCGTTCGATTGGCTGCCGAAAGCTTCGCCTGCGCCTCCCGCAGCTGACCAATCGCCATAGACCTGCCGCTCATCCCACTCTGCGCCAGGATCTGCGACAGGTTCAATGCGTCTCGCTGCAAACTCCCCGTCAGTTCCTGCATATATTCTTCCAGGCGAGCCTGATTACTCTGCCTTGCGTCACCGATCCGTTCTTCCGCATACCGCTGCATACTTTTATCGAAAGCAATGCCGCACAGCACCATGAGAACCGCGACGAGGAACGCAAGCGTCATGAAAATTTTCGTAAAAAATGTATACTGCAGTCTTTTTCGCGATGACATGCTCATTCCTCCCGAATAGATTATACTTTATTTTATCCTACTTTTCCTAAAAAATCAACTCCTATCCTCCTATTTTTCATGCAGTATTGCATTCCTTTTTGTTCCAACATAAAAAAAACGCTGTCGCAATCGCTAAAATCTGCGATGCAACAGCGTCCCTGTCTGATGGTCTCCTATTCGAGCCATGAAAGTCCCGTCAAAATCTGTGCCAGAGCTTTTCCCTGACTGCTGGATTGACTGTCCACGTAATGGAACTGGTACAGGCGATCTCCATGTCCGATCATTCCTACCTGAACGATCACAGTATCTCCATCCTCCAACGTAAACCGACAGGAGTAGATCAATACCGTATGATCTCCATAACGGACAATCTGTGGTTCCGTCAGTATCGTTGTCGTCATGCCCGCTGACAGAAAATTCGTTCTCAAGTTGGCAAGCTGGGCTACCTGCTCTTCCAGCATGGAATCAGTCACATTAGACGACATCTGAAGGTAGGAGATGGCCAGATAATTCCTCGATCCATCCGTCCACTCCGGACTGGCAATACAGCCAACCCACTCCACATGATTGGTCGTTTCCAACAGGGAGAACGGCTCTGCCGCGGCATCTTCAAAAGCGGATACATCGGCTGCCGTCCATCCTGCTTCACAGGGGAAGGTCATGCTGCCCACCGCGTATGTCGGCCAGTTATCCGGTGCCTTCTCACTCTCATTGGAGTAGGAGCAGGCGACGAGACCACATACGAGTATCAGAATCCACATCATCATCGTTTTTTTCACGCTCGCCTTCCCCCCTTTCTTTTATATTCGCTTTACAGCAAAGGAAACCTTTTCTCCGTTTACATTCCATTCCTTCTCGTAAGCTCCCTCCAAAGAGCTGCCTGCATGCATCTGATCGGCCAGTACTTCCTTGGCAATGGTTCGTTCATTGACCTGGATCTGTTTCTGAGCATGCTCGCTTCCCCAGTAGGATACCTCGATATGATCTGTCACCTCGAAACCGGCTTCCTTCCGCATCGTCTGCAGCTTGCTGATGACTTCCCGCATGAAGCCTTCTTCCAGCAGTTCCGGACTCAGATTCGTGTCCAGCACAACGGTCAGCTCGCCTTCGGTCTCCGCCATGAATCCGCTCTTCTGCGTGGACTCGATCAGAAGATCCTCCTCCGCAAGCTCGACAGCCGTCCCTTCGATATCAAAGGATAGCGGCTTGCCGCTGCGCAGAATACCCATGGCATCATTACCATCCAGCTCTGTCAGCAGGGTTCGGATCTTACCCAGAAGCTTACCATACTTAGGCCCTACGGTCCGAAGCTGCGGCTTGAATGTATATGTGGTGAAATCGCGCACATCCTGTGTGAATACGATCTCCTTCACGTTGAGCTCATCGCGGATGACGGCCGCGTATTCTTCGGGAAGCGCCTCCTTCGGCGTCTTCACATACATACGACCGATCGGCTGACGGTTTTTAATCGCTGCGTTATTTCGGCAGGCCCGGCCTGCTACGACGATCTCAAGCACCTCTTCCATGGCGTTCTCCAGCTCCGGATGAATCCGACTTTCGTCGCAGACCGGATAATCGCACAGATGAACGCTCTTCGGCGCAGCAGGATCCAGTCCGGCCACCAGATTCCGATAGATCTCCTCCGACATGAACGGAATCATGGGCGCCGCCAGCTTGGCCACGGTTACCAACGCCTCCTGCAGCGTCATATAGGCGTTGATCTTATCCGCCGTCATCTCTTTGCCCCAGTACCGCTCACGGCCGCGGCGCACATACCAGTTGCTCAGTTCATCCACAAAGTCTTCCAGAGCCTTCGCCGCCTCCGTGATGCAATAGTTTTCCAGATACGTATCCACCGTACGGATGAGCGTATTCAGCTTAGAAAGCAGCCAGCGGTCCATGATCGACAGCTCCTCCTCCACGAGCGCGTGCTCCATGGGATTAAACTGGTCGATCTCCGCGTATAACACATAGAACGCGTAGGTATTCCAAAGCGTTCCCAGGAATTTTCTCTGACACTCTGTCACAGCGCCCTCATAGAACCTCGAGGGCAGCCAAGGCGCGCTGTTCGTATAGAAATACCAACGTATAGCATCCGCTCCAAATTTCTCAAGCATCTCCATCGGATCCACCGCGTTCCCTTTGGATTTACTCATCTTCTGTCCGTTCTCATCCTGCACCAGTCCCAGCACGATGACATTCTTATACGGCGCCTGATCGAACAATACCGTCGAGATCGCCATCAGCGTATAGAACCATCCTCTGGTCTGATCCACGGCCTCGCTGATGAAATCTGCCGGGAAATGCTCCTGAAACATCTTTTCGTTCTCGAAGGGATAGTGCCACTGTGCGAAAGGCATGGAACCGGAATCAAACCAGCAGTCGATAACGTTCGGCACACGCTTCATGCGTTTCCCGCACTCAGGACAGGTCAGATACACTTGATCCACGAAGGGACGGTGCAGCTCGATATTCTCCGGGACATTCTGTCCCTTTTCCTTCAGCTCTGCGATACTGCCGATCGCTTCCCGATGCCCACATTCACATTCCCAGATATTGAGCGGGGTTCCCCAGTACCGATCTCGGGACAGTCCCCAATCCACCACGTTCTCCAGCCAATCGCCGAAACGGCGTTCCCCGATAGACTTGGGAATCCAGTTGACGGTCTTATTATTGGCCACCAGACGATCCCGCACCTTGGTCATGGCGATGAACCAGGTATCTTTTGCATAGTACAGAAGCGGCGTGCCGCAGCGCCAGCAATGGGGATACGAATGCGTATACCGCGCCGTCTTGTATAACAGGCCATGCTCTCTCAGCCATTCGATGATCTCTGGATCCGCCTTTTTCACGAAAGTGCCGTCCCAGTAAGTGCCGCCGGAGAGATTTCCCTTCGCATCCACCATCTGTACAAAGGGCAGGTCATACCGATGTCCTACTTTGGAGTCATCCTCACCAAAAGCCGGCGCGATGTGTACGATACCCGTACCCTCTCCCAGGGTGACATAGTCCGCGCAGGTCACATACCAGGCTTTCTTCTCTGCCTTGGCAAAGGGGAACAGCGGCTCATACTCTTTGTACTCCAGATCCTTGCCCGTATACCGCTCCAGGATCTCGTAATCCTCCCCCAATACAGCTTCTGCCATGCCTTCTGCCAGATAATACATCGTATCGTTCTGCTTCGCCTTCACGTATTCCAGATCCGGATGTACACATAGAGCCACATTCGAAGGTAATGTCCAGGGCGTCGTCGTCCAGGCCAGGAAGTAAGCGTTCTCCTCGCCCTTCACCTTAAACCGCGCGTATACAGTCTCCTCTTCCACATCCTTATAACCTTGCGCTACCTCATGGCTGGCCAGAGAAGTTCCACAGCGCGGGCAGTAGGGAACGATCTTATGGCCCTTGTATAACAAGCCCTCATCCCACATCTTTTTCAGCGCCCACCACATGGACTCGATATAAGAATTGTCATACGTGATATATGGGTCGTTCATATCCGCCCAGAAACCCACCTTATCCGAGAACTCTTCCCACATACTCTTATAGGTCCATACGCTTTCTTTACATTTCTCAATAAATGGCTCGATACCATACTTCTCAATCTGATCCTTTCCATTCAGACCAAGCTGCTTCTCCACTTCCAGCTCCACCGGCAGACCATGGGTATCCCACCCCGCCTTACGAACCACCTGGTATCCCTTCATTGTACGGTATCTGGGGATCAGATCCTTGATAGCGCGAGTCAGCACATGACCAATATGAGGGCGCCCATTCGCGGTCGGAGGCCCGTCATAAAACGTGTAAGACGGCGCGCCTTCCCGCTGTTTCACGCTCTCTTCAAAAACATTCTGCTCCTTCCAGAAATCCAGGACTTCCGCTTCCCGTCCTACAAAATTCAGATCTGTCGAAACTTTCTTATACATTTCTTGTCCTCTCTTATGAATCCGCCTTTATTCTTCCTCATCCCAGTTGTGCCACACATTCTGCACATCATCATCGTCTTCCAGCATATCCAGCAGGCTCTCCATCTTCTCGACCGCCTCCGGATCGGACAGGTTCGCCATCGTCTGCGGAATCATGTTGATATCCGCCTCGACCATCTCGATGCCCGCTTTCTCCAGGTTTTCACGCACTTCAGAAAAGTTCTCCGGCGCTGTCAAAATCACACAGGAGTCCTCCTCAGACTGCATATCCTCCGCACCCGCGTCGAGTGCCTGCATCATCAGCTCCTCTTCATCCATGCCTTCCTTTAATTCGATGATGATCTGTCCTTTTTTATCAAACATGAAGGAAACACAGCCTGTGGTGCCCATGTTGCCACCATTCTTGGAGAAGGCATGACGCACATTCGCTGCCGTACGGTTCTTATTATCCGTCAGGCATTCCACCATAATCGCGGTACCGCCCGGACCGTATCCTTCATAAGTGATGGACTCATAGATAATCCCACTGCCTTCCCCGGCCGCCTTCTTGATACTGCGCATAATCGTATCATTCGGCATATTGTTCGCCTTACACTTGGCAATGACATCCCGGAGCTTGCTGTTTGCCTCCGGCGTTGCACCGCCCTCCTTCACCGCCACCGCAATCTCACGGCCCAGCTTGGTAAAAATCTTACCGCGCTTCGCATCCTGTTTTTCCTTCTTATGCTTAATATTTGCAAATTTTGAATGTCCTGACATTTCTCTCTCCCTTTCCTCTTCCATAGCCATTTGCAATAAAAAAACTCTCATCTCATAAGGACGAGAGCGCTGCTTCGTGATACCACCTTGATTTACCCCTTGCCTCACGACAAAGAGCCTCTTAGAGTACCTCTATGATACTCCGACGCTATAACGGGCATTCCCGGCGAACCAGGCAGTTCGCGGCTCCAAGGTGATCTTCGTCCGTCATCCCACTCTTTCTTACACCTGCCGAAAGCTCTCTGCGCCAGGATCGACACACTACTCTTCTCTTCATTGCCTGTAACAGCTCCATTTTACCGTAAAGCTCTTTTCCTGTCAAGCAGGAAAATGATTATTTTTCCTGCGGCGGATCAAAATAATACCAGGTTCCTTCCGCCTGGGCCGCCCATATACGTCCCTCTTCCACCGGCTTGAGCTTTCCATCGCTCATCTCCGTAATATCCTGCTGAAAACGCGCCGCATCAGAATGAGACACCAGAAGGCGCATCCGCACACCTTCGGTGTATTCCGTATCGAGCAGCGTCAGTCCCGCGCGCAGGACGCCATACTGAATGCGTCCCAGCTGCGTATAATCCATGTCAATATAATAACGGACATACTCCTCCTTCTGAATGACAATGCCTGCGCGAAGTGCTTCCTGCGCCGCCTTAGAGTATGCGCGCACCAATCCACCCGTCCCCAGAAGCGTCCCGCCAAAATACCTGGTCACCACGATACACACATTACGGATATCTTCTTTCTGCAATACCGAAAGAACCGGAAGCCCCGCAGTATGCACGGGTTCTCCATCATCGCTGAATCGCTCGATCATTTTCTGCTGTCCGATCCGATACGCGTATACGTTATGATTCGCGTCCCAATAAGTCTTACGAAGTTCGGCCAAAAACGTTTCTACCTCCCTCTCCGTCTCCGCCGGCAATACCGTCGCGATAAATCGGGACTTCTTTTCCACGATTTCCCCCTCCGCGCGGCGAAGAACCGTACGAAATGCTTCCATGTCTTTCACTCCTTTCCAGACTCATCATACCAAATTCCCGTTCTCTATGCAAGCCTATTCCATAAAAATGAGCGGAACATCCCCCGCGAAAGTCCGATCTACCAACACGAACTGCCGGCTGGATGTCAAGATTTCGCTCATGAGCGGGGCCGCCACCTGGATTGTAAATTTCAGATCCAGCCAGACCTTATGATGTACCTGGTTAATCCCCGCCGATTCAACCGTGCTGTCATAATTGATATCCGCATTTCCGATCAGGCGAACTCGAAATGGAATATCCGGCCACCAGCCAATAAAAATGTTTTCCCCCAAGGCCGCTCCCAATGGCACCTGAAATTCTACCGCGTCATGCTTCTCAAAATATCCATCCATTGCTGCCAGTATTTCCACGGACAGACGCCCGATTTCCAGGGTATCCACCCCGCAGGCGATAATATTTCCCTCGTCATCGTAATAATAATGTACAAGATCTTCTGTCGTCACATCGTATTCCGCAAGTCCCTCTCGCAGTGCCTCGTTCGCAATGGTACTCATCAACGAGTCCGCGTTCATTCTGGCATACGCAAGGACATAGGGTTTTAAGCGAAGATACGCCAGGAAGATAACCAACAAGCATAGAATCAAACCTATCGAAAAAATCCAGCGTTTCTTAAGAATTTTGCGCCGTTTTCCTACCAAGATATGTTTCTTCCCTTTATACATGCCATTTCTCCTCTTTCCGCAAAATTAACAAATGAATTTGGGACAAACCCTTTTCACCCCCGCCATTTCTTGGTATAATAGACTGGGTGTGGTAGTGCTCTGTATTACAAAAACAAAGCCACACCTTGAGAATGTCGCCAACAGACACCCATTTCCGAAAATATTATGATTATGGCATACTCCAAAGGGGCCGTCAAAGTACGCATCTTTGAATATTTCTTTTGGGTATCTTTGTTGTTTTGTAGTCTCTAGTGTTCTTAAAGGAGGTAATCATGGATTATAGTAAACAGGCCAATCAACGCAAACGCCTGCAAAAGGAAGTTGATCAGCAGCGTTTGGTATCGAAGATATGGCTAAATATTTTACGAATCGCCTGTATTCTGGTTCTCGCCGCTGTTTTCGTAGTCGGCGGTTTACTGTTAGGCGGGTTCATGGGAATTATTGATGACGCGCCTGTACAGGAAGAGTACGCGATCAATAATTTCACTTCATATATTTATGATGCGGATGGAAACGAGATGACCCCGATTTACACTTCTGTACTCCGTGCCGAGGTAACGATCGATCAGATTCCAGAGCACATGCAACACGCCGTCGTAGCCATCGAGGACTCCCGATTCTACCAGCATAATGGAATCGACATTGAGGGGATTCTTCGTTCGGGTGTGCGTATCCTGCAGGATGGCGATATCGAAGGCGGAAGTACCATTACGCAGCAGGTCATCAAAAATCTGGCGCTGACTTCGGATACCGCCATGACGCGTAAGATTCAGGAATGGTATATGGCGCTGCAGTATGAATATGATCTGACACAGAAGATGGGGAAAACCGCTGCAAAACAGCATATCCTGGAAACCTATCTAAATTATGTCAATTTCGGAAATGGAAACTATGGTGTCCAATCGGCCTCGCGATATTACTTCGGAAAAGATGTCAGCGACATTACGATTGCAGAATCCGCTGTTTTGGCCGGCGTTTTGAACGCGCCCTCTTACTATGATCCAGTCTATGAGCCGGTGGCCTGCCGTCAGAGACAGCTCCTCGTGCTAGAACAGATGTATAATCAGGGCTATATCTCGGAAGCGGAATACCAGAGTGCTCGAAATGAAGATGTGTTCGCCCTCATTCGCGAAAATACATCGGAAGATCCAGCGGAAGAAGAGACGACCAATGTACGTTACACCTACTTCCAGGAAGCGGCGATTCAGCAGGTGCAGGAAAACCTGGCGGAAAAGCTGAACATTTCCGAAGAAGCCGCTTTTAATCAGGTATACTATGGTGGTCTGCAGATTTTCCTGTCGCAGGATCAGTCGATTCAGGATACTGTGGATTACGTGGTGGATAATGTCAATGATGTACAGTATTATGGAAATTATTATCAGCTGAATTACGCTCTGAGTATCTACTCAGAAGATCGAACGGTCTATGAGAATTTCGGGCTCTATAATCTTCTGTACGATACCGAGCAAGAGGCACTGAATGCTATTGACTCATACCGTGCAGAAACGCTGGCAGAATACGGACTGACCCCGGAGGATGAGGATCGATATGAAGAAAATTATACCATTACACTGGAGCCTCAGCTCAGTGTGGTCATTATGGATTATCGGTCTGGACAAGTGAAGGCGATCTCGGCGGGCCGCGGTGAAAAGACGACGGATTTTCCGCTGAACCGCGCTACGGATACAACACGAAGTCCTGGATCTACCTTTAAGGTTCTTTCTTCGTTCGCGCCCGCTCTGGATGGAGCCGGCAAAACGGCGGCCACGGTGTATGACGATGTGCCTTTGAATCCGTTGGAAACCGGCGGCTGGTGTCCTGTCAACTCCTGGGCTTCTAACGTTTATTATGGCTTCTCTACCATTCGTCAAGGTATCGCCTGGTCCATGAATATTGTCGCAGCACGCTGCATCATGGATATCGGTCCGGAACTGGGATATCAATACGCTACGGAGCGCTTCGGCATCACGACGCTGGAACCGGAAGATATCGCGGCTACCATGGCCTTGGGAGGACTCGCGAACGGTGTTTCCAACTTAGAACTATCCGGCGCCTTCTCCGCGATCGCAAATGATGGTACCTATATTGAACCTACTTTCTATACGCGGGTTCTGGATCATGACGGCAATGTTCTCCTAGATAGGGCCATGGAAGGCGAAGATATCCGTACGCACGAGGCTCTCAGTGAACAGAATGCATGGATTGTAGAAAATATGATGCGAGATACCGTTGAAGATGGTCTGGGTACTGCTACGACGTTGCGAGTGTCTGGTGGTATGCCCATCGCAGCCAAAACAGGTACTACCGATGATGACTGGGATTATTGGCTGTCCGCCTGGACTCCTTACTACCTATGCACACTCTGGCTGGGCTTTGATATGCAGTCCTACAGCGGCAACTATGACTCTCTCTCGTCTCCAAACCTGACCAATATCCGTTCGAATCTATGGAACGCGATTATGCAGCCGATTCATGAGGATCTGGAATATCAGAACTTTGGGGATCCTCCAGAGGGCGTGACAACCGCCTATGTTTGTCCGAAATCCGGTTTGCTGGCAAGCGGTTCCTGCAGCAATGCGTATACGGAGTATTTCGCCGAAGGCACCGCTCCCACATCCTATTGCAATGTACACACTTCGGTAGCGGTCTGCAACATCACAGGATTAGCGCCGAGCAGTACCTGTCCCGTCACGTATCGCAGCGGTGTAAAACGAGATCAAGACCTGAATGAGCTGGCGCAGATTCTGGCGCAGCGTAATCCTAGTCTAAGGTTCCAACCCAGCTATGTACGCGACTATGTTCCTCAACCTACAGCTGTTTGTCCTGGACACTATACTCCTCCGACTCCGGAAACAAGCTCCGGTTCTGAATCTGGCGGCGGTTCCGAGTCCAGCGGCAGCTCTGAATCCAGTGGTTCTAGTTCTGGTGGCGGTTCTGATTCCGGCAGCGGAACGGGAACTTCCGGAACTGGCAGTGGAGAAGACACGCAGGCTGGTGGCTGATTCCAAATCATTCCAAAAATAAGTGGCGTTTCATCATCACGAATGGATAATGGAACGCCACTTTTGTTCATATTTCTATACACACTTCATTCGCCCCGGGGCCATTACTTCCCAGAGGAAATTGTTACATCGCCTGATTTCCAATGAGAAATCCCCTTCGTCTTAAATGATATATCATCATAAGTCCTACCAGCAGCGTGTCCACATATCCCGTGATCTTGTCCCCAATGGACTCTTTCCCTCCATCCTGCAGAAGTTCCAATACGCCTGCCGCCGTTAACCCTATGTACTTCTCGATGCCAAATGCAGAAACCTTTCCCTTCTTCCCGAGAATGCATAATAAATAGTTTTGTGTAAGTCCCCGTTTCATCCCGTTAGTTCCTCCCAAACCTCTGTCAGATTCTTCGCGACGAAATCTACCCATTCTAACGCGAATTGAAAGATTCTCAGATCTGGCTTCGCCACGCCTTCTTCCGCAGACGCAATGACAAGGTCAATATATTATTGTACACCATACTCCTGCAATCGCCCTTTGGTACCTAAGGATTGATTCGCGATAATACCAATATGATATCGCGTCCGTAGTCTTTTAAGACATTCCTCGGCATCTGGATATAGCCTTTCTTTTTCTCTGTGCCATTCCGGTTTGGGTAACCCATAGTATGCCAGCGCCTTGATATCCCCTTTCTGATTCTGTTGATAAAATCCGACCATCGTATCCTAGAAATCCTGATAACTGATTTGCGTTCCCGCAATCGCTTCCCGGACTCGGTGTTCATAGACTCTGCTCTCATCAGACTGCGTTGATCCCATGTCCATGAAGACCCACTGGATATCCTGTCACATATGCCCCCTCCTCTTTTTCATTATATCGGATGACCGGACAAAATGAAAGATCCTCAAAAGCCATGAGGATCTTTCATTTTTATTTCAGTTTTGGTTGAAACAATACGGCTCCGATAAATCCAAAAAGGACGGCAGCAGCAATCCCGCCAGCGGTCGCCTTTAATCCGCCGGTCAGGATGCCGATGGCCCCTGCGGTCTCGATCTCCTGCATGACGCCATGGCTCAGACTATATCCGAATCCGGTGAGCGGTACTGTGGCACCCGCTCCGGCGAAGTCAATCAGCGGCTGATACCATCCTAAACCACCCAATATAGCGCCAGCTACTACGAAAATCACCACAATGCGGGCAGGTGTGAGCTTGGTTCGCTGTAGAAGAATCTGCCCTATGGCACAGATCAGCCCGCCTACCCAGAAAGTATGAAATAACTGCATAATCTCACCCCCTTAAACAGCTTCCAAAACAAGGGCATGCGCGATTCCCGGCACGCTTTCCCCCTGCTGTGTACTGAGAGGGGACAGAAGAGCGCCTGTCGGCACAAAAAGCACTTTGCGAAATTTCCTCTCCTCTAAGGCTGGTATAATATAATTGCTCAGGGTAATCGCACTGCATCCACATCCACTGCCGCCGGCATGTACGTCTTGACTCTCCCGGTCATATACAATCAGACCGCAATCACTCAGCCGGTCTTCCGTCTGAAAACCGTCCCTCTCGATCAGTTCCTGCGCTAACTGCAGGCCATACTGCCCCAAATCCCCGGTAAAGATCCTGTCATATTCCGAAGGTGTGATCTCAAAATCCCTGAGATGCTGACTAATCGTATGCGCTGCCGCCGGCGCCATACTCGCTCCCATATTATTCGCATCCTTAATTCCAAAATCCACGACACGGCCGGTTGTGATACCGGTAATCTTGGCTCGAGCCTTTCCCTCATGTCCCAAGATGACGGCACCGCTGCCAGTCACTGTCCGCGTGGCATACAGTGGTCTCTGGCCTCCATAGGCCAAAGGTTGTCTGAACTGTTTTTCTGCCGCGCAGAAATGGCTAGAAGCTTCTGCCAATGCGTAATCTGCAAAACCGCTGCTGACCAGGATCGCCGCCAGCTGCAGACTTTCTCCCATGGTAGAACATGCTCCATAGACTCCAAAAAATGGTATGCTCATATCACGCATCGCGAACCCTGTAGCCGTGATCTGATTCATCAGGTCTCCCGCAAATATATACTGTACCTGCGCGGTATCCAATCCAGACTTCTGGATTACACGCCGTATCGTGCTAAGCACCATTTGGCACTCTGCCTTCTCCCAGGAATTTTCATGATTCATCTCATCGGATAACGCGATATCCAATGCTTTTCCCAACGGTCCCTGCTGTTCGAGCAGACCTCCGGCGGAAGCGGTCTGTAAAATCAATGGCGGCCTTTCCAGCAGAATGCTTTGCGTTCCCACATGTCGTCCGCTCATGTTTCAACCTCCTAATACCATTACTAAATAATAAATGAGTCCCACCAGTGAAGATGTGATCAGTCCGTACAGGATCACCGGTCCCGCAATCGTAAACAGTTTACTGCCCAGTCCCAGAATGAACCCCTCTTTCTTAAATTCAATCGCAGATGCCACCACGCCATTCGCAAATCCGGTAATCGGTATAATCGAACCGGCTCCGGCAAATTTTCCCAGATTATCATACCAGCCTAAACCCGTTGTGATGGCGCTGAAAAAAATGAGCGTCACACTGACCCAGGTCGAGGCGGTCTGCATGTCCATCCCCATATTCTGATAAAAATTCAGCAATAACTGTCCCAGTACACAGATACTGCCGCCTACCAGAAACGCCTTCGCACAGCCACTGAGAAGGTTCGTCTGGGGACATACCTCGGATACCCGCAGTCTGTAATCCTGTTTTCCCTGTTCTGTCATATTCATATCCTCATCCTCCTTAATGATATTGTGCCATGGAGGGCCATAGAAAATACAAAAACGTGCCCGCTGTCTTCCCCAGGCTAATCGATAGCAAGAGCCAGGGAAGATACCTGGTCATCTTACTTCTGCGGCATAAGATCGGTATCACATCCAAAACCTCCGCAATCGCAACTGCGAGGCATCCTACAAATATTCCCCAGAAAGCGCCTACCACAACATCTCCCAAAAGACCGATAAATGGAAGATTCAACGGAAAGAGCAGATGCCAGGCTCCTGTTGTGATCCCTCCCGCGATACAGTTTTCGAAAAGCATGATCGACTTAGATCCTCCGCTCATCTGCGCCATCCTGGGAACCAACCCCACGATCACGATGACCGCAAATACGCCGCGACTGTCAGGCCGCATGCGAGTCCCACGATCATCTCCGCCAGCACGATCATGAATCTGCCTCCTCCGTACTTCCGGAAAGTTTCCCTTGTCCGAAATTCGCATCGTCCGAAAGCATCTCTTGCAGGCAGTCTTCTACTTTCTTTTCATAGTCCGCAAATTCTACCTCGACCGGTGTCGGATCGTCGGAAAGTTTCTTCTTCGAAAAATGATTGAAGAACACGGTGATTCCCACGGAAATTCCTATCGCATAGGATCCGATCAGCCAGAAAGGCCGTGCATTTTCTTCTCCTGTAAAGATCCGATGTACCTCCATAAACACGTCGGGAACCCCTGCATCCGTATGAAAGGTCATGATCGCAAACATGGCGCCCAGAAACAGCAGCCCGCATATAAGTCCTGTTTTCAAAAGGCTTTTCCATTTTGCGATCTGTACCTCCTTTTGCGGTTGAAACGAGAGGATAATATCGGCAGATCCGATGTTCACTACGCATGTATCCTTCAGATTCTTCTGTACCGTCTGGATCACATCCATAATGCTTATAAGGATTCTCTGCTTTTCCTGTTTTTTGACATGGGTAACTTCCAAAGACTTGGCCTGATGTACCAGTTCCGGTTTTCCCTGCAGTTCTCCCAGATCACTCACTGTGATACGTCTTTTCTGCACAATGTTTACGATGCGTGGTGCCTTAAAATATAGGATTTCCATGCTCTTCCTCCTCCATAAAACGCTCATCCATGCATATTGTGTCAGAGTCTTCAGAGATTATGCGCCTATTCATCCGGAAAAATTTGTCGAACGATTTTTCTTGCCTTTTTCTCTGTCCCGTATTAGACTACATGCTAAGGAATCCCTATTTTTCCCAGGAGGTATTATCATGTCTTTTTATGCGGATCATTCTCTGCGCATGGAATCTAAAGATAACATTCTTCTGATCCATGTGATTGGCGAATTGGATCACCACTATTGTCAATCTGCCCGCGGACGTATCGACGAATTATATGACCAGAGTCATGCCCTGCATATGGTGTTTGATTTTTCAGGATTGAATTTCATGGACAGTTCCGCCATAGGACTCATCATGGGGCGCTGGCAGAAAGCTTCTCTCCTTGGCGGCAAAGTGATTCTCATCCATGTCTCTCCCAGGCTGCATTCGATCTTCTCAATGGCCGGTCTGTATCGTATCCTTGAAGAAGCGCCCAATTTTGAGGCAGCCCTTGCCTTGACGAAAGGAGAATAAACCATGGATCCATTTTTTCATCTGGAATTTGATAGTTCTTCCGAAAACGAAGCCTTTGCCCGCGCTGTCGTCTGCGCTTTTGCGGCCCGGCTAGATCCCACGCTGCAGGAATTGGAAGATATTCGAACCGCAATTTCAGAAGCTGTCACCAACGCAATCATCCATGGCTATGATCAGCAGTCCGGTACGATCTGGATGCGAGGCTGCCTTCATGATCGTCTTCTGACGGTTTCTATCGAAGATCACGGCATAGGCATGGAGGATGTCCCCAAGGCCATGGAAGCCCTATATACATCCCGTCCAGATCTGGAGCGTTCCGGACTCGGATTCACGCTTATGCAGAGTTTTATGGATTCTGTGGAGGTCACTTCCGTTCCCGGCGGCGGTACCATTGTCACCATGCGTAAAAAGATTCTTCCGCCTTCCCAGGATCTTACAAATGGAGAGTGCTAAATCCGAAACGATAAGAGATGTGTCTGTGGATGACCATCTAACGCGGGAACAGAAGATTGCCGCACACGCGGGGCTCGTCCGTATGGTCGCGTTGCGCCTTAAGAATGGACAAACTGACTTGGAAGATCTCATCCAATGGGGACAGATCGGCTTGATTCAGGCGGTAGATCGCTTTGATCCCGCCAGAGGAACTCGTTTCTCCACCTTTGCCGTTCCCTATATTGCCGGTGAAATCCGCCGCTGTCTCCGAGAAGATCGTCAGATTCACTGCAGCCGAGAGACAGGACGCCTCTGCGGTACCATCCACCGGTACCAGCAAACCTTTGAAGCAGAGCATGGGCGTCCGCCCTCCATTCAGGAACTCGCCATGGCATTAAAAGTTTCCACTGAAAAAATTCTTCTGGCTCTATCCCTAACCACCCCCGTTTCCTCCATTGACGCGCCGCTTCCTGGAGATGAAGAACACAGCTTGAAAGATACGATCCCGCAGCCGGAAACCGGTCCTTCCACCGAGACGCGTTTAGACCTTGCCACCAGCCTCTCCTCCCTGCCAGTTGAAGAGCAGAGACTGATCCATCTGCGATACTATCAGGGGCTTACCCAGACCCAAACCGCTGCCATACTGCATAAGAACCAGGTACAGGTAAGCCGTCTAGAAAAAAAGATCCTGCGGGCTTTACGCCGCAAGATCCGTGGATAACTTTATTCTTCTTGTTGTAACCACCGAGGCAGATCCCGTATGTCCGTGATCGCAGGAACCGAACCATGGATTGTTCCAAATCCATAAGCCGCGTGCAAAAACGAAACCTGAGCCTCCTGGGCCGCCTCATAATCCCCCTGGGTATCCCCCAGATATACAATATGATCCCAATGATGGCGTTCCATCACCAAACGGATATTTCTGCCCTTTGATAGTCCCGTATGCCCATGATTTTCCGTATCACAAAAATCCTGCCGGAGCCGATGGTGTGTGAGAAATGCCTCAATATAGCCCATATGGCAATTGCTGACGATAAAAAGAGGATACCGGGCGCTGACTTCCCGCAATACCGCTTCCAAACCATCAAATAATCTGCCGCCCTCCTCCAGAATGAGCCCTACCTCATCCTGCGCGCAGCGATCCAAAATCTCTAGTCCTTCCTTTAACGATAGATAGGGAAAGAATCGCTTCGCGATTTTCTCTAACGTCAGCCCCATGATCCCCTGAATGTCTTTTGCATCCGGGATTTTTTTTACACGAGGATCTTCCCGGCATACTTTACTCCATGATTTCACCACGGTCTGCGTGGAATCCCACAGCGTTCCGTCCAAATCAAATCCAATCGCGTCCCATTGCTTCATACCTTATGATTCCTTTCTAAAAAAGTGAAATAACTGCAGATCCATTCCAGCCCCAGTTTCAGGCCGGGCAGCAGACTTTTTCGCTCCACAAATTCCTCCCGCGTATGCGCTCCCTGTCCTGTATAGCAGCCGAAACAGACGCTGGGGATTCCCAATGAAAGCGGAATATTGCAGTCTGTAGACCCTGCTTTTTCCTGCGGACGGATCCCGCCGTTATACCGGCTCATCATATCCTGGCAGCGTTTGGTGAAGAGTCTCTGGCGCGTCGGATCCACAGCTATGCCGCATGGACGTTCTCCCAAGAGCTTCACCTCGATCCGTATTCCCTTCGCGCTATAATATTCGATGGCCTTATGAAAGTGTTCCTCCATGATCCGAAGATCCTCCTCCGAATCTGAACGAAACTCATACAGCATCTCACACTGCTGCGCAATACTGTTGACCGAGGTTCCGCCCTGAATCCGGCCCACATTGAAGGTCGTTCGTCCATGATTCGGCACTTTCATGGCATACAGGGACTGGATCAGCGAGGCCATATAGGCGATGGCATTTCGATTGCCGAAGTTCCCATAGGAATGCCCGCCTTCTGTACAAATTTCCACACGAAACCGCTTCGACCCCACGGCCCTTGTCACGAGTCCCGTGAGGGATCCATCCAGCGATGTGAATTCCTGAATACGGCTGCCGTAGGTCTCTGCGATATGCCGGCTGCCGCGCAGATTTCCCAGTCCTTCCTCGCCGGTATTGCACACCAAAAGCACGCCCATATCTCGGGGCGCCGCGTGACTTTGTGCAAGATACCGCGCCGCCATGAGAAGCACAGCCAGATTAGCCGTATCATCTCCCACGCCCGGTGCATAGAGCCGTTCCTCCTCTTCGCGAACCGGCAATACTTCCTGATCTTCAAACACCACGTCCATATGCGCCATGACGACCGCCACCGGATTCTCCTGTGTGACCCCAAAAGGAATCACGACATTCTGCGCTTCATCCATATACGCCTGCGATACGCCCTGATTCTGCAGCCATTCCAGGCAGAAAGCCGCCCGCTTCTCCTCATGATTTGACGGCGCCGGAATGGCTGCCAGCGTCTTTAACAAAGCATACGCTTCCTGTTCATAGGTTTTAGCATATTGATTCGTATTCATTCCACGATACCCTTTCCAGCTCTTGCGGCAGCTCTGTCCCGCAAAAAGCTAATTCATGTCCTGGCGGCGACCATGTTCTTAGCATCCAGCGTGTATCGCTGTCAATGATCATTTGGGAATAACAGATGCGAAAGGCTTTCATAGGGATTGCCAAGCCTTTGCCCACCGCCTTCATATAGCTCTCTTTCTGCGCCCAAATCCACGCAAAAAAACGTTCTTTATCCCGACCCTGGACTTGCTGTATGATCCGCTGTTCCTCTTCACTGTAGCACTTTTGAAGTACGCTCTCCCGAACAGGACCAATCTTCTGGATATCCACTCCCAACGACTGGTCGCCAAGGGCGCATACAACATAGTCTCCCGAGTGAGAAAGGCTCATATACAGCGAGGGGCATGCCTTAACCCAGGGTTTGCCCCATTCGTCCGTTACAGTTTCATCTTCCAAGATATTTCTCCGATGCAAGGCCCATCGAAGCAGCATGCCGGCTCCCAGGCTGGCCGCCTGACCCGCCTCGCCTCGCCGTCTCTTCACCTTCTCCTGCCGCGCCCTGCTGACTGTCGGCAGATAGCGTTGCCGGATTCTCTCATCGAGCAGCTCGTCTACCCTCGCGATATATAGTTCTGTCATGCTTTGCGCTCCAGTCCACGCAGAACCCCAAGCTGCAATGGAATAGAACTTGCAAACGTGATCAGATCAGACACGGGCTGCGCGAGTTCGATGCCCATAAGGCCCAGGCACAGGTTCAGCAGAAATACCAGCGGGATGAAGAAGAGGCCCTGCCTGGCCATCGACAAATAGGATGCCTTGAATACCATTCCCAGATTCTGCATCATCATATTGCTGATCGTGACCCATGCTGTGAATGGGAAGGTAATACACTGAAAACGCATGGCCTCCGCTCCAATACGGATCACATCCGCATCTCCTTTCCGGAAGACCTCCACGAGACTTCCGGAAAAGCAAAAGCCTATCACTGCGAACACGAGCGCCGCCACACTGCCCACCTTGACACAAAACCAAAAGGCGTCTTTCACTCGCTGATATAACCCCGCACCGTAGTTAAAACCGCAGACCGGCTGGAATCCCTGTCCCAGACCAATCAGCGCAGAGCTGGCAAAATTCATGATCCGGGAGACAATAGACATCGCCGCAATCGCAGCATCTCCATAGGGCCCGGCCACCAGATTCAGACAGATCGTGGCCACACTGGCTAATCCCTGTCGGCATAAAGACGGTGTTCCACCACGCACAATTTCCTTCCAAAAAGATCGTTTTAAACTATATTTCTTCAAACGAATTCGGATATTTCCGCCGGCACGCGTCATCATGAGCATAATCAGAAAACTGATCATCTGACTGATAACGGTTGCCCAGGCGGCACCGCTGATTCCCATATCCAACACGAATATGAAAAGCGGATCCAGAAAGATATTGAGGATACCCCCTGTGGTAATACCAATCATGCCGAAAAAGGCGCTGCCCTGAAAGCGCAGCTGATTGTTCAGCGTCAGAGAAGATGCCATAAAAGGAGCCCCCAGCAGAATTACGCACAGGTATTCTTTTGCATACGGAAAAATCGTATCCGTAGAGCCCAAAAGCCTTGCCAAAGGATCCTGAAAGAGTAATCCCAGAATCATCAGGATAACTCCGAATAGGAAAGAAGATCCGAAGCCAGTCACCGCCATCTGCTCCGCATCCTCCATCTTTTGGCTGCCCATGGCTCTCGATATGTAGTTTCCCGACCCATGGCCGAAGAAAAATCCAAAGGTCTGTATGACCGACATCAGCGGAAAAACCACTCCCACTGCCGCTGTCGCGCTCGTCCCGAGTTGCCCCACGAAAAAGGTATCTGCCATATTATAGATGTTTGTGATCAGCATGCTGATAATCGTGGGGACAGCCATCCGCAGCACCAGTCCTCGTACCGGTGCCGTTGTCATATATTGTCGTTTCGCTTCCTGTTTGCTGTCCATCCCTTTACCTCTTCATTCCTAATCTCTCGATTCCGCGACAAATCTGCGCCGCAGAGTCATGCAATCGATCCATCTCTTCCGGCAAAAGATGATATTCTCCGATATCCAGAATTCCTTCTCGTCCCAACGTCGCCGGAACTCCGCAGTACAAATCCTTCAATCCATACTCGCCTTCCAAATATACGGAAATCGGATACAGCTTATTGTCGTTTTGCAAAATAGAAGTCACGATACCTGTGACAGCGCCGGCAATCCCATACTGTGTATTACCCTTTGCCGCCAGTACTACGTTTCCGGCTCGTTTTGTCTTTTCCGTTAGATCATCCAGACTGATATCCTGAAAAATCTGCGGGTTATCTGCCATCACGTCCAGAAATGGCTTGCCTCCTGCGCGCACATGACTCCAGGGAATCATCATGGAATTCCCATGTTCTCCCATTACATAGGCATCCACGCTGCGTGGATCCATATTTAGAATCTGTCCGATCTCCTGCTTTAACCGCGCCGATTCCAGAATCGTTCCTGTGCCGATGACCCGGCTTTTCGGCAATCCGGATAGCTCTTTGACAAGATAAGAAATCACATCAACAGGATTCGACACCACGATGAAGATTCCATCAAATCCACTCTCCATGATGGCCGGAACAATATTGCGCATGATCTTTGCCGTACGATCGAGCATCTGCATCCGATCTGTCTCTCCATTATAAGGCACCGCTGCCGTAATGATCACAATATCCGCATCCCTGCAGGCTTCATATCCACCATAGCTTACCCGCACATTTCGCCGCTGAAAATCCATGCTATGCGCCAGATCCAGCATCTCTCCCATAGCCTTTTCTTTTTTCAAATCTACTAGGGCAATCTCTGCCGCGACTCCTTTGACCACTAGACTAAACGCTACGGTCGCGCCAACTGCACCCGCGCCAATAATCGCAACTTTTGTGATATGCGTCTGCATCCCCATCCATCCTTTCCTGATTTTATTCCACTTCTCATTCCGATTCGAATATGACTACTGGAGCCTCTCAAAGCACTCCGCGCGGCTCAGTTCCCATGATATAAATCGCTTTTCTGGCCTATTCAGGCTGCTTCGGAGTTTGACGCCCCTTGGCGGCAAACTCAGGGCGTGGCTCATATACTACAACGCTAAGAAACTGTCATGCCACGCCTATTATACCCCAATCCCTTTCTGAAAACAAGCATCTGAACTTCGCAAATTTTTTTCAAAATTCTCTTGACATTAGCCTCTTATACTGCTATAATAAAATCAACAACTACTATTAGTTGAGAATAATTCTTGTTTAGGAGGATTTTCAAATGGCAAAGTATGTATGTACTGTTTGTGGTTATGTTCATGAAGGCGATGCTGCTCCCGCACAGTGTCCTCAGTGCAAGGCTCCCGCGGAGAAATTCAAGCTGGTGGATGAGTCCGCTGAAAAGGTTTGGGCGGATGAGCATCGCGTAGGTATTGCTAAAGATCTGGATCCACGTGTTGTAGAGGGTCTGCGCGAAAACTTCAATGGCGAATGCAGCGAAGTAGGCATGTATCTGGCTATGAGCCGTCAGGCAGATCGCGAAGGTTATCCAGAGGTTGCTGAAGCATATAAGAGAATTGCTTTCGAAGAAGCTGAGCATGCCGCAAAATTTGCGGAGCTTTTGGGTGAAGTGGTTACTCCTTCCACCAAGAAGAATCTGGAACTACGTGTAGAGGCTGAGCACGGTGCTACCCAGGGTAAAAAGGATCTGGCAACTCTGGCTAAGCAGTTGGGTTATGATGCTGTACATGATACCGTACATGAGATGTGTAAGGATGAGGCAAGACATGGCTGTGCATTCCAGGGTCTGCTGAAGAGATATTTCTAATATTCAATACGAAAGGGGCTACCGCAATGGTAGCCTCTTTTTTATGTCATTGTTGTAAATGCCTTTGAAACCATAAGACGCAGAATCCGAGATTTCGATGATACTATGCCTCGCGGGGTATCATCACCTGGGGCATTTTCTAGGCCACGGAGACCCAAAAACCGGGTTTTCGATGATACTATGCCTCGCAGGGTATCATCACCTGGGGCATTTTTGAGGCCGCGGAGACCCAAAAACCGGGTTTTCGATGATACTATGCCTCGCAGGGTATCATCGCCTGGGGCTTTTTCTAGGCCACGGAGACCCAAAAACCGGGTTTTCGATGATACTATGCCTCGCGGGGTATCATCACCTGGGGCTTTTTCTAGGCCACGGAGACCCAAAAACCGGGTTTTCGATGATACTATGCCTCGCGGGGTATCATCACCTGGGGCTTTTTCTAGGCCACGGAGACCCAAAAACCGGGTTTTCGATGATACTA
>CALBGL010000134.1 GCA_937892735.1 uncultured Clostridia bacterium | reverse complement strand
CCCCAATATGTCCGCCGGATTCACAGCCTTCTGCGACAACCGCATCAGCTCCCAGCCGTTCCATGCGTCTTGCCAGAGAAACCGACGCGATAACAGGAATCACTTTGACTCCCGTTTCCTTCCACATCGGCATAAAAGGCTCCGGATTTCCCGCTCCTGTCGTCACGACCGGAACCTTTTCCTCCGCCACCACCTGCGCCACTTCTGCCGCATAGGGACTCATCAGCATGATATTGACGCCAAAGGGGCGATCGGTCATTTCTCTGACCTTACGGATTTCGCTCCTCACCCACTCCGCTGGTGCGCTGGCCGCGCCAATCAGGCCAAGGCCTCCCGCAGCGGACACAGCCCCCGCCAGATGGTGTTCCGCCACCCAAGCCATACCTCCTTGAATAATCGGATAGGTAATTCCCAACAATTCATTCACTCGTGTCTTCATCAGAATCCTCCTCAAACATACATGATAACATACCGTACCCTGCGGTACTCTCATCACATCTCTATACCATACGCCGAGACGCTTTACGCAGAATGACCAGATACCTGGCCAGGATAGCGCCACCTGCCGCAACCAGCGCGCCTCCCGCGGCCAAACAGGTAATCCAGGGCCAACGATGCGCATGTTTCAGCTTGCGGATACATTTTTTTACGGTTTGATAATCCCGTTCCGCGATATGATCCTCCAGTAACCCAGGCTGGATCAGGCCTAACAGGTCAATCATTTTTTTCTCGTCCATTTTCTACTCCTTAAATTCTTTTCGAATCCGCGCCCGCAGCCTGCTTAACCGGCTGTCAATGGCGGATATACTCATCCCTGTATACTGTGAAATCTCTCTGGAAGATTGCAGATAGAAATACCGGCGCAGCAAGATCTCTCGATCCAACGCCTCCATCTCCTCGATCATCCTCTCCAGCTTGCGGACATCCTCTCTGCCCAGTACCGTTCTTTCCACGTCCTGACGCTCATCCGCATACATCTCAATACTTTCCCAGTCTTCGAGATCCCACCCCGTGCCTTCTCGCCTTTGCAGCCATTTCAGTCTGTTAATCGAGGCATTTCTGGTGAGAACCTTCAGATATGTGGGCAAGGATGCTTTCTCAAAATCAAAGGTTTCCGCATGCGCCCAGATATGCAGGTACACATCATTCAGGCATTCCTCCACATCCTCCGGACGATTGCGCAATATTCCTGATGCAACATAGTGCAACAGGCGGCCATACTTCTCCGCCAAAGCGCGGAGCCCCCTCTCACTCTTTTTCCTTAAAAGAGCGACGATCCTTTCATCCCGCATTGGTTTTCTTCCTTTCCACAATAACCTATACAACGAAAATCGGAAAATCTTGCAGCCTTTTTCATTTTTTTCAGCGCTCTCTTTTCTTATAAAAATTGTCGGTTTCCGCACCGAAGCGCAAAACCGACAACAAACCATTCTTTTAGATTCTGCCAACGATCTGCCGCATCTTTTTTCGATACCAGATCAGCCCGCTTGTGAGCAAAATGGTGACCAGCGTTCCCACAGCAGATACGATAAAACCCTCCACCTCTGTATACGGAATCATCAGAAATGAAAAAACAAGAACCACAGAGCTCATCACAAAATTCATGAAAATAACGTATCCAGATATATCATCATTCGGATTTCCCGTACGTATCGTACATTTCAGACTTCGAATCGTTCGAATCACCCCGATCTCGTAAAACAGCACCATTAAAATCACAACCAGTGCTGCGCCGAGCAATACCAGATACACCGTTAAACTTTCTGGATTCAGGACTCCCATTTCCCATTCTCTTATCATACTAACTGCAAAAATTCCCATAATCACAAATCCAATGGTCAGATAAAAAAAGAGTTCTATGAAAACCGCAGCTTGAATCAGCGTCAACCCGCCCGTATCTTTGCTCGGTTCGGTTATACGCGAAGCTGACATTGTATACATCACCATTCCAAGAAAACAAAGCACTTCTGGCAATAGGATGAAAAGCGCTGCAAAATTGGAAACCGAGAACACCTTCTCGGATATCTCGCTCAGAATCCCCGCCGGAAGTGCCATCGTTTCTTCCATGATTCGCTGCGCCAACATGATAATTTTGAAGAAGATCATCTCGTCAAGAACCAGGGAAGCGATATTATAGATAACCATCAACATATACAGAAAGATCGCTATATGCAGTACAGTCGATCCCGCGCTCCTTTTCAGAATCTGGAGCGCTCTCGTGGACGCTTCCGCTGTCTCTATCCAATCTTCTGCCGGCAAATCGCTGACTTCCTCCACATCCGCTTCCTGTTCCTTCAGGTTTCTGCCACACTGCGAACAGACCTTTGCATCCTCCTCATTCTCGTTTCCGCACATCGGACACCTGTGCATGAAAGTCCCCGCCTTTCTTTAGTAGCATAAGCTTATCCAATATAGCATACACCCCGTTTTTTGTCAATGCAGAATCTCATATAGGAGCGACGGCGTACATACCGGATCTTTCTCAATAGTCACCGCGCCGCGAAGAATCTCCGCCGCTGACACAAACCGTTCCCCATTGCTGGCTTCCATTCGAAAAAGAAGTTCTCCTTCTTCGATATATTCCCCGGTCTTATGAGATACAAAAAGTCCTGCTAATGGATCAATCGAATCTTCCTTACGCTTTCTTCCAGCCCCCAGCGTCATGACCGCGGTCCCGATCTTCTCTGTATCCATATGTGTTACAAATCCGCTTTTCCACGCGCAAATCTCCTGTGTATACTTTGCCTTTTGCTCCAAGGCCGCATCCAGATCTCCTCCTTGCGCACGAACCATTTGCTGGAACTTCTCAAAGGCCCTCCCATTCTGCAATACACCGAGAAACTCTTTCCTGCAAGTCTCCCTATCCTTGTCACAGCATAGAGACCACATCGCGCTTCCCAATTCTGCACAGACTGTTATCAAATCCTCCGGGCCTCTCCCACATAGCATATCGATAGCCTCCCGGATCTCACACAAATTTCCTACGTAATGTCCCAGCGGAATCTCCATGCTGCTGATTACCGCCGCCATCTTGCGCCCCGCGCCGCGGCCGATATGGATCATCTTCTGCGCCAACTGGACAGCTGCCTCGGGTGTTTTCATAAACGCGCCGCTGCCATAGGTCACATCCAGTACAATCCCTTGATTTCCCACCGCCAGCTTCTTACTCATAATGCTGGCCGCAATTAAAGGCACACTGTCCACCGTTGCGGTCAGGTCCCGCAGCGCATAGATTTTTTTATCCGCAGGCGCCAGATCTTCGCTCTGTCCTATGATGCATACCCCGATCTGATTGACCTGTGTCACAGCCTCCTCTATTGATAAGGCTGTCCGAAATCCCGGAATCGATTCCAGTTTATCAATCGTTCCTCCTGTATATCCCAGTCCTCGGCCGCTCATCTTCATCACCCGGCCTCCTAATGCTGCTATGGCCGGGGCCAAAATCAACGTTGTCTTATCGCCTACGCCCCCGGTGCTATGCTTATCTACAGTAGTACCTTCTATTCCCGCAAGATCTACCTGCGCGCCGGACGAGCGCATGATCTGCGTCATCGTTTCTGTTTCCTGATCGGTCATACCTCGCAGGCAGACAGCCATCAGCATCGCTGCCATCTGATAATCCGGTATTTCTTCCTGTACATATCCGTCGATTAGAAATCGAAGTTCTTCCTGACTCAGTTCTTCTCCTTTTTTCTTCTTTTCCAACAGATCATAGGCTCTCATTGGACTCCTCCATTTCAAAAGCTGCCGGCAGCATCTCTTGCACCGACCATTCTTTCCACTCTCCGTTACTGTTTCCGGTAATCACTCTCGTATTCTCGTCAGAAAACTCAGCAATCACTTGTCTGCAAGCGCCGCATGGAGAACAAATAGACCGAAACGTACTGCCTTCTTCTCGTCCCACGATCGCGATCTTATCAATCCGGCACTTCCCCTCCGATACCGCTTTTCCAATCGCTACCCGCTCCGCGCACATACAAAGCCCGTAAGAGGCATTTTCCACATTACATCCTGTATAGATATTCCCGTCCGCGCACAGTAGCGCAGCCCCCACCTGAAAATGTGAATAGGGCGCATATGCGTGCTGACTGGCCTCTTCTGCTTTCTTCAGCAATTCCTGTTCTCTCATGACCATATCTCCGCAAAAGATTCGCCTTGGATTCCTTCTGAAATTCCAAACCAGGCAGCGATCGTTCGTCCCAGATCGGCAAAACTCTTTCGTATTCCGATCGGCCGCGGCGGCAGCTGTTTGGAATAAATACATACCGGCACATATTCCCGGCTGTGATCCGTGCTTGGGGTTCCCGGATCACAACCATGATCTGCCGTGATAACCAGGCAGTCTCTTTCTCCCAGCCGAGGCAGAAAATCGCCCAACCATTGATCAAACTCCGTCAGTGCTCCGGCATATCCTGTCGGATCGTTTCGATGCCCGTACAGCATATCAAAATCCACTAGATTCGTGAAGCATAAGCCATAAAAGTCTTCCTTTAGACAAGCCTCCGTCAGCGCCATTCCTTCCGCATTGTTCTGTGTGGTATGCGGCGCGTCAAATCCAACCCCAGCAAAAATATCATAGATTTTACCGATAGCGATAGTATCCAGCTGATTCATCTGCAGAAGTTCGGGCAAAACCATCCCTCCTGGCTTCAGAGAAAAATCATGCCGACGGCTCGTACGGTAAAAGGAGGGGGCTTCCCCGGCAAAGGGTCTTGCAATCACACGCCCCACCCCATAAGGCCCTTGAAGAATCTTTCTGGCTATCCGACAAGCTTCGTATAGTTCTTCCACGCTCACAACATTCTCATGCGCAGCCAACTGGAATACACTGTCTGCCGACGTATACACGATCCATTTCCCTGTACGGATATGTTCTTTCCCAAAGTCTGCGATCACCTGCGTACCCGAATACGGTCGGTTACAAAGCACGCCTCTTCCTGTTGCTTCTGTAAAAGGTTGTATAACCTCCTCCGGAAAGCCCTGTGGAAAGACAGGCATCGCTTCTTGAGAAACAAGTCCCGCGATTTCCCAATGCCCCGTAGTCGTATCCTTTCCCTTAGAAGATTCTGCCATCTTCCCATAGGATCCCCAAAGTTCCGTTGTCATCTTCCTCGACTGGCAGCCAATGTCTGGAATCCGATATAAACCCATACGAGTCAGATTCGGAATCTTCAGATTCTCACAGGCAGTCACCGTACGCAGCGTATGGCTGCCGATATCTCCATATTCTCCCGCATCTGGTGTTTCTCCTACGCCGAAACTGTCCAATACGATCAAGAAAACCCGATGTATGTCCATCATACTCCGCCTCCTTTTCTTATAATAATGCCTTCCCTACAATCGCTTTTATTAAAGAACTGGTTCCCAACCGGTCGGCTCCCGCTCCTAACATCCACACTGCGTCGGCGATCGAACGAATACCGCCAGCAGCCTTTACTTGTACATAAGGACTTACATATTTTCGAAGGAGCGATACATCTTCTGGTGTCGCTCCTTCTTTAGAAAAACCCGTCGATGTTTTAATGAAGTCAGCTCCTGATTCCGACACTATGTCGCACATTTTAATTTTCTCATATTCATTTAATAGACAGGTCTCGATAATCACTTTCAGCACTTTTTCTCCGCATATAGAACGTATCTTATGTATTTCATCCAATAACTCTGCATATTTTTTCTCTTTCACCCATCCAATATGAATAACCATGTCTATCTCATCCGCTCCATCCCGAAGTACCTGCTCTGCCTCAAAACACTTGACCGATGTAGTTTGATACCCGTTAGGAAAACCGACAACCGTACAAATTCTCAAATCATTTTCCTCCTGGTTCCTCCATTTGGCGGCGGTTCTCACATAGGAAGGTGGAATACAGGCGGTAGCAGTTTTATACTTTACGGCCTCTTCACACACCTTCCTCACTTCCTCCCATGTACACTCCGGCTGTAATATCGTATGATCAATCTTGCCACATATCTCCTGCACATTCATCGCAGACGTACCTCCTCTTTTCTTTCTATTTTATACTCTTTACCCGGATAAAGTCAATCGGAATAAAAATCAAAAAAACTTTCAAAAAACTCTTGTATAAATTCCCCGTTTATGCTATACTTTATTTATTGGATTTGTTCAAGATGACGACCGGAAGGAGGAGTCAAAAATGCCAGATCTCATCACCGCAGAAGCGAATCGCTGTTTAAATTGTAAAAAACCTCGCTGTATGGAAGGATGTCCTGTACATACCCCGATTCCTAAGGTAATTTCACTGATGAAATCCGGTGAAGTACGGAAGGCAGGCAAGATACTCTTCTCGAACAATCCTCTTTCTCTAGTATGCGCTTATGTATGTCCGCACGAAAATCAGTGTGAGGGCCATTGTGTGTTGGGGATCAAGGGAGAACCTGTTCACTTCAGTAAAATCGAGCGCTACATCTCAAATTTATATTTGGATGCATTGGTTCCGCCTCCCCGAATTATTGACCCATGTCGTCGCGTCGCCATCATTGGTACTGGACCTGCCGGTATCACCATCGCGGTAATCCTTGCGAAACGCGGATATAATATCACGATGTTCGAAAGTCATGATAAGATTGGTGGTGTATTACAGTATGGGATTCCTGGTTTTCGTCTGCCTAAGGATATCCTAGAGAGATTATACACAAAGCTGATTCATATGGGAATTAAGATTCGTCCCAATATTTTAGTAGGAACCACCATCACCATTGATGATTTATTCAATGACGGTTATAAAGCTGTTTTCATCGGAACTGGCGTATGGCGTCCCCGATCCCTGGGAATCAAAGGCCAGACTTTGGGCAATGTCCACTTTGCCATCGACTATCTAAAGGACCCTTCTTCTTTCCGTCTGGGCAAAAAACTCTGCATCATTGGTGCTGGAAACGTAGCTATTGATGCGGCCAGAAGTGCGATTCGCCAGAATATCTGGGATGTAACCATACTCTACCGCGGTTCGCCGGATGATATGTCCGCTCTGCCGAGTGAAGTCGAATTCGCTAAGATTGACGGAGTACAGTTTGAGTTCCAGAAAGAACCTTATGAAATCACGGAGCATTCTGTCAAGTATCGCAAAACCACCTGGAATGAAGAAACCAAGAGTTGGGATGATATCCCCGGTACGGAGGGTGAATTCCTATGTGACAATGTCATCATCGCGATCGGTCAGGGTCCCCGTCATCTCATCGTGAATAGTACGCGCGGTATTGATGTCAATAACCGCGGCCTTGTTGAAACCCACGAAGACGGCAGTACCACCCGTCCGGGCGTATTTTCTTCCGGTGATGTTGTGACCGGAGCCAAAACTGTGGTACAGGCTGTACGCCAGTCTAAGATGGTGGCGGATGCTATTGATGAATATGTCACCAACTATGTAGCCGGAGAACGGGCCCGCAAGGGTGAGATTGATCCTCTGGAAGGTGTGGAACAGCCGCAAGATCCTGAATAATCTTATTTTTGTATATCTCCTCTTTTCTTACTTTCTTTTTATCTTTTCCTTTTATTTTAAGGGTGCTTCCGCACCCTTCTTTTTTTGCCGAAAATCCCTTGCTAGGCGCATACAATCGTGCTATAATATTTTCTGTACAATTTGAGAAAGGGGTATTCCATGGTTACACTCACACTATCCAATGTGAAAGATTTCATGAACCGGCTGTTGCTGACCCCCACCTTTGATGATTGGGGTTTCCAGGGCGCTGAAGTTATTGCGCTCACGCAGTATTCCATCGCAGGCGCCCTAAACTCTCGGTACCTGAGTGAAGCAGAACGGGCCTCTCGTAAGACGGAAGGACTTCTGTTCAGCGAAGTACGCAAGGTCCTGGCAAGCATTATCAAGGCTGGCCGCACTCCTTCCCTGATGAAAATGGTACTGGTTTGTCCAGTTTCTCTTCTGGACGGTCATACTTCCATCGGTGCGGAATCTTATTTGATGACGATCCATTTTCAAGATGGAGTTTTAAAAGTCACCGGGGGGATATCCATGCGAGTCTTCTCCATGGATCGCAGTGATGCACAGTTCTGGGACGCTCATTTTCCCAAGGTACTATCTCGTCTGCAGATTGCTTTCAATCTGTGATTATATTAAGGAGGCAATTTAGACATGCAAGAAAAGGGAAGTTTGTCTATACACAGTGAAAATCTATTTCCCATTATAAAAAAATGGTTGTATTCTGATCAGGATATTTTTATTCGTGAATTGGTTTCCAACGCGGCGGACGCGATCGCCAAGATCAAGAAACTTTCTTCTTTAGGAGAAGTGCAGCTGCCTGAAGGGGAGGAATTTTCCGTTCATGTGACGATCGATGCGGAAGGCAAGACGATCACTATTTCGGATAATGGAATTGGTATGACGGATGAAGAGGTGCGTAAGTATATCAATCAGATTGCTTTCTCCGGCGCTGCCGAGTTCTTGGAGAAGTATAAAGACGCGTCTGAGGATCCTATTATCGGTCACTTCGGGCTGGGTTTCTATTCCGCATTTATGGTGGCGAATCTCGTAGAGATTCATACCCTATCGCATCAGGAAGGTGCCAAGGCAGTTTTGTGGAGCTGTGACGGCAGTTCTTCCTATGAAATGAACGAGGGCTCCCGAACACAGCGTGGTACCGACATCATCCTTCACGTCAATGAGGATGGCGAGAAGTATCTCAATACTTGGGATCTGCGCAGTATCTTGAATAAATACTGTTCTTTCATGCCTGTACCCATCTACCTTTCCAATCCTGCCGAAGAAAAGAAGGCCGAGGAAGAAGCAGCTAAGAATCGTAAGGATTCTGATCCGGTACCGGAGAAAAAAGCGCCGGAGCCCATCAATGATATCCATCCTCTTTGGGCCAAGAATCCGAAGGACTGCACCGATGAAGAGTATAAAGAATTCTATCATAAGGTCTTCATGGACTATCGTGAGCCTTTGTTCTGGATTCATTTGAACATGGATTACCCCTTCCATTTGCAGGGTATCCTTTATTTCCCGAAACTGGGAAACGAATTTGAATCCGCCGAAGGACAGGTAAAGCTGTACTGCAATCAGGTCTTTGTAGCAGATAACGTAAAGGAAGTCATTCCTGAATTCTTGCTTTTGCTCAAGGGTGCTATCGATTGTCCGGATATTCCGCTGAACGTATCTCGAAGCTTCTTGCAGAATGACGGTTATGTCCGCAAGATTTCCGATTACATTACCCGAAAAGTCGCCGATAAGCTGAAATCTCTCTTCACTTCTCAGCGGGAAGACTACGAGAAATATTGGGAGGATATTCATCCTTTCATCAAGTATGGCTGCCTGCGTAATGACAAGTTTCTGGAGCGCGTGAATGGCTGCATTATCTATAAGTCCGCCGTGTCTCAGAAATATGTCACCTTAGACGAGTATCTGGAAGCTGCCAAGGAAACCCATGAAAACAAAGTATTCTACACCACCGACGCACGGCAGCAGGCACAATATATCGAAGCTCTTTCCGGTCAGAATATCGACGTGCTGGTACTGGATACGACCATCGATCCGCCGTTCATCTCCCAGGTAGAATCCAAACGGGAAGGCGTAAAGTTCTTCCGTGTCGACGCCAATCTGTCCGAAGCGCTGAAAGACGACTCCTTAGCGGAGGATGTGGAATTGACCGAAAAGGCTGAAAAGCTCTTTAAGGACGCTCTTGGCAATGATAAACTGAAGGTTCGTCTGGAGTCCTTGAAGGATCCCAAGGTGTCCGCCATGCTGGAGGTCTCCGAGGAGAGCCGCAGAATGCAGGATATGATGCGTATGTACGGCGGAATGGGAATGATGCCTCCTATGAACGACGAGACACTGGTATTGAATGCGGCCAATCCCGTCGTACAGAAGCTCCTTGATTCCACCAATGAGGATCTTTCTAAGACCATTGCTGTTCAGCTCTATGACCTGGCTCGAATTTCCAGCCGTCCGCTGGAAGCCAGTGAACTCACCGCTTTCATCCAGCGCAGTCAGGATCTGATGCAGAATCTTCTATAAAAAATAAAACGGGAGGCCCTAATGAAAAAAAACATCTTAACAGGCGACCGGCCCACTGGCCGCCTGCATGTCGGACACTATGTCGGTTCTTTAAAACGCCGCGTAGAATTGCAGAATTCTGGTGCATATGATCGTATTTTTATCATGATCGCAGACGCGCAGGCACTGACGGATAATGCGGAACATCCGGAAAAAGTGCGGCAAAATATCATCGAAGTCGCATTGGATTATCTGGCCTGCGGCCTGGATCCATCGAAGTCTACGCTGTTCATCCAATCACAGATTCCGGAGCTGTGCGAACTCTCCTTTTATTATATGAATCTGGTCACGGTCTCTCGTTTACAACGAAATCCTACGGTGAAATCCGAAATCCAGATGCGCAACTTTGAAGCCAGCATTCCTGTTGGATTCTTCACATATCCGATCAGTCAGGCGGCGGATATCACCGCGTTTAAAGCAACAACCGTTCCCGTAGGTGAGGATCAGCTGCCCATGCTGGAACAGACTCGGGAGATTGTCCGCAAGTTCAATTCTGTCTATGGTGATACCCTGGTCGAGCCCGACGTGCTGTTGCCGGATAATAAGGCCTGCCTGCGACTGCCAGGCATCGATGGCAAGGCGAAGATGAGCAAATCTCTGGGCAACTGTATCTATCTTTCCGATCCGGAAGAGGAAGTCCGTCAGAAGATCATGTCCATGTACACAGATCCGAACCATCTGAAGGTATCTGACCCGGGTCAGGTAGAAGGAAATCCAGTCTTTACATATCTGGATGCCTTCTGCAAAGACGAATATTTTGCAGAATTTTCCTCAGACTATCAGAATCTGGACGAGATGAAAGATCATTATCGTCGCGGTGGTTTAGGCGATGTGAAAGTCAAGCGTTTTCTGAATCAGGTGATGCAGGCGGAACTTGCTCCGATTCGTGCACGGCGTAAGGAATTCGAAAAAGACATTCCAGCCGTCTATGATATCTTGAAAAAGGGCAGCGAGACGGCTCGTGAAGTCGCGGCGCAGACATTGAAAGAGGTGCGGCATGCCATGCGTATCGATTATTTTGAGGATCAGGAATTAATCCAGTCCCAGGCAGAGAAATTCAGCCAGCAGTAAACGAAAAAAGAAGGGAGCCCCCCTTCTTTTTTTACACTTCAAAACGGCATATGCAGGACCCAGTCCTGTCCCAGCACTTCTCCCTCTCCGAACCGACCATGAAAATCCGATCCGCCTGTCATCTGCAGCCCGTACTGTTCTGCCAGCTCTACGGCCCTCTTGAGTTCCTCCACGTCATTCTTCGGATGATACGCCTCGATCCCCAAAAGGCCTGCCTGAACGAGTGCCGGCACGAGATCCAAATTATCATACTGCCCAGGATGTGCCAGTACAGGAGCACCGCCCGCCATGCGGATCTGCCTGACGGTTTCGACTGGATCCCCATATTGCGGTGTGAGTCTGGCAATCGGAGGCTGCCCGTCCCTGCCGGTTTTGAATAATTCTTTATATAAAGAACCATACAGCTCTTTACATCGTCCTTTTTGGATCAGAATCTCCATCACCATCTGCTTATATATCCCTCCGCCAGGCCCCGCCAATGCTTCCACTTCGGGCACGGTCACAGGATATCCCGCATTCTCTAAGGCTTCTATGCTTTTTTTCACGGCAGACTGCATAGACTCTCGAATAGGGCGGCAATACGCATCGATCTTCCGCTGCCCCGCTTCATCCAGGCCATACCCCAGAATATGCACCTGTTTTCTGCTTACAGGATCCATACAGGAGATCTCAATGCCCAGGAAAACGGGATATCCTGTCTCGAATGCCGTCTCCTTTACCTCCGAAGCGCCAGAAAAGGTATCATGATCACAGATCACAATACCCTGAATCCCTTTTTCCTCAGCCATTTGTACCAATTCTTTTATACTCCGGTCCCCATCGGACCACCAGGAATGTACATGCATGTCTACCATTTCCCATCCTACCTTTCTTACCCTATCGCCTCTGCCAGCACCTCGGAAGCATAATCCATCTTATAATCCATGTCCACCAGATGACGTTCCCGCATCTCGAAACGTTGATCTGCCAGTGTATGAATCGCAATCTCATCGTGGAAAACACCAAGCATCGCAGTTCCCTGATCCTTCAGATCCAGGATGAGCTTCATGACCCATTCCTTGCTTACCTTATCTAAAGACGCGGTCGGTTCATCGAGCAGTAGGAAGCGAGGCTTTGTAATCAACGCATTCGCGATATTGAGTCGTTGTTTTTCACCACCACTAAAAGTTGCCGGATACATATCCCAGAGTGATTTGGAAATGCCCACGCAGCTTAAATATTCCTCCGCTTTTTCTCGGGCCGCCTTCTCCTCCACACCGCGAGAAGTTTGTGTCTGAACCAGAATATCTATCGCTGATACACGCGGGATCACGTTGAAGAACTGTGAAACATACCCGATCTCCTGCTTACGCAGCTCAATGATTTCCCAAGGCTCCGCTGTAGCCAAGTCGATTGGCTCTCCGTTTTCTCTCGTGTACCATACATGTCCCCCTGTTGGCGTATAGGTGCGGTAAATACACTTCAAAAGAGAGGATTTTCCGCAACCGCTGGGGCCTGTGATTGCCGTTAACGTACCTGCTTCTACCTCCAGGCAGATTCCTTCAAATCCTTCAATTTGCGCGTCGTTCCGTATATGCATGATAAACTCTTTCCTCAGATTTTCTACTTTAACCATTTGTCTCTTCCTTTCCCGTTTCAAAACAGAAAGCGGCGTCCACATCTCGCAGCTTTCCCTGCAGACGTATCGGCATCATCTGCTCGCAGCTCTCCGCAACCTTCTTGTTCTTACAAGCGTATACATAATATCTGTCATTTCCTATCGGAACCGCCCGTATCACAGCTCCCGCCGACTTAAGGACACAGGCAGCCGCCGCGAAATCCCAACTCTTAAGATGAGAACTCAGATAGACTCTGGCTGGCTCTCGCAGGATCCTGCAAATTTCTAAAGAAGCACACCCCTCATAGCGTACGCCGGCAAACTGACCGCACACCGTATAGGGATCCACGCCCTCCTGGGTTAGATCCTTCATTGTCTTATATCCCATGTATAGAAGACAATGTTCGGTTCGTTCCGGCCCCGATATCCGAACGCCATGCATCCCCTGGCTATCGTAGAGAATCTGTGAAGTCACGTCATATACCCAACCATAATAGGGATTGCCCCAGTGCAGAAGCGCCAGACAAATACTGTACTCCCTGCCCAGGTACGCATAATTACCAGTCCCATCAATTGGATCAACGAGCCACTGCCATTCTCCTTCATGAGGAGCCAAAAGTTTCGTCTCTTCTTCTCCAATCACCTGATCCCGGGGAAAACAGCGACTGACATTCCGGATCAAATCCTCCTGTACCCAGAGGTCATGATCTGTCACAATATCGCTGCAGCCTTCTTTCTCCCGCAGCGCCATCGATTCGGCACTGCGTTTTTTCTGCAGATGCTGTGCACACTCCAATATCCATCGTCCCCCGAACTGAATTCGTTCATCCCGCATATCGTTCTCCCGTCTTCTCACGGTATCGGATATCCATGACCTTATCTCCATCGACAAAAGCCGTGCCCAAAACCGGCATCGACTGGCTTCTGTGAATCAGCAGAAGATCCGCCCATTTTCCGACTTCCAGAGAACCCAGATGATCTGCAACGCCCACCGCGCAGGCTGGGTTGTACGTCACCATATTAATAGCGTCCGGAAGCGTTGTCAAGCCCATATCATAAATCTTGAATACCGCATGCAGCAGTGAGGCGGGGAAATAGTCCGATACCAGAATATCCGCACATCCTTCACGAATCGCATCTAACGCCGAAAGGTTATTGGAATGAGACCGTCCCATCAATACATTGTTCGCGCCCACTACAACCTTCAGTCCCCTATGATGTGCTTCTTTTGCGACTTCCATCGTGATGGGAAATTCGCAGATCCGAATATGCAGATGCTTCATCACATAATCCAGTTTCTCCAGACTGTCATCATCATGAGAAGCAATCGGAATTCCCAGCTGATCTGCCAGATTCGCTGCCATTTCCATCTGCTGCGCTGTGATGCGCGCCGTATTCATCCGTTTTCTCAGGATCTTCTCTTTTTCTTCTTCAGTCTTATCCGAACCCATGACATGATTCTTGAAGAATTCCAGATCCTTATACTGTCCCTGTCCCGGCGTATGATCCACAAAAGAAAGGAGCTGCATATCGCTGTTTTTGATGTATTCCAACAACTGTTCAAAGCCTTGTGTATTCGTCACATCATACCGACAGTGAAAACGATGCCGAATGATATGATCTCCGTTGTTATGCTTGCGGATCAGCTGTACCAGTTTATTGTAATTTTCCGGCGTACGAAGCAATGCCTTCAGATCCTTTGAGGTTTTCGAACCGCCGTTCATGGTTAGGGAGTGATACATCGAGGTAATTCCCTGACACACCAATTGTTTCTCCTGTTCTCGTATTGCAATATCAAAATCGATCAGGCTCTGCGGTCTTGGCTGCGCCACTTTCTCGATATGGTCCGAATGCAGGTCCATGAAGCCCGGAACCACATAGGCGCCCTGCGCGTCGATCTTTTCCGCAAACGGATCCTGATCCCATCCGCCATTATCCTCACGGATCTCGGCAATATGATTTCCGTCAATGAGAAGCGATGCCTGTTCCAGTACCCGGTCCTTCTGTACGATGATCCCGTTATAAATCCATGTTCTTGCCATATTCTACTCCTCTTATCCCTTACAGTAATGAACTGACCAGTGTTTGCGTATACTCATGCAGCGGGTCTTCCAGGATCTGGTCTGTCAAGCCTTCCTCCACCACTCGGCCGCCCAGCATGACCATGGTGCGATCTGACATCATGCGTATGACCGCTAAGTCATGGCTTACGATCATCATGGCAATCCCCAGTTCCTGTTGAATCGTCCGGATCAGATCCAGCACCTTCGCCTGCACACTCAGATCCAGCCCGGTGGTCACCTCGTCCAAAAACAGAATCGGCGGATTGTTCGCGATCGCCTTGGAGATCTGTACACGCTGCTGCATGCCGCCGGAGAACACCTTGGGCGCATCCTTCATTCTCTCTACCGGAATCTCCACATGCTGCAGGAGTCCATGACACCGCTTCATCATCTTTCCCGCATTACGATTGCCTGCGGCAATCAGCTTTTCCGCAATATTGGCGCCGGAAGACAGATCCATCCGAAGCCCCAGCATCGGATTCTGATACACCATCCCCATCAGATGGTTTCTCAGGTATCGCTGATTCTGGGTGCTGCAGTGGAGGATATTGTCCTTCCCCTCATGATATAATGTTAAGCGGACATCTCCCGCCGTTGCCGGCGCATCGAAATACAGTGTTTTCAGCAATGTACTCTTTCCCGATCCGGACTCTCCGACAATGCCCAGGATCTCTCCGGGATATAGATTAAAACTCACATCCCGCACTGCCCAGATGGTATGACAGAAGGGGCATCGTCCTTTTTCCAGTTCGGTATGTGTCTTACAATATGGGCATCCCTCTCCGAATCGAACAGTGATATTACGTCCTGTTAAAATGGGCTTTTTCTGATTCATGCTTCTTTTCCCCCCTGCTCCTCTTGCTGTCTGCGCCGTTTCTGACAGTACCCCGTATCCGAGCACTGATAATAATGCTCTCCCTTCTCCGCATCGTATATCTCATCGAAATATACGTTTTCCGCACCGCAGAGCCGGCATTTTCTGCCTGACATGTCCTCTCTGCGGAAGGGATAATCTTCAAATGCCAGAGATTCCACATCCGTATAGGGAGGAACCGCATAGATTTTCTTCTCACGGCCTGCGCCCAGAAGATACAGGCACTTCGCCTGATTCATCTTGGGATTATCATATCGCGGAATCGGACTGGGACTCATGATATATCTATGATTCGCCATCACCGGATGAGCTGCGCCGCGGAAGGGGGTTCCCTTTTTCAGGAGCTGCTCAAAGAGATTGACCCAGATGCCTGTGTATTCCGCATCTCCATGGAGCTGTCTCGTCACTTCCTCATGCGGGGATACGCCTCTGAGCGGCTCCGGATTCGGAACCTGCAAGACCAGTACCTGATCTTCTCGCAATGGTTCTTCGGGTATTCTATGCCGGGACTGAATGATATCTGCCACCGCCGTATCCGTTGTCGTCTCTACGCCGGTCGTGGCACAGATGAGCTTCTTGATGCTGACCGCATTCACACTGTCATCGTTTCCCTGGTCAATGACTTTGAGTACATCCTTCGGCCCAATCAGCGACATCGTCAGCTGGATCCCGCCAGTCCCCCAGCCTCTTCCGATCGGCAGCTCCCGGGAACCGAATGGCACCTGATATCCAGGTATCGCCACTGCCTTTAATACGGAACGTCGGATCTCCCGTTTGGAACCTTCATCTAAAAACGCGAAATTATAATCTGTGCTCTGCACCTCGTCTACTCTCTGGTTCATTTCCAATTTCCCTCCTTCTTTCTATGCCGCAAAGAATCCAGCTTCGACTGGAACGTTACATAATGCGGAAGTTTCAAATGAGAGATGAACCCATTCATCTCCAGGCAGTCTCCATGCAAGAGGACAAACTCCATGTCGCTGGTCGGACTGTCAATATCCAACGTCAGGGCATGATCCAGCACGGCCATCGCAATGGCCTTCGTATCATTCCGTCCAAAGACACAGCCATACCCGACACCGATCCCGCTCTTGTCCGGTCTTTCTCCCATCAAGCCTTCCACTTCTGTCACACAGATGTCTCCCACATACCAGGATTCCTCCGCATCGAGCGGATAGACGACCTCAATCGACAGTCTGCCATACCGAAGCTCCCCGATCGTCGGATGGGACATGCCAAATCCTCGGATATCACTGTAAGCCAGTCCGGATACAAATCCGGTATCCGCCCTTGTCAGGGTTTGCAGGATCGCGCTTCTAGGCGCCGGAAGCGGCAGCTTTTCCATCGTCACATCACAGGGTTCCGATGTGTCTTCCTCCACATCCTCCAGGAGTCCTTCCGCTCGCAGAAGATCTAGCACTCGGGGCGCGGTATCGGATAACGTCACATATTCCTTTCCGTCCTGGGTATGCGACTGGACAAAAGAGTCTCTCCATGCTTCCAGTTCCTCTTCCGTTTCATTTTTCAGCGAAAAATCCAGCAGTCGATGTACATAATCATAGGTGGCCCCCAGCATTTGTCCTCCGGGAATATCCTTAAACGCGGAGCTAATTCGTCTTCGAATGTGCATATCCTCTCCGGATACCGTCTTGGAGACATAGTTTCTCTGCAGTGTAGAACGATATGCACGCAGCAGAAAAACGGCCTCTTCCGGACTGCCCTCACACTGCTTCAATGCAAGCGCCGCATAATCCGGCGCATACAATCCGGCTTCTGACATGATTCTATCAATCAGAAGCGCCATTCGATCCCGCACTACCTGAATCTCCAGTTCCTGATGCCCTTTTGCACGATACTCTTTCAAGAGTTCAATCGAAGCCTCTATGGCTTCCTGTCCTCCGGTCACTGCAACGTATCCCATCTTAGCGTCCTCCTATTTTCGTGGTTCTGGGGATTCCCACCCATTCTCCCGCCGGGGTGACGAAAAACATGTCCACCCCGCAAGGAAATTCATACTGCATCGTATCTCTTACCTCCAGCCACATCCAGGCTTGTGCTGGAAGATGAATCGTACGTGTACCCTGAATACCTGGTCCCTGTAATGTTCCCTCTTCCCCATCTTGAACCGATGCAACCTCGATAATGAATGTACAGCTCTTGTGCGGTTCCGGAAGGGTTCCCACTTTCGCATTCTGCAACAATGCAGTACATTCTTCTCTCGACAACGCGTCTGATGTAATCAGTATATAATCCGCTTCCTTTTCATCTGTTTCCTTTGCCAGTGTCTGTTCCCGCACTTCTTCCGCCAAATCGACGGTTCCATGGGTATAAAATCCACAGCGATTATCCAGAACAGTCAAAGCAACTGCCAATAATGCCGGATGTTCCCCTTTTATTTTATCGATCGATTCCTTCGTATGAAAAATCTGGCCTGGCCGTGCCAACGCATTCATGAGTGCCTTGAAAATCTTCTGACAATCAAACACCAGATGAAATTGCTGATCTGTAATCACGGTCTCCTCTCCCTTCTTTTAGTAATTCGTATCCAATGTCTCAAATTGTACTCTTGTCGCCTGATGCATGCGGATCTCCCGCTGTTCCTTCTCATCCAGCTCCTTTTCTAAAGCCTGAAGACGCCTCAGCAATTCTTCTTTCTGTGGATATTCCATGTTGCAGGCAGCATCCAGCACTGCGCCATAAAATACCTTCTCCAGATCATCACCAGCCATCAATGCAAACCCACGGCTATGATTCATCTCGACCATGGCCTCGCAAGCCAGGAGTTCCCCCAGATAGAATTCCGTTTTCGCAACCGTTTCTTTCATGCGAATCATAACCATCGTCTTACCGGGTTTACGCAATACCTGTACCGGATACTTCTCGATCAGAGGTTCCGCCAATCCTTTTAGAATCGCCCCATCCGTCTTTTCTAAAATACGAGACAATTTCTTCTTTTCCATTTCTTTCTTCCCCTTACTTTTTATGCTCTTTGAATACGGTAAATCCAATTTCCATGATGTAGGTAAACGCCAGCATGAGCAAAATCGCTACCATGGCCTGCCCATAGGAATACCGTCCCATACAGTTGGACACTACATATCCGATACCACCACCGCCAACCGTACCCAGGATGATAGAGGACTCAAAATTACTTTCGAAATTGATGGACGTCCATGCCAGGAGGCTCGTAAACGCAGACGGCAGAATCGCCCGGAAGAAAATCTTGATCTTTCCAGCCCCCATCGCTTTCAAGGCTTCGATCGTATCATTCGAAACTTCTTCGAAGCATTGGCACATGGATTTTGCAAAAAAAGCCATGCTGGAGATGCTCATACCAATGATGCCTGCCGTGGGACCAAATCCTACGCATACCAGAATCAACAGCACCCAAATCGTACTCGGAATCGCCCGCAAAAAGGTAAAAAACGCGGACAGAATCGGCGGGAGCCAGCGAAACGGCGTAATATTCCTCGCCATGAAAACCGCCAGAAACATGCCCAGAATCAGACTATAAATCGTCGCCAGGATGGATACCGCAATAGACTCGAACAGAGCGGAAAATGTGACATCAAACTGATAAAAATCCATTTCACATAAGTTGGCGATCGCCGTCGGAATCTGTGAGATTCCCCCTGCAAGCTGGGCCCAGTCAAGGTTCATTGTATACATCGCGCCACAGCCTACAATCAGGAAAAGGATCAGAAAAATCTTGATTCCCCTGCTTTTGGCCGGATCCGCAGTTCGAATCTTTCCATCTCGATGAAACAATATCGTTGAAGACTGGTTTTCTTCGGGTTCCGGTCCAAAGATGTTTTGTTGTTTTCCACCTACCACTATACCTTCCATCAGGCAAGCACCTTCTTTCTCAGGAAATTCGTCAGCATATCCACCAGAATCACAATCGCTGCGATCAGAAGAATCGTACCCATGGCAGAATGATACCGAAACTGTTTAATATACCCCATCATCACAAGACCGATCCCGCCTCCTCCGACTGCACCGACCAGACTGGACGATCGAATATTGATCTCTAAGCCATAGAGCATCCATGAAATCACACCAGAAAGGCAAGCCGGAATCAGTGCTTGCGTGATGATAGCGAATCGTGTCGCCCCTACGGCATGCATGGCCTCGAGGCTTTCTCCGCCGATCTCATCCAGCGTTTCAATAAAAGCTCTTGTCATAAAACCCGTACTCTGAATCAGAAGTGCCAGCATGCCTACGACATTTCCGATACCAAAAGCCATAATCAAAATGAAGATCCAAATCATATTTGGAATATTTCGCTGAATGGAGGCAATCAGCCGGACTAATTTTCTGAGAGGCTTCCACGGACACGTGGCCTCAGCTCCCAGGAACGCTAGAATCATGGACAGAACGGCCGCTAAGAGAGTTGCCACGATGGCCATGCTGACTGTCTGTATGACTCCTTCCACAATCATCTGCGGATCCGTCTGCCTGGGCGGCAACAGATCCTGAAACAGGAAATCCCAGAAATTTTCCATATTAGCGAAAAGCTCAAATGGCTGGTATTCCGTCGAGATGGTCGATACCAGGAATAGGACAAAGATGATGAGCGCCGCCATATAGGTTCTTCTCTTTTCCTCCTGGGGTCTTACGGCAATTCTTTTCTCTGCCGCACGCATTTAAGACACCTTTCCTTTCTCAAGTCCTACCGTCAGTTCCTGAATCGGCATTTCATAGATCTTCTCAATCATCGCCTCATCCAGTTTTTCCGGCACGTCGTCAAATACAACTTCTCCCTTATGAATGCCCACAATCCGATCTGCATAGGTCTTTGCTACGTCTACCTGATGCAGATTAACAATGCAGGCAATTTCGCGTTCCTTCGTCATCTTCTGAATCTGATCCATGATAATCTTCGATGAGGCGGGATCCAACGAGGCAATAGGCTCATCACACAAAAGCAGCGCTGGATCCTGCATCAGCGCTCTGGCTATGCCCACACGCTGCTTCTGCCCTCCGGACAAATCTCCTGCTCGCTTATAGATCATATCCTTGAGTCCGATCATATCCAGCAGTTCCAAGGCCTTTCTCTTATCCTCTTCGCTGTATTTTCCCAGTACCGCGTCCATAGTCGACATATACCCCAGACGTCCATGCAATACATTCTGAAATACCGACAGACGATATACCAGATTAAACGATTGAAAGATCATACCGATTCGACGGCGTAGTATCTTCAAGTCCTTCTCCCTTGTCAGTTTTGCGATGTCCGCTCCATCAAACCAGATCTCGCCATCTGTAGGATCAATCATACGGTTGATACATCGCAGGACGGTGGACTTGCCAGCTCCGGAGGGGCCGATGATGACCACCAGCTCCCCCTTATTCACGGAGAAGGATACGTCTTCTACCGCTTTTGTCTCGCCATAATACTTCTGCAGATGCTCTATTCTTAAAATACCCTCCATAACATCCTCCAATCAGTCTGTCAGATTATACTTCTGCTGCAGTTCGCGGATATAGTCATATTCACTGTCTTCGATCGCTACATAATTCTTATTCGGTGCGCCAAAGTATTCCTCATCATCATAGTTCAGCAAGAACTCTGTCACTTTGTCTTTCAGTTCCTGCGGAAGATCCTTCTGAATCGCCAAAGGACTTCCCGGAATCAGCGGAGACTGATGAATGATTTTGATCTCATCTTCTGATACCAGACCTTCATCAATCTGATTCTGCAGCGTATTTGAAGATACTGCCGCGGCATCTACATTCCCCTGTATGACAGCCTGCAGAGCACTCGGATGTGATCCCGCGAACGTCGCAGATTTAAAGAACATACCATCCGCATGCAGCTCATCGAAGGAAATCCGATTGTCAATCGCATTCAGGATTTCGTTGCTTGGCACTACGTTGCCAGAAGTAGAAGACGGATCCACAAACGCAAAGGTTTTCCCTTCCAGGTCCTCAATGTTCTCAATCTCACTGTCCGCTTTTGTTATAATGTATGAATAATATCCTGTCGCTCCATCTGTCGCTGTGACGCATATGCACTCGGCGCCCGCCCTCTCTACGGCGGTCACATAGGCAAAAGGACCCAGAAGCGCTAACTGTGCCTTTCCTGTACGCATTGCCTCTACTGCCGCGTTATAGTCCGTCGCGCGGTATGTTGTCACAGGAATCCCGATCGCTTCGCTCATATGCTGTGCCATCTCATCTCGAAGCTGTACGTCCTTCTCAGAATCTTCCCCTGGGATCAGAACCATGACAAATTCCTCAAGCCCATATGGATTCTCTGCCGCGTTGCTTTCTGAACATCCTGCTAAAGACGCCAATGCCATTATACACATCAGAAGTACCGCTAACTTTTTTCTCATTTTCTTACTCCTTTGCTTTCTTTCAGTTTCTTGGTACGTATTTATTGAACCATGTTTCCATAAAGGTGCCATTTTTCACAAGTGAAATCAAAGTAAAATCCATTCTCTGAATATTGACATACGGATCGGGGATGATTACAATGTGTGAATGGAGGTGAAACCTATGAAATCCAATCCATCAGTCTCCGACTGGGAGCAAATTTTAGACATCATGATTCGAGAAATCCGTAAGCAAACCTACGGAAAAGATCAAAAAATACCTACAGAAAATGAGATGGCCGCTCGTTTTGGTGTGAACCGCAGTGAGATTCGCCGCGTATACAAACGTCTGAAGGAATTAGGCTATATCTATTCCATCCGCGGCTGCGGCAGTTTTTATTCCGGCAAACGCTTACGCGTTCCCCTCTCCCTTGTCAGCGGTATGAGTTTCAGCCGCAAGATGGAAGAACTGGGACTTCCTTATCATACCGAAAATATAGAAGCGAGGACCATTCAATATAATCCCAATATCTATGAAAACATCGGCGCCGGTCCAGAGGAGTCCATTTGGAAGATCTCACTTCTTCGTTATGTGAATGAGGAGCCCGTAGCCATACATACCCGGTATATGCGGGAACTCCTTTTTCCGTCATTGCCAGAAAATGCCGGAAAAATTCAATCTTCTACTCAATTTATTCATGAACACGGGTATCCCAAAACCGCATCCATCGATGTGCAAATGGCCGTCACCAACATATCCAAACGAAAAAGAGAACTTTTGAATATGCAGTATAGTCAAGAGGCTATTGTATTGACGGGTAAAACCATTCGGCCGGAGGATGGATTGATTTTGGAACTTTTCACCACAACCTATCGTTCCAACAGCTTCATCTTTACACTATAAAAACCCCCTCTACCTAACCTTATTCAATAGGTTAAGTAGAGGGGGTTCACATGCACTCAGCAAACTTGTTACATTGTCAAATATAAATGGGAAATCCAGAACTTAATGCGCTGTCATGCTGCGCCCTCGTTCCCAACGAATCGTATCTCGAATGGTCTGTACTAAATCTCTGGGATGATAACCCAATTCCCGGCTTGCCTTCTCATGGGAAAACTTATCATTACTGTGAAGCGTATACAGCGAATACCTGGTATACAGCGGACGACGATGCCGTTTCTTAGCGATCCATTCCAGCAGGGGCGCTGCCGCTTTTGCCATCCAGATTGGGAACGTGGGAACTCTTCTGCCTCCGCCATATTCCCGTACCATACCAAGCACCTCTCGAATCTCGTAGTGCCGGTTAGACAGAATATAGCATTCTCCTGTTCGTCCCTTCTCCGCTGCGGCAATACAGCCTGCCGCCACATCCCGTACGTCCACCAGATCATACCCCCCTCGAACACAGGCTGGGAGCTTTCCGCGAATATAATCCGTGATCATCTGAACCAGATGATTTCCTGAACGATCATATGGCCCAATAATACCAGAAGGATGCACTACCACTGCATCCAGCCCTTCTGAAACCGCATCCAGCACCAATTGTGTCGCTTCTGCCTTGGTCTTCGCATATCCGCCAACGACTTCTTCTGGCGAAAAATGATTTACTTCTCGCTGTACACTCCACCGCTTTTCCGGGATGGCATGCACAGAACTCACATATACCAATCGCTTCACGCCATATTCCTGACAAAGCTTCACTATATTCCTCGTCCCTTCCACATTGACCGCATACATCTGACTCGATACTGTACCCGCTATATCAATGATGCCCGCCGTATGAATCACGATGACCTCTGCATCCGAAAGACCTTCAAACAAGGCGCTCAACGTATCTGTATCCCGCACATCCCCATGGAAGTAATGAGTGTTCTCTCTCTCCTTACAGTGTTCTGTGGGAAGCAGAAGCCCCCGAATTTCCACTTCTGTTTTACGCAACATCCGAATCAACGTATTCCCCAGATGTCCATTCGCACCTGTGATGATATAAACTCTTCTCATCTTATCCTCTCCTCCCGCTTCTATTATACAAGGCTTTCTCTCGGTAGGCAATCGTCAGATTCTGTACAGATGATCGAATAACCAACAAATCCTACACAGAATGTCTGATATCTCGGATTTTTTTCAAAAAGTTCATACATTTGTCTTCCTTTTGCGTTATAATAAAGCAAAAAGGAAGTGAAACAAATGAAGTTGGATCACCGGGTACGCATGTCCCAACGCATGATTCGTCGCGCATTCTTAGACTTACTGAAGAAAAAGCCAGTTCAAAATATTACGGTAAAAGAAGTATGTGAAGAAGCCGGTATCCATCGCGGCACTTTCTATGCGCATTATAAAGATCTGTACGATCTTTTGCACCAGATCGAAGACGAGATGACCAAAAATCTGGAAAGTGCTTTAGAGCCTTTGCTCTCTTGTGCCAATACGGATCCTCTGCAGATCACTACCGCAGTGTTTCAGCGTCTACAGGAAAATGCCGATCTCTGTTCTGCCATTTTGGGAAATCACGGAGAAGAAGAGTTTGTTCGCAAGCTTCTGGAGATTGGACGAGAACATTGCGTCAAAGCCTATTCCAAATATTATCAGAATGCCAGCCCTTTTGAAATTGAATATTTTTATGTTTTTGTCAGCTCCGGCTGTATCGGTCTAATTCGCAAATGGGTCGATGACGGCATGCTTCTTCCGGCTTCTACCGTCGCACAAATGGCGGAATCCCTCATGTTGCATGGAATTACATGGTTAAACGCCTCGAATCAATGATCCGAAGCGTTTTTTGAATGTCTTTTATGGTGTAGAAAATATCGGAATGCCTCTCTTCCAGAAAGAATTCCCACCCACACGCCGAAGAGTGTGAAGAAAATAGGGGCCTCTCCCATCAGCGCCATAGTGACCCATACCAATGCCAATCCCGTCACTGCAACAGCAATCATTCCCTGTGTCCGGGATGGTTCTTTATCCATCACAGATCCCATCTTCCTTCTGATTCTAACAATTCATTCGGTTCCCATTCCTTTAGATCATACCGAAACATACGCAGAAAACGATCCACCAGTCGGCCTTTTTGCTGCCATAATTCTTTTCCGGCCGCGGTTCTATACTCACAATTTCCAAACATTTTCGCGGTAAAGCGCTGCATTCTCTCCAACGCCTTATCGTAGTCCAATTGTCTCTCAAAAACAGAATCCATCTCCGCTTCAGCCATCGAGGAGGCCATCGCGTCCCATGCCAAAGACATGGCTCCGCTTTCATCCTGATGATCCGCCTCCATCAAAAGCTGCAGTAGAATCGGCTGCTCTCCCTCCGTCAGTTGTCGTTTGTCCGCATGCGCCCGTATAAGCACCGCCGTATCTTGGCAAAGTTCCTCTGGCAGTCCTTCTCCGCGCATATATTCCAGTGCCATTACGGCGCCAGCTTCTGCATGCAGCAGGCCATCCGTTGTTTTTCTGTATCCAATATCATGTAATAACGCCGCATAAGAAAGCACACGTTTCCCGTAGGGACTCAATTCCCGCCTCCGGTCTTTTTGTCTTGCCTTTTCTTCTTTGAATAACCTGCGAGCCTGATAGAAAACCCGCAACATATGCATGTCCCGCCTGCGAAACGGATAGATGATTCCCCGACGATTCGGCGTGAGTTCATGTCCCTTCATCGTATGCATCATATAGACAGCCGCCTTTTCATATTCTTCCGGCATCTTTTCTGTCAGAAACAGTTCTTGCTGATACGCATTCAAATAATCTCTCAAAAGTACCTGACGATCTTCCCAATAGCTCCGCGCAGCAGGACTGATCATCCAGTTACATTCCAAGAAATCCGGAGATGATTTTAAGATCCGCTGGTACGTTTTCTCAAACGTTTGTTCGTCCTCCTGCGCCTCTGCCATACAATCGAAGACAATTGCCATAGGTCCGCATTCATCGAGAAGATCCGCCTCCATTAAAATCCGCAGTTCTGGTGTCAGCTTAGAAGATGCTTTCTCAGGGATCTTCAGATACTCCTTATGAGAATGCAAGCGAATCAGATGGCAGACTTTCTGTACGAAACCTTCTTCGTATCCCTCATTACGCAGATACTGCTCTGCAAATCCAGCGCCCCATTCTCCATGGTCTTCCCCGTCTCTGGCAGAATATCCGATATCATGCAGAAGGGCGGCAGCCAGAAGCACCTCCGGATCTGCCGTTTGTCCATCTTCATTCCAAATACGCTGCGCCCACTGCGTCACACGCAGACTGTGAGTAATTCGGCTTCGAAACATGTATCGGCCCTTATATCCGTCCAATACCATTTTCATATATAATATCATCGCATCCCATTGGGGTCTGCTGATCATGATACTCTGCCTCCTCCCACACACCTTCCGCTCGAACCGATGAATCCTGAACCGGCTCCGATTGTCTGTCTTGAATGAACATTCCGAAAAATAATAAAATGATCGCAATCGGAATGACCAGCAGCACCTCTCCGATCACACTGAATATCCACCGGAAACTTTTCTTCTTTCCCGAATCGTTTTTCACCTCCATCTTATGAATAAAGCCTCTCGTAGACTTCTTGCGAATCCAGTACATGTACTCCGCCATCCTTCAAGATATCGGCCGCCTTTCGATTATCTTCTGTCTTGAAGATGATCATAGCATGATGATCTTTCTTCGTACCAAAAGCATACATATATTCAATATTTAAGCCATGAGAAGAGAGCATATCGGCGATCTGAAACAGGCCTCCCGGCGTATCATTTACATCAATCGCCAATACATCGGTAGCCTTCACGATAAACCCCGCCTCCTGAAGAACCTCCTCGCCTCTAGCCGGATCTGACAAGATCAAGCGAAGCACTCCAAATTCTGTCGTATCCGCCACCGACAGACCATTCAGATCAATCTTCGCGCCCGCCAATGTTTTTAAAACAGATACCAAACTGCCTGGCCGATTCTCCACAAATACCGATAACTGCTGCAATGACATCTCTATTCCTCCTGATCTTTATATTCTTCATCCTCATCCGGCGCTTCCAACGGTTTAAAAATCTCAAAATCCTCCTCTTGACCGTATTCATGCACCGCTTGAACAGCTTGCTCGTAAAACGTTTCCTGACTATTTACCGCCGGCTTTCCCCGGCCATCCACTTTTACATAGTTTCCATCTCGATCCATCAAACGCGCCTTTTGCGTATCTGCCAGAAGCGTTGTTAAAATCTCCTGCAGTCGATTCATTAAACGCGGCTCTTCAATCGGAAACAACAGCTCCACACGCCGATCGAGATTTCTTGTCATCCAGTCCGCACTGGATAGATAGTATTCTTCATGTCCATCATTATAAAAATAATAGATTCGACTATGCTCCAGAAGCCATCCTACAATACTCCGCACTCGAATATTTTCGGATATCCCCGGAATTCCAGGACGCAGCGCGCAGATTCCTCGAACAATCAGATCGATTTTCACACCCGCAGCGGATGCCTCGTATAATGCCTCAATAATTCCAGGATCCAAGAGCGAATTCATTTTAGCTACGATTCGCGCTTCTCGTCCTGCTCTGGCATGATTCGCTTCTCTCTCAATTAGGCCGACAAACTGTTTCCGCAGTCCCAAGGGCGCCGCTGTTACCTTACGAAAAGTCGGCGGATCCCCATATCCGGTCAGGGAATTAAACAATGCGGACGCGTCGGCTCCAAAAGGCTCCTTGGCCGTGAAATACCCAATATCCGTATACAGTCTGGCTGTCACATCGTTATAATTTCCTGTGCTCATGTGTACATATCGACGAATTCGATCTTCGTCTCGCCGTACCACAATCGTCACCTTACAATGCGTTTTCAGTCCCAGCAGTCCATATATCACATGGCAGCCCGCTTTTTCCAATTTCTTCGCCCATTGTATATTATTCTCCTCATCGAACCGAGCCTTCACTTCAACCAATACCGTAACTTGTTTTCCATTTTCTGCTGCCTTCTCCAATGCCTGTACAATTGGTGAATTACCACTGACTCGATACAGTGTCTGCTTAATTGCCAATACGTTAGGATCCTCAGCTGCCTGCTGCATGAAGTTCACGACCGGTTGAAAGGATTCATACGGATGATGCATCAGGATATCCCGTTCACGAATTGCCGCAAATAAGTCCTCTTTCCCTAAGAGATCCTGTGGCCTTTGCGGGATCAGATCCGCTTTCATGAGATGCCCGAGCGGCATCAGCTTTCCTACCTTCGAGATAAAACCGATATCCATCGGCCCATCATGCAGATACAGATCTTTTTCCTTAATCTCTAAGGCATCAATCAGATAAGAGAGCAACTTCTGATCCGCTTTGTCCGTCATTTCCAGCCGCATAGCCTCGCCTCTTCGGCGCTGTTTTAAGGATTGTTCCATTTCCTTTAATAGATCATGCGCCTCTTCTTCTTGAAAATTAAAGTCTCCGCTGCGCGTGATCCGATAATATGTCCAACGTTCGATCTTACACTCTGGAAATAACTGCGGCAAAAACAACGTGATAACATCTTCCAGCAATATATAATTTTCGGAAGGTAAATGCAGCAAACGCGGGAGTACACTGGGAACTTGTACCGTCGCAAAGCGAGACTCCTCCTCGCGAGGCTCCTTCAAAAACAGCGCAATATTCAGACTCTTATTGAGAATCAGCGGAAAGGGCCTAGATGGATCCACGGCCATAGGTGTTAATACCGGATATACTTCGGTTTCAAAAAGTTCTTGCAAATACCGCCGATCCTCTTTCGTCAACTCTTTTCCCTCAACAATATGAAACCCTTCTTTTTTTAGCTGTGGAAGAAGAATACGATTATAAATACTATATATTTCCTTCATCATTGCATGGGCACGTTCCGAAATTCTTTTCATTTGCTGTTTCGGCGTTAGCCCTGCTGGATCTGGCTTATCATACCCATCCTGAATCTGATCCTTAATCGAAGCTACACGTACCATAAAGAACTCGTCCAGATTGGATAATGTGATCGATAAAAACTTCGCACGCTCCAAGAGAGGATTTTTCGCGTCTCGAGCTTCGTCCAGTACCCTCTGATTGAATTCCAGCCATGAGAGCTCTCTGCTGATATAATACTGTGGATCCTTGAAAGGACTATTTACCGTCATCTTAATTTCCTCGCTTTATATTAAACTCTAGCTGCAGTCCAAAAACATCCTGAATATACTCTGCGAACTGCCGAATCTTCCAGTTCTCCAGTGTAGCGTCCTGCTGCACAGTGGCAGAAATCACTAATCGGCTGCCATGAACACTCATCTTCACATTTTTCAGTTTCCTTCGATGGCTATAATCCATGGCGTTTGCCAGCCGCAGAATCCCCGTAAGTTTAGCTAATACAAGCCGGTTTTTCCTGCCGAAGCCCATAAACTCCATATCCTGTCCAGACATTTCTCCGCCCTCATGAAAGCGAACCATGATGGCAATCATATCCTTCTCTTCGGTACTGATGCCTGTAAACTCTGTCGCATGAATAATCATAGCAGAATGATCCGCATGTTCATTAAGATTGAGAAACTTTCCGCTGTCATGCAGCAGCACCGCGATCTGTAACATCAGCCGATGCCGCGCGTTCAAACCATGCGCCTTACTCAATGCATCAAATAACATCATGGCATATTCATTGACCTGCTGCGCATGCTTCATATCACACCGAAACATCTTGGCAATGGTTTTCGTATACGACAGGATATCTTCCAACGACTGCATACGCTGCAGTTTATTTTCTTGTGTCGCCGCAAGTTCCCACAGTACGCCATCCAATAGACCCGAAAAAGAGAACGAAACCCATTTCGCGTTCGTGATGCCGCAGAATGTATGAACAATCAGCATACTGGGGACCACCAATACGGCCCGTTCCGGCTCCATCTCATAAGTCTCTCCAATCTCTCGCGAAGACATGGTCAGAATCTTCTGGTACATCCTCTCAAATTGCTCTACCGAAAGACGTGCGAATTCTGTTTCACTTTTTTCTCCCGTACAAATCCGGTACAGTCTTTCTCCAATATCTCCGCTGATAAGATAATGCGCGTAGGGCTGACGAACTCCCTTCTGTAAAATAAAATCCATATTGCTGATCATGAATTCTTCCATGACTTGTGAGAATCGCAGCGTCTGTTCTTCTATGGACGAGAGCATTTGCCGAATGCGCAGCGCCCCCATCTGCGTACTCTGACTGAAAGACAGCCCCTCCTGATCATATGCCGCGATCTGCGTGGTACCCGATCCAATATGCGTATATAATAATCCCTCTGCCGATCTTTTGCGAAAATCCGGCACCGTGGCAAAGGCTGCCTGACGCGTCAGATATCGTTCCTCAGAACGGGATAATACTTCCACGTTTAACCCGGTTCGTACCCGGATCTGCTCCAGAACATAATCCTGGTTCGAAGCCTCCCGCATCGCTGTCGTGGCCACCACACGCTTTGTCTTGACCTTATACTCCCGCATGATTCTCTTAAATCCGCTAAGCACCTGACAAACCTCATCCACCATCTCCGGAGAGATTCGCCCCTTTGAAAAGGTATCCCGTCCGATTGCCAGAGACCGTATCACATTCTCTAATGTCTGTATACTGCCTCCTTCCGCAATCTGAATCACTTTCAAACGAATCGATGCGGATCCTATGTCGATCGCCGCCATTGTCCTATACTTCTCCATCTGGCTCTCCCCCTTGTTTCTCCTTTCTGTCCCTCTCCCGCAGTCTGGCGAAAAAGGTCTTCATGAGCTGTCCACTCTCTTCCTGCAATACGCCGGTGATCACATCTGCCTGATGATTAAAACCGGGATGCTGCAAGAGATTCAATACAGACCCGGCACATCCCGCCTTCGGATTCATGGCTCCGATCACAACCCTCGGAATCCGCGCCTGTATGATGGCTCCCGCGCACATGGGGCAAGGTTCCAGTGTCACATACAATGTTGTCTCTTCCAACCGCCAATCACCCATGTATTGAGCCGCCTGATGTATGGCCTCTATTTCCGCATGACACAATGGATCTCCCATAGCGTTTCTCTTATTATACCCGGATCCGATGATCTGATCCTGATATACGATGATGGCACCGATTGGCGTATCCTCTGCCTGCGCCGCTTTTTCCGCCAGATCCAGGGCTATCCGCATATAGTATTCATCCATGTCCTGCATGATCCGGGCGCCTCCCATCTTCGAATCTTAATTCATGTTTATTTTACCATATTTTATAATACCGCGCAACCATCCTTTGTTGAAATCCATGTAAAATTCGTCGAGGCGCCTGCATCTTGCGGCGCCTCTCTCACGATGATGTCTCTTGTTCTGCCCTGGACTTCCCGGGCAATCGTACTATAAATTCCGTATACGCATCGGAACTTCTTGCTTCTATCGCTCCCTGATGCAACTCCACCAACTGCTTCGCGATGGCCAGCCCCAGGCCCGCGCCTCCGCTGGCGGTTCCTCTTGAAGTATCCACCCGGTAGAACTTTTCAAATAGTCGTTCCAGTTTCTGCGGTGGAATTCGCTCTCCCCGATTGCGCACAACAATTTGAATATAGTCATTCTGACTCTGCGCTATCAATTGAATCGCTGTTTTCTCATAACTGTAACTCACGGCATTACGCAACAGATTATCAAAAACACGAACCAGTTTATCTGCATCCCCTCTGAGCCGCAAGCCCGGCTGTATATTTGCATCCAGCTGCAGCCCCTTTGCAGAAAAGGCAGGATAGAATTCTTCTGTAATCTGATACAGCATCATGGTCAAGTCCACATCCGACCAGGACAATTCAATGGACTGTAGATTAAACCGAGTGATTTCAAAAAACTCATCAATTAGCTGTTCCAGGCGATATGCCTTATTTAATGCAATCCCTATATATTTCTCCCGCAGTCTCTCCTCCTGTTCGGGCGCTTCGTCCAGTAAAGAAAGGTACCCGATAATAGAAGTCAGCGGTGTCTTAAGATCATGCGCCAAATAGACAACAAGGTCATTTTTCCTTTGCTCTGCCTCTTTCGCAATCTGCGCACTGCGAAAAATAGAATGCTGGATATCCTTCAGCTGGACTTCTGTGCTTTTCAAAGATTCCGGATACTCAGAAATCTCTTTCTCCGGATGCATCAGCAGCCCTAAATCTTTATTGATCTGCTCCGCGTACCTGGCGCAGAACAGAATCCGACGCATCGCGATCAGCAAAATTCCTGCAAAATAGCAGGAAAGTGCTAATATCTGCCATATGCCGGATAACCAGTCGTAGGCGTCTTGCGGAAGATACTGATACAGTAATACGACAATACGCTCGTGAAACATCCGACTGTAGGCCCAATATGCCAATACACACAGGGCGCTCCAGATCAGGCAATACAATAGGAATCTTCCGATCTGTCCCACCGCTAACCGTTTTTTTCTAATTCTTTTCAATCTTATATCCTACTCCCCATACGGTCTTGATCCAGCGTGGTTTTCTGGCCGGCTCTCCCAGCTTCTCACGCAGTCTGCGGATATGCACCATTACCGTTTTATTACAATCCAGGTACTTTTCCTGCCATACCTGCTCAAAAATCTGTTCCGACGAAACCACCTGTCCTCTGTTTTCGCACAAAAGCCACAATATTTTAAACTCGATCGGTGTCAGCATGATCTGTTTCCCATATAAAAGACATTCATGCGTGGATCGGTTGATGACGAGTCCTCCCAAATCAATCTGATCCTTCTCCTCTTCCGCCAGCTGCGGATTACTATAACGCTGCACCCTTCTCAGTTGCGCCTTTACTCTGGCCATCAATTCCAAAGGATTAAACGGTTTCGTTACATAATCATCCGCTCCTAAAGATAAACCATTGATCTTATCTGTATCTTCTCCTCTGGCGGTCAACATGATGATCGGAAACGTATACTTTTCCCGAATCCGGCAGCATAAATCGAAACCACTCAAATCGGGCAGCATGATATCCAATACCGCCAGATCCAATGTGTCCCCTTCTTTTTGGATCGCGTCTAAAGCCTCTTTTCCACTGTAGCATTTCAAGACTCGATATCCTTCATTCGAAAAATATACCTCCAGTAGATCCGAAATCTCTTTTTCATCATCCACTACCAAAATCTTTTCCTGCAAATCCGCTTCCCCCTTTCCTAACGAAAATGCCGGTACTCATTCGTACCGGCCAGGAAACCCTTCAAACGTATCACGAAACTTTCCGCCGCAATACGCCATTCTCTTGATTTATTTTTCCTTACTCTCCATAGCCGTAGCCACTCTTACCGTATTTTCCGTATCCATACTTCCCATACCCGTATTTTCCATATCCATACCCTGTGCCATAGCTTCCAAGTCCGCCTTCTATTCCATTGAATACTACGCCCACAATGGGGGGCCGGCTATAAGAAAGAGTATCCATCGCGTTAAGAATTTGCGCCCCATTCGCATCATCCTGATGTACAACATACGCCACGGCATCACATTGATCCGCCAAACGAACATTTTCGGAATCCTCACAGCTTCCGCCGTCAATGATAATATAGTCCGCGATGCCTCGAAGGCGCTGCAACACCTGCGGCAATGTATCCGCATTGATGATCTTATATGGGTCGGCTTCCACCTTTTCCGACGCCAGAAGCGCCACATTTTTCTTTGGAATCATAGTCAGATATCCATTGAGCTTATCCTGTCGAATTGCATCTCCAAAACCACCCTGCGTCTTTGTTCCCGTCATCTTGCATAGGGACGGATGTTTCCAATCCGCATCAATTAAGACTACCCGTTTACGATCCATCTCGAAGGAATACGCCAGATTCATCGCTACCGTACTGACACCCTCTCCATTCACGGTGCTGGTAATCATAATCGTCTGTACACCATCCATTCGCTGCAGCCGCAACCGCAATGAACGGATGGACTCCAGAAAACCGGCGGAGATTCTTCGATCATCAATGGACACCAGCTTACTCTTGTTAGAACTCTTTTTAAAATATACTTGCGGCAATACCGATAAACATTCCTGTCCTAGAATCTCCTGCACGTCTTCTTCTTTTCGAATTGTCTTACGGGTCATCGCATAGATAAATAACACTCCGCCGCTCACCAATATACCGACTATAAGTCCGATTACGCCATTACGCAGATAGGACATGGCATTATAAGGCTCCTCTGGCACAGATGGCTCTGCTAATAAATTCATCGTCGAATCTCCAATGACATAACGAGCTACCTGCGGATAGTTCTCCATGACGGACATCAGCACCTCATATGCCCATTCGCCATCCTGAGAAGTAACCGTCAATGAGAACATATTGGCGTTCTCCACGGCCTCCGCTGTGATATCCGCATTGATCTCGTTCACCCCCAGATCTTCTTTAATGATATCCTGCAAGAGGCTGCTTTCGATAATATACGGAAACGTATTGGCCATCAAAGAAGCCGTCGATGAATTATAACTATAGGAATAATCGTCGTAATTTACATTGGAGCTGGGTGTGACTGTAAATGTAGCCTCCGCTCGATACATAGGGGTATAGAAGATCATGGTCAATGTCATCGAACCAATGGTACAAATCAAAACAATCAAAACGATAGGAAGCCAATATTTCTTGAATCCTCGCCACATGTCACTGAACAGTACCCCCAAATCGATGACAACCTCATCCTCCTGTATTTGGCTTTCGTCATATTTACTCATTACAATACTCTCCTTGGGATTAAGCTTCAGCTGTCTGATTCTCTGCGTATCTATGATATTCTCGGATAGACATCCGATCCGCGGATACCTTGCTGGCATCATTATAAATACATCCTAACAGCTCGGAATGGCTCCTCTGCAGGATATTGATTAGATCGTTCAGATCCTTTGTACGGATTACATCCTCTCGAATCACTAGAAGAGAAGCGTCCACATAGGCAGCTAATGTCTCCGCATCGGCTGTCAGAAGCATGGGCGCCGTATCAATGATGACATAGTCAAGCTCCTTTCGCGCCATAGAAAGCACGTCCATCATCTCCTTAGAAGCTAGCATCTCCGGCGATTCCTGATAGGCCTCTGTTCCCATCAACAGATACAGTTTCAGTCGGCTGTCATACGTCAAGACGTCTTCTAACGAAAGCTTTCCCTGCAGATACTCTCCAAACTCTTTACCATTGAATTCTTTTTGTTTATCAAAGACCTTGACCACAGCTGGCTTACGAAGATCCGCGTCCATCAACAAGACGCTCTTTCCCTTTTGCGCCAATGACAACGCGATATTCGCCGCGACAGTAGACTTTCCTTCATTTTCTCCAGCACTGGTCACCATGAATACTTTATATCCCTTCTTCCGAGATACATATTCTATCTTAAGCCGTATCCGCTGAAAACTCTGCCGAAAGCGACTGCTGATTGTTACCTGATTCAAAAGCAAGGATGTCTTCCGTTTTTTTACCTGCTTCTTTTCATGCACTACTGTGCCGAATAAATCGGTATCCAGCTTTCTTCGAATATTCCGCTCACTTTTGATCGTGTCTCGAAACACAGAAAGAAGGACGATGATACCTCCGCAAACGATCACCATGCCCACCATCCCCAACGCCATATTCCGAATCAGGTTCTGTGGATTTGCCGGCTCATCCGGCGCTTTCGGAACGCTAATAACACTCATAACCGCGTTTTCAAACAGGTTATCGGATACTTCCGGATATACCTGAATGATCGCCTGAATCCCGTCAAATGCCAACCTAGGCTCCTCCGCTGAAACATTTACGACAAATAAATTCGTAGAATCGATGATCTGCGTCTCGATGGTGCCTGGAAATTGTTCCTCTCCCATATAAGCCGCCGCTTTCTGCTCCAGTATATCGCTGCCCATCACATCCTGAAAAATAGCGGCTAATCGAGTTGCGTTGCTTAACCCGGCATATACCGAAGTCGAATTTTTCATCTCGGCGACAAATGTCGCGCCGCTGGTATATATAGGCTGATACAGAAGCACTGTAGCCGAGAAAGCTCCCAATAATCCTACAATAGCAGCCAAAATTAGGAGTCCAATCGATTTCTTTAAATCTCTGAAAATACTACTCCAATGAATTTCTAACTGCTCATCCTGGCTCTGACTCATTCCGCGGCCTCCTCTCCTTCTACCACAACCACCAGCTCCGTAACCCCCCGATTGCCGTTCTCATCCGTGATAGAGTACACGACTGTGTATACGCCGGACTCATCTTCAAATACGTTGTTCTCTATCGTCACATCCGAAGCAGACATAGGTGTTCCGTCCGCCTGCGTCACAGATTCAATATAGGATCGCGGTGAAAAATTTTCTCCCGGATCCATATACACAATATACTCACTCAAGCCGATACGGGGCGTCGTTCTGCCGTCTCCTGCGACTCGGATATTAAGCGTAAGTTCCGAGTCGTCGCCCTTACTATTAGTAACCCGAACCGTCAGACTTTGCAATCCTTCGGCAGCTGTCGAAATGCTAGACACACTGAAACGAATATTATCGCTAATGTCCCCGTCGATAACATCTTCTGCACGGACAAAATTCGTCAGCGATATACTCTCTCCGACATAGAATACGGTACTGTGGTTGAGTACAAAGCGTGGCGACGTGTAATCCAAATATTCTACTGTCCTCGTCTTTCTGGCAATATGCTGGTTGGAGTCATATACCACATATGTCACATTGGATACTCCTGGACTGGTAAAATTCGAAATCGATTCAACAAAAACCTCTCCTGTTAAATCCCCATCCTTTTCATCATATGCCGTCACACCTTCCAAGAGCTTCTCTTTTTCATCCCCCAAAGCCATTTGAATCGTATCCGATTCAAACTGAATCTGTGGATAAGTGGAATCCGATTCCCTAAGCTCCTTAGCGACAGAAAAACCGCACAGAAGCGCACATGCCACGAATAGCAGGATCATCGTATTTCTTAAAATCCTCATGCTCTTCTCCCCATAACTCAAAATATTTCCAAAGATCCTTTCTTGGATATTCTGGTAAACATACCACATTATAGCATATTCCGACTCGCCTGCCAAGCTAAATTGCAATTTATTCTGTTTTTTTTCGAAAAACAATCCACTTGCTGAAGACGTAGTTCATGATAATCACCAATATATTGCTGACAATCTTAACGAGCATCGCCGGGAAATGAATCCACCATTCTGTGAAGGCTACCAGAAATACCGTATCAAATACGCCGGAAAAGAGGCGGGCTGAGACAAAGGTTCCCAGCTCCCACCACAATTTCTTTCC
>CALBGL010000133.1 GCA_937892735.1 uncultured Clostridia bacterium | reverse complement strand
GGATGGAAAGATTCTGGAAGAAGCGCAGCCGGATACATTTTTTGAAAGTCCGCAAAGCGAACGGGCAAAAGAATTTTTATCCAAGGTATTATAAGAAAAAACCGCTGGCGAATCTATTCGTCAACGGTTTTTGCGTATCGGAGAGCTTTTTCATTCTGTGATCTCTGTTACATAGATGTACTCCATGTACTCGGTGGAGAAGAGACTGTTTTTCTGTGCGTGAGTCAACACCTCTGTATTCAAAAGCGATCCTATATTCCGAGAAGGATCTTCTAGGGCGATGCGCGCGGGAACGCGTACAGAGATCTTTACCTGCGAGAAATGATATTCTCCGTTTTCATCCAAAGGAATATCCAAGTCAGACCGGACATAGAATGTCTGCGGCAGTTCGTCTCCGGATTGTGTCAGCTTATAATAAGAACCATGATTGGGTTTCATATTACTTAGGACGAGCGTTCCTTCTGATACGGTGAAATCACGGGTTATCGTGCGGAAATTTGTCCATACGAATAAACCGATCAGAAGCAAAATGGCCGCGATAATCAGCCCATACTTCAAATGGCGGAAAGAGGTTTGAGATCGCACGTTTTTCATGACGCGCTCTTCGGACGTGAGATGATCGTTTTTCTGACCGGGCGCCGGCGATGCAGAAGAAGCTGCCGTTCTGGCCTGAGATGCATATAAAGGTTCAATGGGCCTTACAGGTTCCAGAGAATCTTCCGATGGAACGGAATTCGCATAGGCCCGCTGCATGTCGGTAAGCGTAAAATCATACCGAAAGCCCGAGCGCTTTGGCTGAATGCGACCCTTACGGATAAAAGACCGTACCATCCGTTTGGAGAGGCCGCTCTCACGACAAAATTCACGTAGTGTCATAAGGATCACTTCCTTTCTATAATCTTTTTCTGATTCTATTATATCGTTATGGACAGAAAGATGTCAATAGAACTGGCGGGAGATGGCATTTTTGCCCACTTAGGGAAAGTAAAGGTTGCTCTGTTCGTATTTTTATGATATGATAAAGAGAATCAAATGCATAGGGAGGTTCAAGAATGAATAAATATGCGATATACGATAACTATTTGAAAGAACAGCCGGATGCGAAGGGGTATTTTGGGCCCTATGGCGGATCCTATCTGCCGGAAAAACTGGTTCCTGCTTTTCAGGAGATTGAACAGGCATATAAGAGAATCAGTCAATCTGCGCAATTTATCAATGAACTGCGTCGGATTCGCCGGGAATTTCAGGGTCGTCCGACGCCAGTATACCACTGTGAGAGGCTGTCCAATCTACTGGGGACGACACAGATTTACCTGAAGCGGGAGGACTTGAATCATACAGGGGCGCATAAGCTGAATCATTGTATGGGAGAAGGACTTTTGGCCAAGTTTATGGGGAAGAAAAAGCTGATCGCGGAAACCGGCGCGGGACAGCATGGCGTGGCGCTGGCGACGGCCGCCGCGTATTTTGGTCTGGAATGCGATATCTATATGGGCGAGGTAGACATCGCGAAGCAGGCGCCCAATGTGGCGCGGATGAAAATTCTGGGCGCTCGGGTCATTCCTGTCACACATGGACTTAAGACGCTGAAGGAGGCGGTAGATGCGGCATTCGACGCGTATATGAAAGAATATCAGGATGCGATCTATTGTATCGGTTCCGCGGTAGGCCCCCATCCGTTTCCGTTGATGGTTCGTGATTTTCAGATTGTTGTCGGCGAGGAGGCCAGAGAGCAGTTCATACAGATGACAGGTCATCTGCCCGATGCCGTCTGTGCCTGTGTGGGTGGTGGATCCAATTCGATCGGCATGTTTGTCCCCTTCTTGGCGGATCCGGTGGAGATCATCGGAGTGGAGCCGCTGGGACGGGGCAGTGGAGTAGGAGATCATGCCGCGTCCATGACGTTTGGCAAGAAGGGTGTTCTCCACGGGTTTGAGAGTTATCTGCTGCAGGATGACCAGGGAGAGCCGCTGCCGGTGTATTCGGTGGCGTCCGGTCTGGATTATCCCGCGACTGGCCCGGAACATGCCTACCTGAAAGATATGGGACGTACGCAGTACGATACCGTGGATGATCAAGAAGCGATGGAAGCCTTCTTCGCCCTGTCTCGTTATGAAGGCATCATTCCGGCACTGGAGAGCTCACACGCTGTTGCTTACGCCATGCGTTGCGCGCGAGAGGGCAAGTTTGGCAGTATTCTGGTGAATCTGTCCGGACGCGGAGACAAGGATATGGACTATGTGATTGAGCATTATGGATATGGAGAAGATCTAAAATTATGATCTGTATGGTCTGGTCGGCTGGGTATTTCCTAGTCGGCCAGAAACTGCAGCATATTGGGAAAAAGCTGGGACATGACCTCATCGTAATAAGTTCTGTCCAGGTAGCTTTCGATAGGACTGGTGGCGGGGATACCGTCAAGACGGCGCTGCCATCGGAGGACGGCGGCCCCGGTAAATAAAAGATTGATTCCCATCCACAGGGATAGGCATCCACAAACGATATGCCATCCTCGGCCTTTCATATGCTGTAAGAGATCGGTCAGAGGAGCAAAGAGAAACCGAAGGAACAAAAAACCCAGAAATCCCCAGAGAATTGCCATGCGCAGGCTGACGCGCCCTCCTATATTAAAGTAGTGGTGACTATAATCCCAGGAAGTGGAGCCCAAGAAGACTTCCTGCAGGAGACTGGCCGTGTATTCAATCAGGACGCCAACGCCCATCAACAGTCCCAGCTGGACCCATACGCGTTGTTTTTGAATGTAATAAGCTGTGATATAGAGGACGATGGCAGCAATGCCATATATGATGCAGAATGGGCCCCACAGTGTGGCGGCATGATGTTCCCAATGCCCCTTAGTCAGGATGCACCAGAATCCTTCCAAAAGATATCCCAGAATACTGCCGAGCATAAACAGCCAGAAGATGGAAGAATAGGAAAGATCAAGGTTCGTGTGTGTCTGTTTCATAGAAGACTCCCGATAAAGCGCTCTTGCTATTGTATATTCAGCGAAAACAAAATGCATTCTATTTTTTGAACAGCGGCTCTGCAGGGAGAAATACGAAAAAAGCATACTCTATGATGAAATATAAGCATTTTACAAGAAGTGCTTATAAGGGTATACTAAAAATACGGCTTGGTATAAGTGATAGAGCCGCGATACGAGGTAAACTGGGAAAGGAAGGATTTCGATGAGATATTCAGAGTATACAGAGTTTGAAAAAGTGAATGTTTTTGGCATTGGTTTTCCGAATGACGCCTTTGCACAGTATTTTATCGGCAAGTCTTACCTGAATCCGCTGATGAAGCTTGGAAAAACGGACATATCAATCGCTGGTTCGCCGCGAACTGTTTCGGGGATTTCTATACCCGCACCGGACTTACGCTTGCACAGCGGGAACTGATTACGTTTTGTTTCCTGGCGGCACAGGGTGGATGTGAGCCGCAGCTTACGGCACGCGCGAAGGGGAATATGAACCTAGGTAACGATCAGGCTTATCTGGTGAAAGTCGTTTCTCAGTGTCTTCCATACATCGGATATCCCAGAAGTCTGAACGCAATCTCCTGTATACAGAAGGCTGCGGAATAAATAGGATCTGAGTCGGTTTCTTATGAAAAGGAGCTGTCGCGCATAGAGACGCGCTTCCTTCTCGGCGACAAATGTTATTGTCTGCTTAGAAGAAAGTCACCTGAGCGGGACAGCTCTTTTGTTATACAGCGATTTTCTCATTACACTCCCGCCGGAAATGTTACAACGCGCGTGGAGTAATGGGAAAAAGGCGGGTTTTCTCATTACATTCCCGTCGGAAATGTTACAGCGCGCGTGGAGTAATGGGAAAAAGGCGGGTTTTCTCATTACACTCCCGTCGGAAATATTACAGCGCGCGTGGAGTAATGGGAAAAAGGAAGTTTTTCTCATTACAACCCCATTGGAAATGTTACAGCGCACGTGGAGTAATGGGAAAAAGGCGGGTTTTCTCATTACACTCCCGTCGGAAATGTTACAACGCGCGTGGAGTAATGGGAATATTTTAATCAAGAATCAATTCCACGGGGCAATGATCGGAACCGTAAATATCGGAACGGATGCGGGTGTCCTGCAAACGGGGCCTAAGTTCTTCGGAAACTAGGAAATAGTCGATGCGCCACCCCGCGTTTTTCTCGCGCGCATGGAACATATAGGACCACCAGGAATAGGCGCCGGTCAGATCGGGATAGAAGTGGCGGAATGTATCAATGAAACCAGAGGCCAGAAGTTGGGAGAACTTATTTCGCTCCTCATCGGTAAATCCCGCGTTATGATGATTGGTCTTTGGATTCTTTAAGTCAATTTCCCGATGCGCCACATTCATATCGCCGCATACGATCACAGGCTTATATGTTTTCAGTTGCAGCAGATAGGCACGAAAGGCGTCTTCCCAGTGCATGCGGTAATCCAGACGCAGAAGATCTCGTTGTGAATTCGGCGTATACACGTTGACCAGGTAAAAATCAGGGTATTCCAATGTGAGCACACGACCCTCCTGGTCATGCTCCTCGATATCGATTCCTTGTGAAACAGACAGAGGTTCTGATTTCGAAAAGACAGCGGTACCTGAGTATCCTTTTTTCTGCGCATAGTTCCAGTAGTCGTGATACTGCTTTCTGGGCCATGTAAACTGTCCTTCCTGCAGTTTGGTTTCCTGCAGGCAGAAGATGTCCGCGTCCGCCTGATCGAAGAAATCCATAAAGCCCTTTTGCGCGCAAGCTCGCAGGCCGTTGACATTCCAGGAAATGAGTTTTTGCATATCGTTGTAATCCTTTCTGGTTTTTATAGTATGGAAAATTCTTATCTATTGTATCATAAACACAATCGTCTTTGGGAGTTGGACGCCCATTGGCGGCCAACTCGCGGCGTGGCTCAGCCCCTATAATTACAGGAAGCTGTTATGCTACGCCTATTGTATCATATTCTCCGAAAATTTTCTATTTCTTTCTAAGGAGAATGAAGCCGGAATGCAAACAAAGTTCATGAAAAATAAATATATACACGGAATTTATTATGCATCTTGACAGAATATATGAAATCGTGTATGATAATAAAAAACGCGGGATATACAGTAGAAGAGAGGAGGGGGAGGATGAGGACGCCAATCCATATCTTTTATTTCGAGAAGCGGGAAGGAGAAGCCGAGAAGTTGGCGGATCTGTTGTGGGGGTTACGCAGAGGAGACAGACCTTCTTCGACGCAAGAGATCTTTGCTATGTTTCATATTTCCTGGGAATTGAATCCGGAGCATGCGGTTCGATCTGTAACGGAGAGGGCCTTTGATCTGTATATTTTGGATCTGGAAACAACTCCTCATGCCGTAACAGAGTATTTATGCATTTTGGAAGCCATTCATCAAAAACACAGGCTCATAGAAGCGCCGGTCATCTGGATATGGGGAAGATCCAAATCTTTGGAACGATATCTGGTGCGAGAATATGGGATTGTGGAATTTTTCGAGAAGAACCAATCGGAAGAGAGACTGCAAAATTGTTTGCGAATCATGCTTCGGATGACAACGGAAAATGGGAAGGGAGTCATGCGTTTTCCGCGCCAGATCCCGGTGTACTCTGAGGAAGCATGTGGAGATTTCATCCAGGTCAGCCATCTCATCTGCATACTTTCTCGAAACAGAGAGTTTGAGGTTCGATGTTATCAGCCTGGTGAGGAGCGGTACGCATCCAAGAAATACACCCGAAGACTCTACGGTTTCTCCCAGGACTTTGAAGACATAATCAAGGGAAAACGACCGGGATTTCATCAGATTGCCAGAGGTGTCATCGTGAATGAGATCTATATACAACATATCTATACGGACAAGAAACCCTATTTGGTCACAATGTATCAGCATACCCAAGACTTTAAGATAGGGGACGCATATCTCCCCTCGTTGGAGTGGATGCTGCGATAAGCGTGACATAACAGCTTTTTATACCATAGCGATAGAGCCACGCCTCAAGTTTGACGTCAAGGGGCGTCAAACTCCGAAAGAGATCTGTATTTATGTTATAATAACGAACATAAATGGGGAAAAGAATTACCTCATCTAAATCAACAGTATATCATAAGAAATAGGGGCTAGTCAAGGCATATTCACCGAAATATGAAAATAAGTATTGGGTGTATAGATCTTGTGTTTTTTGAAGTGATAGGTTAGAATAAAAGTGTCCAAACGAGATAGATGGACATAATACTAAAAGATGTTAGGAGATGGGCAAAAGAACAGGAGGTCAAAAAATGAAAAGCAAAAAAATGGCACTATGGATGATTTTGGTACTGTTGGTTGGTATGCAACCGCAGGTGATGGCACAAGAGATGGAGACATCTCATGAGGAAAATTATAGTTGCGCGTATGAGATCAGGCCGATGGTAACATGCGTGAACTGTGGTGACTTTGCAGTATATAGCTGCAATCAGGACGCAATATATGATGGTACGTCTACCCATCGATATGATTTTTGGACGAAAGAATGTACCATTACATGGCGAACGAGTACCGCAAAAAGTACGTGTGTTAAATGTGGTTACACAAAACCAGTGTACTCCGAATTTTCGAGTGGATTGGCATACCATGATTGCTATAGATCCCATGGAGCATGCGGACAAGGGATCTATAACACTTGTCCCGTAGAATCTTGGAATTTGGGGGGCTTTTAATGAAAAAATTTCTTGTATTACTCATGGCTGGAATCCTTATAGGGGTTCCAGCCTGTACATCCAGACCCTCCATAGAATTGGACGTATCCGCGTTTTATCCGGATACAGAAGCCTTTTCGTATCCCGGGGTATCTTATGGAGACTCTCTGGAAGAAACGGAGGAAAAGCTGGGATACCAGTTGACAGGACATTCCTATACAGAGCTGTGGCAACAGCAATTGGATAAATACGGAAACACAAACAGTGCGGGAGCGGAAGCGACGCAGCCGGAACAAGCGACGTACATTGGAAATATAGAGGATAAGAGTATCCTGGTGGAATATGGAGAAGCAAGAGGCCATCTGTTATTTGAATACTACAGAGGGCAGTTGATTTCTGTGGGCGTTCTCTTTGGTACGCAGGAAACAGCGATGGGATCGGAAATTGACTATGGCGGAGTGGATAATGATGTAGAAGCCATATATCAACAACTTGTCGCTGAGCTAGAAGAAGACTTGGGAGAGGCAACCACAGGATACGAACAAGGAGGACTGCAGACACGAAGTTGGGTACGTGAGAATGAGGATGGGTCTGCATCGAGGATTAACCTTGGTTATACAGCGAATCGCGAAGTACAGCTGGTTGTCGTACTGCATTTTCCCTTTGAAATGGCATAAATGAAAGGAGAATTGTATATGAAAAGAAGCGTGAAAAGGCCAATCGCATTTCTACTTACAGCAATATTACTTTTTGCAAACACGATGATGGTGAATGCTGCGAACGCGGATAGTTTCCTTACATCGACAGCTTCCTACTCATATAGTGGATCATTAAATATTCAGCAGACATCTCCTATAGAGTATACGGCGCGCGCATCGATGACTTCTGCGGCTTTTATCTCTAATGAAGATTCAGATTCAATTTCCTTTTGGGGAAGAGTGTATAGCGCGCCAGGGAATGTTACGGGATATTTGTCAGCGTATGCGTACGCAAGACTCGAGACAACAAGTATTAGTGATTCTTGTACACGTACGGTCATGTATTCTGCAGAGGTAAGTTATTATTCTGGCACAAGTGCAGTGGGGACTCCCTTGCGAACATTAATGGTAGATAATTTTTGATTTCAAATAAGGTGGTGATCCCATGAAACGCAGGATACGACGGATTCTGAGTCTATGTCTGGCATGTATTCTGCTCGGCGCCTGCGCCACGGAAGACGGCAGGGTATTGGATCCTCGATTCGACACAGAGGAATATCTGCCGCAGTACGACATGCAAAATGAGTTTTCCTTTGTCAACGTGGCATGTGAGACAGAGGACACCATCTACTATATGATGTTCATGGCAGAGCAACAGATCCACTATTATAACAAAGAAACGGGAGAAGGGGGTATACTGTGCGGCAAGCCGGAGTGTACCCATGCCGAGAATGGATGTAACTCATTCGCGATAACGGCAGGCGGCCTGAACATCTATGATGGAAGGATCTGGTTTATCACGTGGAATCCCGGCGCGCCAGGCTCCATACTGTATGCCATGGATCTGGATGGTACGAAGAGAGAACGCGTACAAACTCTCTCCTATCAAGGGGGAAATGGAACAAAAATGCATCTGCATCGAGGGTATTTGTATATAGGTGTTTCACAGAGGGAAGTCATTGAAGGAGAGCCGTCATACCATCTCACAATCACCCGGCAGGAGATAGGAAATGAAGCGGATGAGCCAGAGCTTGTATACGAGAATCGAGCAAGGATGTCGCAGCAATTTCGTTATATCATCCAGGGGAACACCCTGTACGGGTATTGTCAGTATGCGGAGAGTACGGATATAGAGAAGACGATGGAACTATTCCGGTGTGACTTGACGACGGGAACGCAGGAAACCCTGGCCACATGGGATTCCACATCAACATATCCGGGTGGTTTATGGATTGATGAAGAGAATATATACCTGTCAGAATCTGAGCTGCTGGGAGAAGAAGAGAAACGAGAGACATGGACGACGCAGCTATGGGTATGGCAATATAGCTTGAAGGAAGGAACCATCGAGAAGCGCATGGAGATAAACCATCCCCGCGCAGGAGGACAGTGGGAGATAGCGCCAGATTTACATCTAGGCGCGGTAGAGCAGGTACCACAGGAAAAGAAGTACGCGTTTACGATTCTGGATATTTCCGGAGAGATAGTCCGGGAATATATCGTGGATAATAATCCGACAGGGGGAGAGCTTTCCGGACAAATGACCTATGGCATGACAGAAAAGGGGATGATATGCTCTATTAGCTGGATGTTAGAACAAAAGGAGAAAGGGGATCCGGTGAGTCTGGAAGAGATATGGTGGGTTCCGGTGAATCCTGCGGAAGAAGTGGAGAAACTGGCCGAGTATTACACATATACGTTGGCAAGTTGAGGAAGAAAGGAGTTTATTATGAAGAGAAAAGGGAAAAAGATGGCAGGCATAATATTAGTGGTAGTCATGATGATGGCAATGACGGTACCAGCGCAGGCGGCGCGGTCAGATAGTTTCATTACGCTGTATTCTGGTTATTACTACAGCGGAACGCTGGATTTAACAGAATCAGGAGCGTGGAGAGCGGTGAGGGCAACGGTCACATCAGAGGCGCAGATCTCGAATGAGATGTCGGATTCTGTGTCCTTACATGGGCCAGTCTTTAATTCCGCGGGGATTACATTAGAATATCTGGATGCACAGAAGTGGGCAGTGAGCAATGTGACATCCGCCAGTGATGTTCTGGAGCACTCCGAGATACAGAGTGCTAGAGTATCTTATCATGCAGGTTATTACTTGACCAGCACCATTGTAAAGACACTATCTGTCAGTCGATGAAAGGGTAGTTTAGTATAGGCAAACGAGTGGAGGTGATCCCATGAAACGCAGGATACGACGGATTCTGAGTTTATGTCTGGCATGTATTCTGCTCGGCGCGTGCGCCGCAGAAGAGGGCGAGGTATTAGACCCGCGGTTTGATACAGAGGAATATCTGCCGCAGTACGACATGCAGAATGAGTTTTCCACATGGAACCCATTATGCGAGACAGAAGAGCAGATCTTTGTAGTATTTCCTGCGATGTCTCCATTCATTCGGTATTATGATAAGGAGACGCAGACGTCCGGCATTCTGTGCGGACGCCCGGAATGCACGCATCAGGACACATCCTGCAACGCGTATACAATGGGCACTGGCGGCCTATGTTTGTATGAGAATCGACTCTGGTTCATAGGGCAGGATACGCAGTCCGGAGAAATGGGCCTATATGCCCTGAGTCTGGATGGTACAGAGCGAGAAAAGGTACAGACCATTGAATATGCCGGAGGCGCCAATACCATAGTGAGACTCCATCGTGATTTCCTATATATCGGAAATATCGTCAGCGGTGTATCCGAAGGCTCCGCGTCGTACACGCTCTCGATCTCCCGGCAAAGGCTCGGCCAGGAAGCAAGCGAACCTCAGATAATATATGAAAAGACGAGTTCGATGACTCCGAATTTCCGGTACATCTTAGAAGCAAATCGTATGTTTCTGTACTGTCAGACAGACAGTGAAGAAGGACGAAACATCGAATTATATCAGTATGATCTGAAGACAGGCGAGGGAAGCGTGTTGTACGAGGGAGAATCCGCGTCGTTCTGGGCATACGGGATGAATTATGTGGAAGAAACGGTATATGTTTTGGAAGGAACAGACGCCAATATGACAACCACGCCGGAGGCGTATTCCTCTCGTATCCTGCGGTATGACCTTGCCGAGCAGACGATGGAGACAGTGTCAGAGCGGGAGCACAGTTTTCTATATGGTCAGTTTGAGATGGGGATACAGGGGATCTACAGCCGATTGGAATATAGCCATGAAAAGGGAATCCTTTCGCTGCAATTACAGGATATCGCGGGGGATATCCTGCGGGAAGAGGTGATTCCCGTCACAAACGATACGCGAACCTACAGGAGCTGGGGGTGCTACGGTGTTACCGAGGACTGTGCGCTTTATTGGCTGGAATGGGATAACCTGACAGGGACTTCCAGGATGGGCGCAGGATTATTGCGGGTTCCTCTGCAGCCGGAAGAAGAGGCGCAATGGCTGCTGGAAGTGAACCTATAAAAGATTTGCGAATAAAAAAGGCAGCGATATCTCTACACGAGAATCGCTGCCTCTGTTTTACGCTTCCGTCTCTTCTTCTGCCGGTTTCTTTTCTCCAATACTCAAAAGCAGGTTGAGCAGGATCCCAAAGATAGCGGCTCCGGCGATACAGGGAACCTGCAGGCCGAAGAAAGGAATATTACCGCCAAAGGCATAGTTTCCACCGATGCCGATGACCATGATGGAGGCGATGATGGCGATGTTTTTGGAAGAGAACATATCGACCTTTTTCTCGATCATAATGGCGATACCCTGTGCGGCAATCGCGCCGAACAGATAGATTTCCAACCCCCCGATGACGGCCAGCGGGATCCCGTAAATCACTTGAATCAGCGGCGTAAAGAAGCTGATAATCATCGCGATGATAGAAGCGACAATAAGGACGGGAACCGAGAATACCTTGGTGATGGCCATCGTGCTGATATTTTCCCCGTAATTCGTACCAGCAGGGCCACCGATGGCGCCAGAGATCATATCGCAGATTCCATCGCCGATCAGATTGCGGTCGAGCAGATCGATCAGGTTATATTTTGTTTTCTTTCCCTTTTTGCGCGCAACATCGTTGACATAGATATCCAGCTGATACATATGTGCCGTCGATTCCGGAATCGTGGCAATCGCAATCGGCATGATGGCGGCCACCGCGGTCCAGGAGACCTTAGGCAGCGAAAAAGCCGGAACGGCAAAAATAGACCCATCGCCGAAGCGGAAGATGGAAGCTTCCAGGGCTGCCGCGGGCATGGAGCGGAATAGATTGCCCCAGCCGAAGGCATAGGCGATTCCCGCTGCCGCGCATCCGGTCAGAACGCCCAGCAGGAGCGGCAGCTGTCCTAGAAATCCCTTCAGGTATTTCGCATATAGAATCGTGGAGATCAGAGTGATCAGCGCGACTATCGTCCAGACGATGGATTCGCTGGTGACTTCTGTCACATTCGGGATCGCGTCGCTGAGCGCGTTGCCTGCCAGTGTTAATCCAATAATCATGGCAATCGGGCCGGTGATAGAAGGCGGCAGGATTTTCTCTACGGCTTTCTTTCCAAAAAAGCGAACCAGCAGGCCGGCCGCGATGGACACAAACCCCGAGCAGATGATGCCGAACTGGGCGTATTGAATCGCCTCGGTCGGCAAAATACCATCGACCTTGACAAATCCTTCGGCCGCGCACATGCTGGCGATCGCGGTCAGATAG
>CALBGL010000132.1 GCA_937892735.1 uncultured Clostridia bacterium | reverse complement strand
ATATCCTCTCCATGACGAAACGTTTCGATCAGATGCTCGTCTCCTGACATATGGGCCAACAGCCGCAGTTCAATCTGCGAATAATCCGCATCCAGGAAACAATAGCTTTCATCCGACGGCACAAAAGACTTCCGAAGCAGTCTCCCCTGCTCCGTTCGGATTGGGATGTTCTGTAGATTGGGATCCGAGCTCGAGAGTCTGCCCGTGGCCGTCACGGTCTGATTGAACTTGGAATGGATTTTTCCATCTTCCCGAATGCAGGGATACAGTCCGTCTACATACGTGGACTTCAACTTGGTCAACTGTCGGTACTTCAGCACATACTCCACAATGGGGAAATACGGTGCCAGTTTTTCCAGCACATCCGCGGAAGTGGAATAACCGGACTTCGTCTTCTTCCCCGACGGAAGTCCCATCTTGAGAAACAAGATGTCTCCCAACTGTTTGGGCGACAGGATATTGAATTCCTCTCCTGCTTCTTCATAGATTACCTGTTCCAGCCGAGCAGCCTGTTCATCCAGTTCCTTTCCCAGGCTCTCCAACACCTGCGATTCTACGCGGATGCCCAATTCCTCCATGGAGGCTAATACCGGAATCAGTGGACGTTCGATATTCTCATACAGATCTTTCATGCCTTTCCCCGCTAATTCTTGTTCCATCACGGGCGCACTGCGGAAAAGTACATCCACACGCTGCGCGGCAAACCGCGCCCTGGCCTCCGGTGTAAGATCGGCCATCCGTTTGCGCGTCTTCCCGCTGCCAAAGACCTCCTCCTCGGCCGGGATTGTTTCTTTCAAGAAAATCTGGGCCATCTCATCCTCTGTATAGGTATCCTTAGATGGATTCAAAAGGTATGCCGCGATTCTCGTGTCCATATGAAGCCCCTGCATCCGAATACCATATTGCACCAGATGGAGCATATCCTCCTTGATGTCATACCCTGTCTTGGGGATCCCAGGATCTTCCCAGACGGCCTGCAGCCCTTCCAGGATCTCTTCTCTGGATATTTTTCCTTCTTCTGCCCAGAACGCCTCGCCAGACCTCGCGCAGACGGCCAGCGCCCAAAACCCAAAGATCCCCTCGCTTTCTTCATACAGTCGGTAAGAAAAACCATTCCGCATCGCCTCTGCCATCTTTGCCACATCCCGAAGATTTTCTATCCAACGAATCTTGCAGGTATTGGAAATCTCCTCAGAAATTTCCGAACGTATAGAAAGGAATCGTTGCAACAATGTTCGGAGTTCATATCGTTTCAGGAACTCCAGCACCTCCGGTTGTCCAAAATTCTCTGGCTGATAGGCCTGCGGCTCCTGGTCGATCTGACTGTCCGTCACAATCGTCGCCAACTTCAGACTGAGCCGCGCCTGATCCGCGTACTCCGCCAGATTCTTGCCGGCTCTCGGCGGTTTCACCTCTCCCGCATGCGCGATCGCATTCTCCATGGTGTGGTATTCCTGAATGATCTTCGCAGCTGTTTTCTCTCCGATAGAAGGAACTCCAGGAATATTATCGGAGGCATCCCCCATCAATGCCTTCATCTGCAGATATTCCACTGGCGTAACGCCATATGTCTCCTTGACTTCCTGATCGGTATAGATCTCTGTCTCGGTTCCACCCTTCTTCGTTTTAGGAATCAGTATCCGCAGATGAGGCTCCGCCAGCTGCAGCAGATCTCGATCCCCAGACAAGATCGCTACCTCAGCTCCCTGCGCCGCCTCTCGCTTGGCGATCGTTCCCAGGATATCATCGGCCTCGATCCCTTCCCTCGTGATCACCTGGATGCCAGCCAGACGCAAAAACTCCTGTATCATCGGCACCTGCGCCCGCAACTCTTCCGGCATTCCCTTGCGGGTTCCTTTATAATCCTCATACATCTGATGCCGGAATGTGGGCGCTTTTTCATCAAAAGCCACCGCCAGATGCGTTGGATTCTCCAGATCCACATTCTTCAGCAAAATATTGATAAAGCCGTAGACTGCATTTGTATATATGCCCTGCGCGTTCGACAGGAGCGGAACCCCATAAAACGCTCGATTCGCAATCGAATGGCCGTCTACCAACAGCACTTTCTTCATTAACAGATTCCTCCTTCGGCTCCTATGCTTGGAATAGTCATATTATACACGGTTTTTGCCGTTTTGCCTAGCACTTTTTCCTGCCGAGAATTTCCTTTTCAGTAGAAAAATGTATTGACACCCTCCCGTCTTGACCGAATGCATTCTGCAGATTTCTATTGGGAATACCACCCTTTCTGATGTAATGTCGATGGAGGCACGGCAAAGAATCCAAGAATATTAAGTCATACTCTAATATTAGCAAACACAAATTCAAATTTTTTTTGAAAAAGTACTTGCATTTTCTTCTCATCTATGTTAATATTATAACTCGTCGGAAGACATTTTATCTGCGGATATGGCGGAACTGGCAGACGCAGCAGACTCAAAATCTGCCGATGGCAACATCGTGGGGGTTCGATTCCCTTTATCCGCATTATTCTCGTAGGCTACGCTTCGGTCTTCCGAATCGTAGTTTTTTCTTATTCAGGCATTGTATCTTGAATACGAATGACGATATTATATTACCATAGAACAGGAGAGTTGTTTATGAGCGTAGAAGTTGGAGCAGTATTAAACGGTAAAGTTACCGGAATCCAGTCTTTTGGTGCCTTTGTCGCGTTAGAGGGTCAGGAGACTCAAGGACTGATTCACATCTCTGAGGTTTCCAACACGTATGTGAAGGACATCAATGATTTTCTGACCGTGGGCCAGGAAGTACAGGTCAAAGTAATCAAGGTAGACACAGAGAAGAACAAGATTTCTCTGTCCATTCGTGCCTTGATGCCTGATCCGGAAGGCAACAAAAACCGTAAGGAGCGTTCCGAGAAGGCTCCTAGAGAGCGCAATAAGCGTGGAGCATTAGGTGCTCGTAAGCGCGCTCCGCAGCAGTTCAAGTCTGAGCCTGATCAGGATGGTTACAGCACACTGGGCGATGCCCTGAAGGCTGCTATGAACAAGTAAGAAGAGTATTTGATGAGAATCCAGAGTTACGCACTCTGGGTTCTTTTCATTTAGAAGACTATCTTCATATTCTCATTACTCGGGCCTTGATTTTGTTACATCGCTCTAGGACTAATGAGAAATCCGGGGGTTTTCT
>CALBGL010000131.1 GCA_937892735.1 uncultured Clostridia bacterium | reverse complement strand
GATGATACCACGCGAGGCATAGTATCATCAAAATTCGGGATACAGCGCCTCGGCGCTCTGAAACCACTCAAAGTGATGATACCACGCGAGACATAGTATCATCAAAATCTAGGACACGGAGAGCCCAGATGATGAGGTTCTCCGTTTTCTGCATCCACCACATGGAATCAGATGAAAAAAGATGGAGAAAACCGGGCAAATTGAGAAAGTCTCTTTTCAGTTGAGAGGGAATGCGCTATAATAAAGCAAACTTTAGGAGAAGGAGATTATGTTATGAAGAAGAAACCATGGGAATATGGCCCATTGCATGCGGCGGAGGGGAAACCGTATTTGATGAATGGGGAGACGCCTTTTTTCTGGATGGGGGATACAGCCTGGCTCCTTTTCCATCTGCTCAATAAAGAGGAGGTGGAGTTGTATCTGCGAAATCGCGCGGAGAAAGGCTATAATGTGGTACAAGCGACGCTGTTTCACAGAGAACCAGACACGAATGCATATGGGGCGCATGCTTTTATTGACATGGATATGACGAAGCCTTGTCTGGAAGGGGAATTTACCTATTGGGACATGGTGGATTATGTGGTAGAAACAGCGGAGAAATATGGTATTTATATGGCGATGCTGCCGCACTGGGGTAGTGTATACAAAGCAGGGCTGATTCATGAGGATCAGGTGGAAGCCTATGCGTCCTTCCTGGCGGAACGTTATAAAGATCATCCGAATGTGATCTGGGTGACTGGCGGCGACACGCGCGGAAACGAGGCGTTTGTGCATTGGACGCGTATGGGGCGTACACTGAAGCGTCTGAATCCGGATAAGCTGGTTTGTTTCCATCCGTTTGGAAGGACAACATCCATCGACTATTTCCCGGAGGAAGAGTGGTTGGACCTTCATATGTTCCAGTCCGGACATAGGCGTTATGACCAGGCGCAGCTTAAGGCCTGGGATGATAACGATCAGGACAGCTACAGCTTTGGGGAAGATAACTGGCGTTATGTGGAGCGCGTGCGTAAGTTGACGCGGGCCAAGGGAGAAAGGCCGGTGCTGGACGCAGAGCCATCCTATGAGAATATTCCACAGGGGCTGCATAGCGGTGCGGAGCCTAAATGGCGGGATCAGGACGTGCGTCGGTATGCGTACTGGTCCGTATTCGCGGGTGCTTGTGGCTTTACCTATGGGCACAATGCCATCATGCAATTTTGGGACAGCCGGGCGAAGGCTGGCAATTACGATTGTTGGGAAAGCTGGAAAGAGGCGATTCATCATCCAGGCAGTGACAGTATGAAGCATCTGGTGGACCTGATGAACAGCGTGGATTTCGTAAACGGCCATGCGGCGCAGGACCTTCTGGCAGGACCGGAAGGAGAGAAGCACGATCGGATTAGCGTGTTTGCGGGGCCGGACTACATTCTGGCGTACAGCTTTACGGGCCGGAAGATCGAGCTGGCAGCGGGCGCCATGAAGAGCGAAGCAGAAGTCTACTGGATGAATCCGCTCACGGGCGTGATGAGTTATGCGGGAACGACGGATTTTGCGGAGCCCAGGACCTTTGTGACGCCGTCCAAGGAGTATATGCCGAATCAGGATTGGGTTCTGGTGATCAGGAGAAAATGATATGCAGACGCAGGAAATCATTGTGCCGGGCGCGTATTTAGGGTATATGTTAGAAGTCTGGGATCTCGAGAGATCGGGAGCTCATCTGGATTTCCCGGCAGAAAACGGAACTTATCAGGTGGAACTGACACTGGGCGGAGAACAGGGAGCCGATATAGAGCAGGTGCTGGCGTTTCCGGGACGTCGCATGCTGCCGGGGATTCGGCTTGCGCCTGGGGAAAAGAAAACCTTTCGGTTTGCGCTGGATGTACGTTTTCATAGGATTCAGCTGCTGATCGAAGGGCAGAATCCGGCTCTTGCAGACTGCAAGCTGCAAAAAGCCGACGAGCTTCCGACTATTTTTCTGCTGGGAGATTCCACCGTATGCGATCAGGAGCAGAGTCCGTATCATGCAGGATGGGGCGAGCTGCTGCCGGTGCTGTTCGATGAGAATGTGAATGTATCGAATCACGCGCGCTGTGGATATTCTACGCAGTCCTTTATCAGAGAGCAGCTATTTGTACCAGTTGCTGACAGACTGAAAGAAGGGGATCTGCTGCTCATGCAGTTTGCGCATAACGATCAAAAGAGCGAGACAGATCGGTACGCGCCGGCCTATGGCGCGTTTACCCATACGTTGCGATATTGGGCGAATCAGGCTAGGGCGTGCGGAGCCACGCCGGTATTGGTTACATCGCAGCCCAGAAGGCGGTTCGATGAACAGGGGAAAATCGTGCACACCCTGGGCGATTATCCGGACGCGATGCGAAAGCTGGCGGCAGAAGAGGGGATTGCCCTGATCGATCTGAACCGGAAGGCCACGGCTTTATTAGAGGCATATGGGCCGGAAGAGAGCAAGAAGCTCTTCGCCTATGTGGCGCCTGGAGCGTCCAAACTCTTTCCAGAAGGAAACGAGGACGACACGCATTTCAGCTATGAAGGAGCACTTCGGATGGCAGAATTAGTACTGGAAGGCATGCAGGAACTGGGGTTCGCGGTATGCGCGCACCGAAGGATGCAATGATAAATCATAGGGGGTCATGAAAATGAAACAGACAGAGAAATACTTAGCGCTGGCGATGCCTGAGAACAGAAAGCGTTACGAGGGATGGAAACAGGGGCTGCCGGAGGATTGGGCCGGAGGGCAGGCGGCGTTTCTGCGAATGACGGGAGAATACCTGCGGAAGGAAGCGGAAAAGCCCATCGAGGTTAACATTGGGGCTCACGAAGCAGGCGGTCAATTTCGGATCGCGATTCCCTATCTGACGGTGCGGGATGACGCGGCGCTGAAAGAATATATGAAGAAGATGGTAGAGGCACGGAAAGCCTATACGGACAAGAATCAGTATCATGGTTATGTGGATTGCCACGAGGTACATCATGAGATTGAGACCTATATCTATTTTCAGAATCCGATGGTGTATTATCATCTGCCCGGTGAGGAGACAGCCAGGCAGAATATTGTCGATGTAGCGCATCATATCGGCAACTGGGAGCCGGGAGTTCCCGACTGGTACAACTGGGAGAAGCACGAGTTCGTCAGTAACTGGCTGGGAACCAAGGGTGTGCGGGATTATCCGCCTTATGACTATCAAGAAGGGAACCACTTCCGCTTCATTGACGAAGCGATCTGTGCCTATGAGATCACGAAGGAGGAGAAGTACCTAGATCTGGTAAAAGACTACTGCGATCATTGGTGCGATCATATTGAAAAATGCGCTGCGGCTGGCGGCCCAATTCCCTGTTCGATCCTGCCGGAGAATGTGCGGGCAAAGGAAATGAGCCGCGCCGGGGTATTTGAAGAGACACAGTATACGGTATTTTACTCTACGGTTTCGGATAATACGATGTATGATATCGTAAGCGGTCTCATGGATGCCTATCGGCTGACAGAGAACGAGCGGTATCTGCGAGCGGCAGAGACCATGATGGAACAGTTCTGGGCTCATGGAAAGGACGGTCGTCCGGCGATTCGCTATAAAGATGGAGTTTGGGAGACACAGGATGGCCGGGGCGGCAAGGAGGAGACGTCGGCTGCCTATGCGGCGGAGTGCAGCTATCTGGCCAGACTGGCGCTGCGGTATCATGCGCTGACAGGGGTTCCCAAATACAAAGATCGAATCCTGACCTGGGCGAAGAGCCTGGACGAGGAGAACAAAAAAGGGGATCAGGTCATGGCAAACGTGTTTGCAGCCGCGCATTTCTATGATGGAGATGCCCGCTGGCTGAAACGGGCCTATGATGAATTGTTACGGATGGGCGCGGTATGCGAGGCGGACGATCAGTTTCATCAGTGTGCTTGGAGTTTTACCAGGCAGGGTGGTCGTTTCTTGATGATGTATGGATTTGAGCCTATGACGGGAGCCTGTGAATGGGCCACGAGGGGCGGCATGCCTCAGGATCTGCTGCGGCATGTGACGGCGGGAAAGACTGCACTGGATCCAGATATTGCCTTCCGCGTTTGGTGGAAAGAGGGGAATACATATGCCTATGAAGCCATCAATCTGGGAGATCGAAAAATCAGTTGGCAGATAGAGGACTGGAATACGGGAAAGAAGCTTGCGCAGGTCGCGGTGGCGCCTCATGGGACGATTTGCGGGGAAATATCGATCTAAGGGCTGGACATAAGCTACAGGAGCGTGTTGGGAAGTGATTTCCGATACGCTCTTTTTTTATACATTTCGGACAAAAATGAAAGAAAAAAATCGTATAAAACAGAGAAAAGACAAAGTGTTTCTGTATCGAGTTGTATAAAATAAAAGAAAAGCGGACGATCACATTGACAAGCCCACGTGAAATGGTATAATAAAACGGTAGCTAATGTTAGAATTATGAAGTTAGGGGAGAGCGATGAACGAGAAGAAATTCAGAGCGGTATTAGCCCTAAAGATCTTTATCGCTTTGTTAGAAGTAGGCCTCTTTGGGCTGGTGTTATGGAATGATTACGGGCCCATGGTCTTTGAACAGGATAGATGGCTGGGCTATCTTTTCACGATGGTATTATATGTTATAGTATATATTTCTCTGGGGAAGTTGTTTCGTGCGTTTAAGATCGCGGATTATTCGATCAGCGAGACCATCTTTTCTCAGGTCTTAGCGTTTGGGCTGACTGATTTACTGTTGTTTGTGGAGATGTGTCTGGTACATGGAGGGTATCTTACGCTGGTGCCGGGTATCATCACTGCGCTGGAGCAATTTGCGGCCGCTTTTTTGTGGGCGTTGATCGCGAAACGAATCACGATTGTCATGATTCGGCCAGAGCAGACGCTGATTATCTACGGAGATCAGGGGGTGGAAGATTTTCTGGTCAAGCTGGAGAAGTTGGCCCATATTTTTGATGTGCAGAAAGTCGTTTCCTGGAAAGAGATAGGTGCGGATTGGCGGCGTTTGCTGGACGAATATCAGGCGGTAATACTTTATGAAGTCAGTATGGAAAAACGAAGCGCGATTATTCATTACTGTATGCAACGACAGAAGAGCTTGTATGTGACGCCACAGATCAATGATATTATCATGCAGGGATTTGGTGCGCGTCATCTGATCGACACGCCTATGCTTAAGTACGAATATCATAGTGAACGATTTGGTTATCTTTTATTCAAGAGATTGAGCGACATTGTGGTTTCACTTTTGGTACTGATTATCACGTCGCCGATCTTGGCGGCGGTGGCGATCGCGATCAAAGCGGAGGATCGTGGACCGGTCTTTTATAAGCAGAAACGTTGTACCAAGAATGGGAAGGTATTTGAGATCATAAAGTTCCGTAGTATGGTGGTTGACGCGGAGAAAGAGGGCCGATCGATTCCGGCCACCAAGGGGGATCCCAGAATCACGCGGGTAGGGCGGATCATTCGTATGATTCGTGTGGACGAATTGCCGCAGATTATCAATGTATTGAAAGGAGACATGTCTCTGGTGGGACCGCGGCCGGAGCGTGTGGAGCACGTGGAAGAGTATACGCGGCAGATTCCGGAGTTTGCGTATCGGCTGCGTGTCAAGGGGGGACTGACGGGATATGCCCAGATTTATGGAAAATATAATACCAGTCCCTATGATAAACTCAGACTAGATCTGCAATATATTGAGAAACAATCTACTTTATTAGATTTTAAGCTGCTTCTTTTGACGATCAAGATCATGTTTGTGCCAGAATCCAGCGAGGGCTTTTCGGAGGCGCAATCAGAGCAGATTTCTCAGGAAGCTAGAAAAGTGGATGAGATCTTGACAGAAGATACGGAGAAGAAGCAATGAGCACATATGATTATTTAATCGTGGGCAGTGGACTTTTTGGAGCAGTATTTGCCCATGAAGCATTCAAACGGGGAAAGAAATGCCTGGTTCTGGAGAAGAGAGAGCACGTAGGTGGCAATGTGTACTGCGAAGAGATCGAAGGAATCCTAGTGCATCGCTATGGTGCGCATATTTTTCACACTAGTAATTCAAAGATTTGGGGATACGTCAGCCAGTTTTGTGAGATGAATCGGTTTACGAACATGCCCGTGGCCAATTTTAAAGGCGAGATCTATGATATGCCTTTCAATATGAATACATTTTCGAAGCTCTGGGGTGTCGTGACGCCGCAGCAGGCGAAGGCCAAGATTGAAGAGCAGCGGGGCGTATCGCAGGGGGAGCCGCGCAATCTGGAGGAGCAGGCGATTCGTCTGGTCGGCCAAGATATTTATCATAAACTGATCCAAGGGTATACGGAAAAGCAGTGGGGGAAGCCTTGTCGTGAGTTGCCGGCTTTTATTATCAAGCGTTTACCGGTTCGCTATACATATGATAACAACTACTTTAACGATCGCTTTCAGGGGATCCCTATCGGAGGGTATAATGTCCTTATGGATGGACTGCTGAAAGGGATTCCGGTGAAGTGTGGCGTGGACTATCTGGCCGAGCGGGGGACATATCGCCCGATGGCGGATAAAGTGGTGTATACGGGGCAGCTGGACGCGTATTTCGATTATGTCTACGGACCGCTGGAGTACCGGAGCCTGCGTTTCGAGACGGAATGTCTGGACATGGAAAACTATCAGGGGGTAGCCGTTATGAATTATACGGACAGAGAGACGCCCTATACCCGTATCATTGAACATAAGCATTTTGATTTTGGCACTCAGGAGAAAACCGTCATTACTAGGGAATATCCGGTAAAATGGGAGAAGGGTATGGAAGCGTACTATCCCGTGAATGATGAAGCCAATCAGAAGATCCTCGCGCAGTATCAGAAATTAGCCGAGAAGGAGTCGGGGGTTCTTTTCGGCGGAAGATTGGCATCCTATAAATATTATGATATGGACAAGGTGATAGAGGCAGCCCTGGAGGCGGTTTCTAAGGAGTTTGAGGGAGAGTGATTCTATGAGTTCGGTCAAGGTCAGCGTCATCATGCCGGTTTATAAGGTAGAAGAGTACGTCGGCAGGGCCATTGAAAGCATCCAGCGACAGACGCTGACAGAATGGGAACTCTGGGCGGTGGATGATGGAAGTCCGGATAAGAGCGGACAGATCTGTGACGCATATGCGGCGAAGGACCCAAGGATCCATGTGATTCATAAGGAGAACGGCGGAGCGCCGAGCGCGCGCAACATGGCGATGGAGCGGGCAGCAGGCGAGTATATGTTCTTCATGGACTCGGATGACTGGGCGGAGGCAACAATGCTTGCGGAGATGTATGCGTTGGCGAAGCGGGATCAGGCGCAGTTGGTTGTCGCCGGGTTCTATATTGATACGTATTACACAGAGAGCGAATACCGTACGGACGATTTTGTGACGGAGGACGCGGTGTATCCGGACGCACAGTCGTTTCGGAGGGCTTCGTACAGATTGTTCGATAAGAATTTGCTGTATACGCCGTGGAATAAATTGTATGAGTCTAAATATCTGAAAGAGCACCATTTGAAGTTTCCCAAGACCTTCTGGGATGATTTCCCGTTTAATCTGAGTGTGGTGGATGAGATTGAACGTGTGACGGTCACATCCCGGCAGTATTATCATTTCATCCGGAAACGGGCGGAATCGGAGACAGCAGCTTACAGGCCCAATATGTATGAGAAACGAGAAGAGGAACATGGATGGCTGCTTGCCCTCTATAAGAAATGGGGGATACAGGATGAGGCGACACAAGAGATGCTGGCAAGGCGTTATATTGAGCGTTTCATTGGCTGCGTGGAGAATCTGACAAATCCCAGCTGTACGCAGAGCGCCAAGGAGAAGAAGCAGGAGATTCGTAAGATGTTGAAGAATCCGAGAGTCAGACGATGTCTGCATAAGGCCAGACCGCGTTCCATCTATATGAAATGCATGCTGATACCGGTTCGGCTGCGGAGTGTACCGCTTCTATATTGGGAATGTAAGGTCATATCTTTTGTGAAGACGCGGGACACGAAGCTGTTCTCGAAGCTGAAGGCAGGGAGATGACGATGAAAGAGAAACCATGGGTATCGATCATCATGCCTGTATATAACGCGGAGGCTTATTTGGAGGAAAGCATTCGGAGCGTGCTGGGGCAGTCGTATGCAGAATGGGAACTGCTCTTGGTCGATGATGGTTCAGCGGATCGCAGTCTGCGGATCTGCCAGTCGATGGCCAGGAAGGATGCCCGGATTCGGGTGATCGCATTAGAAGAAAATGTGGGAGCCGGATCCGCCAGAAACGAGGGAATTCGGCAGGCCGCCGGCCAATATTTGACTTTTGTGGATGCGGATGACGCGGTGAATCCTACAATCTTGGAAAACGCGGTCACGCTGGCGGAGCAACATGACCTGGATTGGGTGGTATGGGGTCTCCGAGAAGAGTATTATGATCCAAAGGGGAAGAAGCAGCATGAAAGAACAATTCTGCCGGAAGATCGATGCTATCCGCTAGCGCTGCAGGCCCGACGGGCGATGATCGGACTCGAGGAGAAGACGCTCTTTGGATATCAGTGGAATAAGCTATATCGAACCCGGATCATCCAAGAAGGGCATGTTTTTTTTGAAAATGTCGTTTTATATGAAGATTTCTTTTTTAATTTGGCCTACGCCAAACGGATCCAGAGTATGGGGACATTGGCACAGGCGGGATATTGTTATAAAAAAAGAAATCAGGACAGCGTGACAGCCGCATTTGTGAGCGAGTATTTTGAACTGAGCCGAAGAAGAGTGCAGGAAATGACGTCATTATATAAGGAATGGCGGATGTTTGGGAATCGAGAACAGAATATCTTGGGCAATATTTATCTGCGGTACATGATATCCGCCCTGGCGAGGAATTGTGATCCAAGGGCGCGGATGAATGGCCGGGAGCGCAGCGCCTGGATCCGAAAGAGATATACGGATTCTCTGTATAAGGAAGTGGGCGTGAAGTGCCGAACGAGGAAGAAAGTGTATCGGTTGGTGCAGCTGCTCGTAAATCAGCATTGGACATTGGCTTTAAGAGGACTGGGGAGAGGCTTGTATATCGCACAGCATGGTTTTCGGACGATCTTTATCAAAGAGAAGACGAAAGGATAGGGAGGTAGAGATGACGCGCATTCTAGTCGGATATTTGACAGAAATGGAGACCAGCGGCATAGATCAGTATCTTCTGCGGATGTTGGAGAACCTGCGAGGGGAATCTCTGAAGATTGATTTCTTGACATTGCATAGGACGCAGGAGATGGAGACGAAGCTGGCGCCTTACCATTCTCGTCTGTATCAAATTTCCTCGCTTAAGCATCCGATTCGTCAGTATCGAGAGACGAAACGAATACTAAAGGAAGGAAATTACGATGCCATATATCTCAATTTTTCGGTAGCGATCAACTCGGTGGGGGCATGGGCGGCCAAGGGAGCAAAGACTCCCAAGGTGATTCTGCATAGTCATAGTTCCTATGTGGATGAAGAGAAGCGGCTTGCGCGCTGGATCTGTATTTTACTTCACTTCGGTATGCGGTTCTTCTTAGGGTATTTGGGTACGGATTTCGTGGCGTGTTCTCAAAAAGCGGGGGAATGGATGTTTACCAAAAAGGTCAGACAATCGGATCGTTACCAAGTCATTCATAATACGGTCAATGTGGATCGATTCCTCTATGATGAAGAAGTTAGAAAGGAAGTTCGCAAACAGCTGGGGGTGGAGGACAAGCTGGTCATTGGCCATGTCGGCCATTACTGCTATGCGAAAAACAATTTTTTCCTTTTGGATATCATGAAAGAAGTGTGTCAGCGACGTACAGATGCGGTGCTCCTTGCGGTGGGAACCGGGGAGGACTGGGAAGCCGTAAAGGAAAAGGCGAAGCAGATGGGATTGGCTGATCGGATCCTGTTTTTGGGTGTGCGGCAGGATGTGAACCATCTAATGCAGGCAATGGATATTTTTGTCTTGCCCTCCCGGTTTGAAGGGCAGCCAATCGTCGCGTTGGAAGCGCAGATCGCAGGTCTCAAGATCATTCTGAGTGATCGATTGACAAGGGAAAGCGCGCTGGGAGAGGCGTGCGTGTGGGAAAGCATTGATCATGGCGGAAAGAGGTGGGCTGATCGGATTCTCGAGAGTTGGCCTTATGAGCGGATTTCTATACAGAAATATGAGGATGTCATGAAGGAATACAGTCAAGAGGAGCAATGCCGAAAACTACGGCTTCTGCTGGAAGGAAAGTAGGCAATGAACACACAAGATGGGGGAGAGAGGATGACGAAGACAGAACATACCAGAGTCATTTGGTGGCTCGAGCTGGTATTAAAACTGGGGATGCTGACAGTAGGGTTTCTGCAGGTGAGTTCCCTGACCTTTGGGAAGCCGATTATTTCGATTGTGCTATGGCCCACGTTGGGCTTGGGAGGCATATTGCTGCTCTACCGGTTATGGCACTGGAAAGAATATGCAGTATCTGCCAATGTCTGTATTCTGGTTCTGTTTTGTATCAGTTATGCCGTCTCATCCATCGCCAATCTCCAATATGGATGGTATTCCAACCTCAGGACGTGGGTCTGGATGGTCTTTCTGATGTTTCTTTTGTACTGCTATCGCGCCAAGGAGCCGAACGAGTATGGACGGAGTCAGTATCGGATTCTGACATATTTTTATCTGATTTGCGGTGCGATTCTCACCATCAGCAGTTTTTATTTTCTGTTGATCGGCTACGAGAAAACTTTCTTTGTGGAGTCTGGTCCTGTCTACTATATCGGCTTTAAATGGGGGCGTCTTTATGGCGCCTATTGGGATCCTAACATCGGCGCGCTGCTGTGCTGCGTATCCATCCTTCTATCTCTGGGATTGCTCCGGAAGAATCAGCCGATCTGGCTGCGTGTGCTGCTATGGATCAATATGGTTTTAGAGCTACTCTATATTGCGTTTTCAGATTCAAGAGCGGGCCATCTTTGTATTTGTGTCGGTCTTGCGGTTTATGTTTGGCTATATGTATGGCCGCACCGTAAGAAGTGGATCGCGGTCTTAGCAGCCGTTGCGATGGCAGCCGTGATGTGGTTTGCGGTAGAAGGAATTCAGCAAGCGTATAATCTGATTATGATTCATGAGAATACCGCGTATGAGCAAAATAGACCAGGGGGGCCGGAAGGCAGCGGAATGGATCTGCCGTGGGAGGGGAGACCTCCAGAGGGATATTTGCCGGGGGAAGAGCTGATTGGCAGAGAAGAGGATTATACGGAAGATATATCCAACAGACGATTTGATATATGGAAAAGTGCTTTGGAGATCTTCCAGCAGAGTCCGATCCTGGGAATCGGGCATGAAAATGTGCTTGCCTATGTGGAACAGAACCTGCCGAATTCGTATTTGATTACGAATGATCATATGAAGTTTTCCAGTATGCACAATATCTTTTTTGATATTCTGGTGGGGCAGGGGGCCGTCGGCATAATCCTCTTTATCGCTGCAGGCATCGTATTTGCGATTCGGATTATCAAGGGATGGTCGCGGATACGCAGCCAGGCGCATGGCGAAAGTACGGTGTATATTGCGCAGTTTGCGATTTTGGCCATTCTTGTAGTGGCGGGATGCGTGATGACAGAGATCATATACGTATCGTCGCCGATGTCTTCGATGTTCTGGCTCTCGTTAGGCCGTCTGTTGAAACGGGCAAGTGAGCCGGTAGAGGAGGGAGAAAGTCAACATGCAGAAAGTTTTGAGCGTATCGGTAGCCGCGTATAATGTGGAGAACTTTATCGTCCAGTGCTTAGACTCGTTTGTGGATACGGAGATTCTGGATCAGATCGAAGTCCTCGTCACGGATGATGGGTCTACCGATAGCACTCGAGAAATTGTTAAGAAGTATCAGGAGCAGTATCCGCAGACCTTTCGTCTGATCTGCCAGAAGAATGCAGGGCCGGGTTCTACTGTCAACAGCGGATTGGCCCATGCGTGTGGGAAGTATTTCCGCATGGTAGATGGAGATGATTGGGTGCAGACGGAGAATCTGAAAGAATATATAAGTTTCTTACAAAATCACGATGTGGATATGGTATGTACGAACTATTGCTGTGTGGATCATGTCAGCGGAGAGAAGCAGGAGCGACGGGTTGAAGGAAAGCCATGGGGCAAAATCCTGCCGTGGAAGGAGGCTTGCTGTGATCTGCATCTGGATATGCACCATGTCACGTATCGAACCGATCTGCTGCGTGAGCATCAGGTCCGGTTGGATCATGGATTTTATACTGATTTGGAATATTTGCTTTTGCCGGTGCCTTACGTGCAGACCGTAGCATTTTTGAACCTGACAATCTATATGTATCGGGTGTCTCTATCGACACAGAGTATGAATATGAAGAGCCTGCAGAAAAATGTGGCTATGCATGAGAAGGTGCTGAGCCGACTGCTCGAAGAATATCGGACACATAGCTGGGATAGCCGAGTCGGCAGTTATATGCTGCGCAGAATCGCCATCATGGAAGGCATGCAGCTCAGCATCTATTTGTCTTTTACGGATGTCGGGACATATCGGGAAAAGACAAAGCAGATGCTTCAAGAAGCGCGGAATACCAGCGAAGATTTATATCAGATGCTGGAGAAGGTAAGAACGTTTCGTCTTCTTATCTGGTCTCGTTTCACGTTATATTCGATTCTTTCATGGCTGCATCGCAAGAGGCTGGGCGTATCCTAGAACGAGGAAACGGATATGAGACAGGTGCATTCCATTCGATTTAACTTTTTGATGAATTTTATCCTGACAGCATCCTCCTTTGTATTTCCTCTGATTACCTTTCCGTATGTATCTCGCGTGCTGATGCCGGAAGGCATCGGGAAGGTGACATTCGCGACCTCTGTCATCAGCTATTTTACCATGATTGCGATGCTGGGCGTTCCCACCTATGGCATTCGCGCGTGCGCGCAGGTGAGAGATGATAAGGAGAAGCTTTCCAAAGTCGTTCAGGAACTCATGATTATCAACCTGGTGCTGACTCTGATCTGTTATGTTTGCTTGGGAATCTCCATTTGCACGGTGGATCGATTCCGAGAAGACAGCGATATTATCTGGATTTCCAGTCTGGGGATCCTGCTCAATGCCGTCGGAGTCAACTGGTTTTACTCGGCGATCGAAGAATACAGCTACATTACGTTTCGGTCGCTGATTTTCAAGGTTTTGTCCATCTTCTTGATGTTTTTCTGCATTAAAGATCAGGAGGATTATCCCATGTATGCCGTCATGACGCTGGTTGCGTCGTCCGGATCCTATGTATTGAATTTTATTAGACTTAGGAAGTATATCTTTTTCAAGAGATATCCTCATTATGATTTCATGCCGCATATCAAGGCAGCCATGATGTTCTTTGCTATGACGGTCGCAACGACAGTATATACGAATCTGGATACGGTGATGCTGGGATTCATGGCGGGAGACGCGGAAGTGGGATATTATAATGCCGCGGTCAAGGTTAAGCAGATTCTGGTCAGTTTGGTTACCTCTCTGGGCGCCGTGCTGTTGCCCCGGCTATCCTATTACGTGCAGAGCGATCGCAGGGAACAGTTTTATCGAGTCGTTGTCAAAGCGATGCGGATTGTCTTCTTTCTGGCGATTCCGCTGATGGTATTTTTCATGATGTTTGCGGAAGAGGTGATCCTGATCCTTTCCGGTGAGGCGTATCTGGCGGCGGTGCGGCCTATGCAGATCATCATGCCGACGCTTTTGTTTATTGGCGTTACCAACCTGCTGGGACTGCAGATCATGGTGCCGATGGGGCAGGAGAGGCTGGTTGTGATATCTGTCGTAGCAGGCGGAATGCTGGATCTGATCTTGAATGTGATTCTGATTCCAAGCTACGGCGCGTCGGGGGCTGCGATTGGTACCTTGGCGGCAGAAGGATTGGTGCTGGTCATGCAGATGGTCATGTTGAGAGAAGTGCTGCGGGATATGCCCAGGCTCCAGATATGGAAAGTCGTTTTGGCGACGGCAGCGGCGTCGATTGTTGTATATTATCTGCAATCGATGATCCAAACTTCTATGCTTCTGGTTCATATAGGAATCATGGCTTGTGTATTTGGCGTGGTGTACGTCGGCGTTGCGTTTATTCTGAGGGAAGCAGTCTTGTTGGAAGATATCCTGACGGTACTGCGAAGGAGGTAAAGCGGTGGGTTCGCGCAAAGCGATTCTATACCTGGACGTCTTGAATGTTCTGGCTTGTATCTGCGTCGTTGGGATGCATTGTAATGGGATTGTTCATAACTTTGACGGATCTTCTGCGTGGGTGCAGAGCATGGTGGTGGAAACGCTGGCCTATTGGGCGGTTCCCGTGTTCTTTATGTTGTCTGGCGCGACTATGATGAATTACCGGGAAAGATACTCTACGGGGGAATTCTTTAAGCGAAGGATTCTTCGTGTGGGAATCCCATTTATATTTTGGACATTGTTCATGGCAGCGGTCAAGTATGGCAATGGGGACATCGCATGGATCGGTTTTCGAGATTTTGTACAAAGGCTGTTAAATACGCAGATAGAAAGTGTCTATTGGTTTTTCGCGCCGTTATTTATGGTGTATTTGAGCATGCCTGTATTGTCCAGGCTGGCAGAGTATAAGAAAACACTCTGGTATATGGTGTTAGCAGGAATCGCGACCTATTCGTTGCTTCCATTTCTCTGCAATGTGCTGCGTATCGCGTGGAATCCGAGTCTGCAGTTCCCGATGACAGCAGGATATATTCTATATGCAGTATTAGGGTATTTACTGCATGTAACCGAGATTCCCAAGAAGTACAGGATAGAAATCTACGTTTTGGGAATCTTGGGCGTGGTGGTCCGATATGGATATACCGTCTGGGCCTCTTTTGAAGACGGAGCGTTAAATAAATTGACATGGGGGTATCTGAACTGGCCCGATGTGGTATTTTCCGCAGCGATGTTTGTCTTTATTAAATATCTGGTGAAGAGGCTATCTTTAGAGACAACACGGTGGAAAGGGGGAATGCGATTCTTAGCAAGCGCAAGCTTTGGGATTTATTTGATTCATATCTTTATTATGAATACAATAGTCCGTAATTTTGAAATTCATACCAGTGATCTGTGGTGGCGATGCCTGGGAGCGTTCCTGATCTACGGGATCGCGCTACTACTGGTCAAGGGAATTCAAAAGATTCCTGGCGGCAAATACATCGTGCCATGAGACATCATGGTGAGCTGATATGCAAAAGGACAATACGATAGAGAAAAATCGGATTTGCGCCGAAAAAACAAAGGAGAAATGATATGAGTAGAAAATGGTTGAGGTTTATCGCGGTGTGCCTGGTTTTTATGCTTAGCATAACTACGGTATATGCGGAAGAAAGCACAGAAGAAAGCGTGCCAGAGACGCAGATAGACGATAGTCAGCAGGAGGAATCCGGCTCGATGGAGGAGTCGGTTGCGGAGGAGAGCTCAAGACCGGAGGAGTCTATTCCGGAAGAGAGTTCGAAATTGGAAGAGTCCGTTCCGGAGGAGAGTTCGAAATTGGAAGAGTCTGTTCCGGAAGAGAGTTCGGAACAGAATGAGTCCATGGGGGAAGAGGAAAATAGCCGTTTGCCGGAGGAATCTTCCATAGAGGAGAATGCCTCGGACAGTTTGCCAGTGACAGATCCCGGGGAAGAGGAATCAATGGAAGATGTACAAAGCATCGATTCGACATATGCAGGATTGATGCAGATTGACAGCGTCTGGTATTATGTAAGAAATGGTATTGTGGATGAAAGCTTTACGGGGCTGACTGATTATTATACCACGACCTATTATGTTTCTAAGGGCGTCCTGGATTGGGGCTATTCGGGATTCTATGAGGCAGGGGGTCTGTCGTACTACGTGAAGGGTGGTATTTGGCAGAAAACATACTCCGGCTTGGTAGAGGTAAACGGCGTCTGGTACTACGTAACCAATGGCGTGCTGGATCTGCAGTATACGGGACTTACTGATTATTATACCACGACCTATTTTGTTCGAAATGGTATATTGGACTGGGGATTTACCGGTTTTTATGAGAACCAGTCTTCTTATCATATAAAAGGCGGTATCTGGCAAAAGAATTATACCGGACTGGTGAATGAGAGCGGTATCTGGTATTACGTAGACGGCGGCGTGTTAGATTGGGATTATACAGGCTTGACCGATTACTATACGACGACTTATTACGTCTATGAGGGCGTATTGGATTGGAATTATTCCGGGATATTCTATGATGGGGTCGCTTGGGATTATGTAAAGGGCGGTATCTGGCAGGAGGATTATACAGGGCTGGCCAATGACCGAGGAACTTGGTATTATATTGAAGATGGATGTCTGAACTGGGGATTCAAAGGACTGACGAAATACTATAGTACGACTTATTATGTCGCGGGCGGCGTGTTAGATTGGAGTTATACAGGATTAGCGTTGTCGGAAGGGACCTGGTATTATGTGGATGGCGGAATTTTGGATCTGCAGTATACGGGCCTGACAGACTATTACGGCACCATATATTTTGTTCAGAATGGAATCCTTAACTGGGATTATACGGGCCTTCAGTGCGGCAGCAATGGTGTGATGTATTATGTAGAAAATGGCAGTGTGAATCCCAGGTATGGGGATACTTCGAAGCCTACAGATACGGCGGAGCCGGATCTGATCTGGAACTTCTTTATGGATAGGCTGGGAAATCCCTACGCGGTTGCGGGCCTCATGGGCAATTTATATCTGGAGTCCTATCTCCGAGCCAATAATCTGCAGGACAGCAGCAACAGCTATTATGGGATCAGCGACGCGGAATATACGCGGCGCGTAGATAGCGGAGAATATACCAATTTTGTATATGACTCCGATGGATACGGGCTGGCACAATGGACATACTGGAGTAGAAAGCAGACATTATATAATCATGCGAAGGATTGGAACGCCTCTATTGGAAATGTTGTCATGCAGATGGACTGTCTGTATTATGAAATGGAGACAACTTTTGCCAGCGTACTGCGGGATCTGAGAAACACGGATAATGTCAGGGAGGCGTCTGATATTGTATTGACGCGTTTGGAAGGGGCGGCTAATCAGAGTGAATCGGTGAAGGCGCTGCGGGCATCCTATGGTGCGCAGTTCTTTAACCAGTATGTCGGGAATTAAAAAACTTAAGGTTTTGAGGCTAAAAGTTCATAGAATCTATCTGGACAAACCACAGGAACTGTGATATATTTCTTTACGCGCATTTTACACTGAGAAGTAAGAATAGGAGAGAGAAATATGCTGCAGTTTGTATGCCTGTTTTGTCCGGCATGTCTGTCTATGCTGGTCTATTTTAAGCTAAGGGGCGAGGAGAAGCGGATCGCAAATCTCCTTGCCCTTTATGGATCGTTTGTGCTGCTGGATACTACGGTGGTTTTGGGGATCCTGCGTCAGATCAAGAGCGAAATTCCTACGGCGGTAGAGGGGAACTTGAACGATCCATATACGTCCCTGTTATTTCTTGTAATGGGGGTCATTGTGGCGATCGTCATGGGGTACCTGGCGGGCGTTTTGGGGAAATGGCTTCGGATTCGTGTGGAAGAACAGCATCCGCGAGTGGATCAGAAGGATGAGCAGGTATGAAGGGACAAACTTTTCGTAGTGTGGGAAAAGGGATAGGAATCTTTCTGGTACTGTTGGTGTTTGGACTGGGGATCCTGCTTTTCTTGGCCGTGGATTGGTCGATTGATTTTTTTGGAGAGATAACGATCGATGAGATTATTTTTCACTTGAAAGTACCTTTACAGGGGACGGATCAGAATACGATCCTGGATTTTATCAAGCGGTGTTTGATGCCCGCGGTGTTGAGCATGCTTCTGTTGGCGGCGGTTTGTTTATTGCCGCGATGGGAAAAACGGTGGCGTGAAAAACGAGAACAGAAGGGACAGACGACGCTGTATGTAGTCCTTCAAGGTGGAAACCACCGCGAGATTCGGCGAGGGGTGACGCTCGTTCCGGTTTTACCGGTTTGGATTGTATGTCTGATCGCGTTGGTCAGCCTAGGAAGCGGTCTGATGTATGCGTGCCAGCGGTATCCGATTGTAGAATACATCGAGCTGCAGTCACAAAATTCAACCTGGATTGAAGAAGAATATGTGGAACCGGATTCGTCCGTTCTGACATTTCCGGAGGAGAAGCGCAATCTGATTTACATTTATCTGGAGTCTATGGAGGCTTCTTACATGGCGGCGGAAGATGGCGGTTATTTTGCCGAGGATCTGGTTCCGGAGTTGACTGAATTGGCTCGGGAAAATCTGCATTTTTCTTCAGCAGAGGGAACGCTGCGAGGCGCCGCACAGATTGAAAACACAGGGTGGACCATTGCGGGAATGTTTGCGCAGACGGCGGGATTGCCGCTGAAAATGCCTATAGATAGCAACACAATGGGAGAATATTCCTCGTTCTTTCCAGGCGTCACTTCATTGGGCGAGCTATTGGAGGGGGAAGGGTACCGGAATTATCTGATGATCGGATCTGACGCTGTCTTTGGAGGGCGAGCGAATTACTTCACGCAGCATGGAAACTATACGATCTATGATTACTACTGGGCGTTGGAGAATGGTAAAATTCCCGAGGATTATTATGTATTCTGGGGATTTGAGGATTGGCGGCTCTTTGAAATGGCAAAGGAACAATTGATCGAGATCGCGGATCAGGAGCAGCCCTTTAATTTTACCATGCTGACTGTGGATACGCATTTTCCGGATGGATATATCTGTCCCTACTGTCAGACGGAACACGATACCTCTTATGCGAACGCCCTGTCCTGTTCCAGTCGGCAGGTAGCAGCATTTGTGCAGTGGATTCAGCAGCAGGATTTCTATGAAGACACGACGATTATTATTGCGGGAGATCATCTGACGATGGCGGCGGAATTTGTGGAGAAGATGCCGGAGGACGCGGAACGAAGCACATATCATGTGATCGTGAACGCGCCGATTCCTCCGGTGCGTACGGAAAACAGAGTATTTACGACATTGGATATGTTTCCCACTACGATGGCAGCGTTAGGCGTAGAGATTGAAGGAGAGCGTCTGGCACTGGGAACCAATCTGTTTTCGGAACGGGAGACTCTCGCGGAAGAATACGGTTTGGACGTTATGAATCAGGAGCTGGCTAAAAAATCAGAGTTTTATAATAAAAAGTTAATGTACGGGTCGTAAGAATCAGCGGAAAAGAACTCATGATAGTCGTGGGTTCTTTTTTAGTTTGTGTGCCATGGGCGTGTTCTCCAACATCATTTTTTCGCAATTTAGCGAAAATACCAGTTGACCTTGTCGCTCATATACGGTACATTGGTTTTGTGTTTTTGATTTGTTTTTACAACCTTATTTTAAAACGCGAAAGGTAGGCTGGCAACCCTTTTGGGGCTGTTCAGTCTTTTTTTCGCCCTATTTTGCGACGTTCCTCCTGCTCAATTTGCTTTTGAGCAGGAGAGCATTAAGGAGGAGACCTTATCAGGAAAACAGGGAGGAAAACAGCGAAACAAATGGCATTTTACATAAAAATAAGGGGATATTTTTGTGTATAATGCCAAATATAACAAGATTTTCAAAAAGAGTATTGAAATTATTGGACAATATGCTATAATCTATATAAGTTTTAATTGAGAGTTGCTTCGTAAAAAGAGATACATTCTCTTTTGTATTTTCTTATTGACGAATTTAGGAACTGGAGGAAATCATATGAGAGGGAAAAGGATTTGGGCTGTACTTCTGTCATTTATGTTTCTGATGTCCTGCCTAGTCGGTTGCGGCGGAGATGGAGAGGAAAGCAGTCAAGCTGCGGAGACGAGTCAGGGAGCTTCCGATTCGGAGGAAAGTCAGAGCACGGCAGAGGATGATCCTTATGCGGCTGGTGATTTTACCTATCCAATGGATGGTACTGTGACATTATCGATCAATATGACAGTGACTGCAGAAGAAGAATTGCCAGAATGGGTAAAGGGACATTTCTTCTGGGATGTGGTACAGGAAAAGACGGGGATCAACCTGGAATTCATTGGATCGGATTCTTCTCCGCAGGAGACCAGCGAGGCATTTTCGTTGCTCTTGACTTCCGGTGAATACCCGGATATCATGCAGGCAAACTGGATTACGTTCAAGGGAGGGCCCGCAGCTGCTATCAATGACGGCTACATTATTGCGCTGAACGATTATAAAGGATATTTCCCGGCATTGACAGCATGGCTGGAGAGCGACCCGGAAGCGAATAAGAATGTGAGCATGGATGATGGTACATGGTACTGTTTCCCGAACTATGGCAACGATCAAGAGGCGTCCGGCACCGGTTTTGTGATCCGTCAGGACTTCTTGGATCAGCTGGGCGAAGACGTGCCGGAAACGGTGGACGACTGGTATAACGTATTGACGCGGTTTAAAAATGAGCTGAATATTACGGCGCCGCTGACGTTTGAAAACCGTTGGTTATTTTTAGAGTATGCGGCTTCGGGGCTGAGTTCTCCGTGGGGCATATGCTATCCATTTTATATGGATGGGGACACTGTGAAGTTTGGACCACTGGAAGAAGGATACAGAGAGTTTGTCACCGAGATGGCCAAATGGTATGCAGAAGGGTTAATCGATCGTGACTTTGCGGCAGTGGATAAGAGCACTGTGCAGTCCAAGTTTGCTAGCGGAGAGGCTGGAATCGCGCTGCAGCAGATTCGAAATATTCAGAATTGTATCATTGCGAACGAGGAAGATCCTAATTATAAAGTGACAGGACTGCACTCGGTAGTCATGAACGAGGGCGATGAACCGCAGATGAGCCATTATAATAATGTATTTAATGGCGGCTGCTCGACATCCATCAGCACACAGTGCGAAAACATCGGAGCGGCGGCTCGATTCCTGGACTATGCGTATACGGAAGAAGGTTCGCTCTTTTATTCCTATGGCGAAGAAGGATTTTCATGGGAGTATGTGGATGGAGAACCTACTTTTAAGGAGATCATTACTAATAATTCGGAGACGCCGGACGCACAGGCTGCCAGATATTTTGTAGCGCAGTTTGCCAATTTCTCGTTGCATGCATTGGATACACGGTCACATATGGGAGAGGAAGTGCTGGAGATTCAGAAGGCGTTCGAAGCGCATATGGCGGATTATACGTATCCTACGGTTACATATACGGAGGAGGAAGTAGATACGGTTTCCGAATGGAATGATATCGACACGACCTGCCGCGAGAGAATTCTGGGCTTCATTCTTGGAAACGAGGATCTGTCTAACTGGGATTCCTTTATCGCTGAGGTTGAAAGCATGGGAATACAGGATGTGATTGCTGTGCGTCAGGCGGCGTACGATCGCTATCAGGCGCGTTAATTTTAGAGGAATAGAAAGTTTGGGGCGGCGGCTTCATCGCCGCCCCTCTTTTAAAAAAGGGAGGCTGCGTTATGCCAAAGAAACAAAAAGGCAGCACCGTCAGGGGAAAGGGGCGTAAACAAGGCGCCATACGGCTGGATTTTCAGAAGAATAAGGCCGTGTATTTCATGTTCCTGCCGGTGGTTATCTTTTACTTAACATTCCATTACTATCCGATGAGCGGCATTATTCTTGCATTTAAGGATTTTAAGCCTGCGCTGGGAATCTGGGGGAGTCCATTCACAGATGAGTTTGGCTTTAAGCATTTTATTGACTTTTTCAGCAGCAGTCATGCGGCGAGGACCATTACGAATACGATATTGATTAGCTTTTATCAGATCATTTTCGGATTTCCGATGCCGATCATTTTGGCGATCATGCTGAATGAGCTGCGCAATCAGAAGTTTAAGAAGGTTATGCAGACAGTGACATACTTCCCGCACTTTATCTCCACGGTGGTTGTATGCGGTATGCTGACAGAGTTCTGCTTAAGTGACGGCTTATTCAACCAGATCAGCGGGTTCTTCGGTGCAGAGCCGGTATCTCTGCTTTCGCAGCCCAAGTATTTCCGAACAATCTATGTGGCCAGCGGAATTTGGCAGTCGGTAGGATGGGACAGTATCATTTATCTGGCGGCGATAGCTGGTATTGACACACAACTGTATGAGGCGGCTTCTCTGGATGGCGCGGGACGATTCCGCAAGATATGGCATATCACGCTGCCGGGCGTCAAGGGAACGATCGTGATACTGTTTATCATGCAGATTGGTAAGATGATGAGCGTAGGCTCTGAAAAGATCCTGCTACTGTATAATCCGTCCACCTATTCGACCGCGGATGTCATTTCTACATACGTGTATCGTAAAGGTCTTCTGGATCAGGATTATAGTTATTCTACAGCTGTGAACCTGTTCAACTCGGTCATCAACTTTGTGCTGGTATTCCTGGCAAATACGCTGAGCCGGAAACTGACAGAGACCAGTCTGTTCTAAGGAGGGGAGAAAATGGTCAACGCAAGAAGCAAAGGCGATCGCATCGTCGATATTATCATCATCATTTTCATGATCTTTTTAGGCGTTATCATGCTGTATCCCATGCTGTATGAACTCATGGTCTCCTTCAGTGATCCTGCGGAACTGATTCGCCATCGCGGCATTCTGATCTGGCCTCTGGGGTTTGATACGACGGCGTATCAGCTTGTATTATCTAACCATCAGATTCTGACAGGATACGCGAATACGCTGTTTATTCTGGTAGTAGGCCTGCTGTTCAATATTGTCCTGACATGCCTAGGCGCCTACTGTCTGACGAGAGTCCATGTGTATTGGCATCGAGTCATGACGATGTTCGTATTGATTACCATGTATTTCTCCGGCGGACTGATTCCGATGTACTTAACCGTACGCGACTTGCAGATGTATAATACGCTGTGGTCTGTGATCATACCGACGGCGATCAGCACGTATAACATGATTATTCTCAGATCCTATTTCTCTTCGATTCCGGAAAGCCTGGTAGAATCTGTATTTATTGACGGTGGGGGGCATCTGACGGTATTGTTTAAGATCTTTATTCCGTTGTCTTTGCCGGCCATGGCCGTTATGGTGCTCTATTATGGCGTGGGTCATTGGAATAGCTGGTTTAACGCGAATCTGTATATACAGGATCGTTTGAAATGGCCGTTACAGCTGGTCCTGCGAAATATCCTGATCGAAGGATCGAATCTGGATCTGGGCGGCGCCGTAGTAGCGGACTATGAGATGCTGGCGAAGAGCCTGAAGGCGGCGATGGTCATTGTGACAACGGTGCCGATCCTGGTCATCTATCCATTCCTGCAGAAATACTTCGTAGGCGGTATGATGATTGGCTCGTTAAAGGAATAAACGACGCTGTTTGATGAAAGGCGAATATGGATACATGTAAAAGGACTCTCCTTCCTGCCTGAAGAGGCGGGGGGGGAGCCCTTTTTTAACTTCTTGTTTTTAGCGGATGATTTTGAGGGCACAATAGAGTAAATACCAACTGGACAGGAGTAAATGCTACGCTTCATTTAAAAGACGAAATTAAAAAAGAAACTGCCCTATAAGAATGTAAAAATGTTGACTTTTTTATAAAAATGATATGCTGTGTATAGAGGAATATTGATGAAGGGGTGAGCTTTATAAAAAAGTATAGTATCTTGCTGTTGTTCTTTCTATTTCTATGCAGCTGCCATGAGACGGTTTCGGGCAACCCCTCTTCGTTATTGTTATATCCCGGATTAGATTGGAGAGCGGAAATCGATGCGGAGGTCATTCGAAAAAAGCTGCGCGCAGCGTACGGTGCGCCCTGGAAGGAGTGCGCGTGGCAGGAAGGACGCAACGAGTGGCGGTCGGGGGAACGAATGATCGATCGTCTGGATGAGAAGACGGCGCAGGAGATCTGGATATCCTGTGATGAAAAGGGCTTGGAGGAATATAAGAAAAAACTGGGGCCGTTCAGCGAGCGCTTTCTCGGATGAGCCCTATTGGATGAGCGCAAAAATGTATCGAACGTCCCTTGTCATGTTGTATTGGGATCGAGACACGGAAGAGCTGGTGTGGGATATGACAGGACAAGCCAATTTGGAACGGGTTCGTGCGGCGCTGGGAAGGAGGGCAAGAAGGACATGCTGGAAGCCGACGCAAAACTTCTGAGAAAACGAAAAATAATACTTGCATTTCATCTTGTTTTATGGTATTATTTTGTGAAGGCAGGGTGCAAGCAGGCTGCGAAGAGAAAGAATGAAGAGTGGTTGCGCTGCGCAGTCAGAATCCTCTGGGGTTTGATTGCGTTATTGTCCTGCGGGCATTTTCAGAGAGAATATGCAGTATTGTCAGGAGGTACATAAGAATGGACAGAGAGATGTATCTGGTACTTGAGAACGGTGAGGTTTTCAAGGGGAAGAGCTTTGGTGCCGAAGCAGGAGGCGCCGACATGGGCGAAGTGGTTTTCACAACCGGGATGGCGGGATATCTTGAGACTTTGACAGACCCCAGCTATTGCGGTCAGATTGTCGTTCAGACGTTTCCTTTGATTGGAAATTATGGTCTGATTCCCTCTGATTTCGAGAGCAGGAAGTGTTATTTAAAAGCGTATATTGTACGAGAGTGGTGTCAAGAGCCTTCCAATTTTAGAAGTGAGGGAGCGATTGACACCTTTTTAAAAGAACAGGGTGTGATAGGTCTTTACGGCTTAGATACGCGGCGCCTGACCCGTGTCCTGCGGGAGAACGGTACCATGAATGGATGCATTGTGATGGACGAGAAGGAGATACCGGAAGCCGTCGAGAAGGCAAGAGCATACCATGTGGAGGGATTGGTTCGGAAGGCTACCTGCCCAAGAAACTATGTGGAGGGTCCTGACGATGCCAAGTATCGCGTGACGATTCTGGATCTGGGTATGACAGATTGCTTTAAAAAGTATTTGATCGAAAGAGGCGTGCAGGTACATGTAGTAAATGCCTATACGAAGGCGGAAGAGATCCTGGCAAAGCACCCGGATGGCATTCTGCTTTCGAATGGGCCGGGAAGTCCCGAGGCGGAGCCGGAGATTGTTGCGGAAGTGAAGAAGCTGACGGAGTCTGGGGTTCCGATCATGGGTATCGATCTGGGACATCTCATGTTGGCCAGCGCCATGGGTGGCAGAGTCATCAAGCTGAAACATGGACATCGGGGCGCCAACCAGCCGGTACGGTACCTGCCGACGGGCAGAGTCTACATCTCGAGTCAGAATCATGGTTATGCGGTTTCGATGGACGCGCTGCCGCAGGGAGCCAGAGTGACCTTCGTCAATCTGAATGACGGCACCTGCGAAGGACTGCTGTATGAGAAGTTTCCGGCGCTCAGTGTGCAGTTCCGTCCGGGAAATGATGAGGGTATGGTAGATACAGGATTTTTATTGGATCAATTTATGAAGATGATGGAGGTTGATGCAAATGCCGCTGAATAAGGATCTCAAGAAGGTAATGGTGATTGGTTCTGGGCCCATCGTCATTGGACAAGCCGCGGAGTTTGATTATGCGGGAACACAGGCCTGCCGCGCATTGCGGGAAGAGGGCTTGGAGGTCGTTCTCATCAACTCAAATCCGGCGACGATTATGACGGACGAGGCCATGGCGGATCATATCTATATTGAGCCTCTGACGCTGGAGACCGTGAAGCGGATCATCGAGAAGGAGAAACCGGACAGTATCTTGTCCACCCTGGGAGGGCAGACGGGTCTGACCCTGTCCATGCAGCTGGCGAGAGAAGGGTTCCTGGAAAGCCATGGTGTTCGTCTTCTGGGCGCTCGTCCGGACACGATTGATAAGGCGGAAGACCGGCAGATGTTCAAGGATACGATGCTTTCTATCGGTGAGCCCTGCATCCCTTCTAAGGTCGTGAATGATCTGGAGTCCGCGCTGGCATTTGCGGAGGAGATCGGGTATCCGGTGATTATTCGTCCGGCGTTCACGCTGGGCGGAACCGGCGGCGGGATCGCGCACGATGTGGAGGAGATGGAGGAGATCGCGTCCAATGGTCTGCGTATGTCTCCGATCACGCAGATCCTGGTGGAGAAGTGTATCTCGGGTTGGAAAGAGATCGAGTTTGAAGTGATTCGGGACGCCAAAGGAAACAGTATTACTGTCTGTAGTATGGAAAATGTGGATCCGGTAGGGGTGCATACCGGAGATTCCATCGTGCTGGCCCCTGCTGTCACCTTAGCGAATAAGGAATATCAGATGCTGAGAACGGCTGCGATCAATATCGTACAGTCCTTGGGCGTAGAGGGCGGCTGTAATGTACAGTTCGCGCTGCATCCGGAAAGCATGGAGTATGCGGTCATCGAGGTGAATCCGCGTGTATCCCGTTCTTCTGCGCTGGCGTCGAAAGCGACAGGGTATCCGATTGCGAAAGTGGCGACGAAAATCGCTATTGGATATACACTGGATGAGATCAAGAATGCGGTGACGGGCACGACGTATGCCTGCTTTGAGCCTACGATCGACTATGCGGTTGTTAAGCTGCCCAAGTGGCCGTTTGATAAGTTTGTCTATGCGAAGAGAACCCTGGGGACGCAGATGAAGGCGACGGGCGAGGTCATGGCTATCGGTATCAGTTTTGAACAGGCTCTGATGAAGGCGGTCCGCGGCGCGGAGATCTCGCTGGATACGCTGAACATGCCGCGCCTTAAGGATAAGACGGATGAGGAGATTTTTGAGCGGGTTCACGAGTGTAACGATGAACGGCTGTTTGTTATCTTTGAGGCTTTGAAAAGAGGCATGAGCGTAGAGAAGATTCATGAGATCACGATGATTGATGAGTGGTTCCTCAATAAGCTTCTGCATCTGGTACATTTCGAAGAACAGATGCAGAAGGAAACGCTGACGCAGGAACTGTACCACGAGGCGAAGGTGCTGGGATATCCGGATAAGGCGATCGAGCGGATCTCCGGACAGAAAATTCCGCAGCATGAGCATGCGGTCTTCAAGATGGTAGATACCTGTGCGGCCGAGTTCGCGGCGCAGACGCCGTATTTCTATTCTACATATGATGAGGAGAATGAGGCGGAGGAGTTTATTGCGGCAAAGAATGATACCAAGCCGACGATTATTGTATTTGGATCCGGCCCAATCCGGATCGGACAAGGCATCGAGTTCGACTATGCTTCGGTACACTGCGTATGGTCTCTGAAGAAGGCCGGATATCAGGTGGCGATTGTGAATAATAACCCGGAGACAGTTTCCACGGATTTTGACACGGCGGATCGTCTGTACTTTGAGCCGCTGACGCCGGAAGACGTGATGAATATCATTCGGGTAGAGAAGCCTTATGGCGTTGTCGTGGCCTTCGGTGGACAGACGGCGATCAAGCTAACGAAATTCCTGGATGAGGCGGGAGTACGAATCCTGGGAACTCAGGCAGACAGTATCGACATGGCAGAGGACAGAGAGCGGTTTGATGAACTGCTGGAGGAACTGAAGATCAAGCGGCCGCAGGGGCATACGGTCTTTGCGCTGGAAGAAGCGCTTGCTGCGGCGCATGATCTGGGATATCCGGTGTTGATGCGTCCTTCTTATGTGCTGGGTGGTCAGAATATGATTATCGCGCATTCGGATGACGACATTCGGGAATACATGGAGATCATCTTGTCTCATAACATCGAGAATCCGGTGTTGATCGATAAGTATTTCATGGGAATTGAAATTGAAGTTGATGCAATCTGTGATGGCGAGGATATTCTGATTCCGGGTATCATGGAGCACATCGAGAGAGCGGGCGTGCATTCCGGAGACTCTATTGCGGTGTATCCGGCCTGGAACCTGAGTGAAAGCTTGAGCCAGAAGATCATTACCTATTCCAAGAAGCTGGCGGTAGCGCTGAAGACCAAGGGACTGGTCAATATCCAGTATGTCATCTACGACAACGAGGTCTATGTTATCGAGGTAAATCCGCGTTCTTCCCGAACGATTCCGTATATCAGCAAGGTGGCGGGAGTGCCGATGGTGGATCTGGCGACACGCTGTATGCTGGGAGAGAAGTTGAAGGATATGGGCTATGGTACGGGACTGTACCGCCGTCCGCAGTACATGTGTGTCAAGGTACCGGTCTTCTCCTTCGAGAAGCTGATCGACGTGGATGTGCAGCTGGGTCCTGAGATGAAGTCCACCGGTGAGGTGCTGGGTATTGGACGTACGCTGGATGAGGCGTTATACAAAGGCCTGGTGGCCGCTGGATATAAGATGAAGAAAGATGGCGGCATCTTTATCACCGTAAGGGATCGGGATAAGAATGAGATTGCGGAAATCGCTGAGAAGTATGCCGAGATGGGCTTCCAGATCTACGCGACTTCAGGAACTGCAGAAATTCTGCGGGGAGCGGGTATGACAGTGATTGAAGTGCCTAAGATCCATGAGAATCCGGAGTACAACTCCATGACGCTGGTGGAAAGCGGTGATATCAATTACATCATCTCCTCTTCTGCGAAGGGACGTTTGCCGCAGAAGGACAGTGTAAAGATTCGCCGTAAGGCGGTGGAACATTCGATCCCCTGTCTGACGTCTCTGGATACTGCTAATGCGCTGGCAGATAGCCTGATGAGCAAATATTCTCAGGAAAATACCGAACTGGTAGAATTAAATGATATGAAACATTAAGAACCGTATAATATTTTCATAAGAATCCCCTGTCTTGCGAAATACTCTTGCAAGGCAGGGGATCTTATGTTATACTTCATCATACGTTTACAATTACCCGTTCTTCTGTCTGTTTGGTGAGAAGAGGAGACGGATACCCAGGAAAGGAACGATTATGATGGAGAGGAAGGAGAAAGAAATCCGGCAGAGTCAAGCGCCAGAGCGGCGGACAGATAGCGAGAGTGCCCGGGAATCGACCGATATTTCGGATTCCTCCTCCAAACCTCAGGCAGAGGAGAAGCGGTTTGCGCAGGGGCTCTGTTTTTCAAAGTTATTCTGGATTTTCATGATTGGCTGCGTGATTGGCTTTATTGCGGAGACATTATATTGTATTTTTATTGAGCATAAATTTGAGTTTCGGGCCGGCCTGCTGTACGGGCCATTTAATCCGGTATATGGGTTTGGTGCGGTATTGATCACTCTGGTGCTGACAGCGCTGCCCACGAAGAAGCTGATCTGGGTTTTTGTGATCAGTATGTTATTGGGCGCGGGGTTTGAGTATGCATGCAGTTGGTTTCAGGAGCTTGTTTTTGGAACGGTATCCTGGCAGTATGAGGATACAATGTGGAATATTGGCGGCAGAACCAATCTGGCCTTCGCCTTTTGTTGGGGGATCTTAGGAAGCCTGTGGATGGCGGTGATCTATCCGTTTTTATCGCGTACGATCGAGAAGTTGCCTATAAAGTGGGGGAAAATTCTCACGACAGTGTTTTGTATCTTCATGGCTTTTGATTTGACAATCTCCGCGATGGCGGCAGGGCGCCATACGGCTAGGCGAGAAGGAATTCCGGCTCGAAACGAAATAGAGCGGTTTTTGGATCAGGTATATCCGGATGCTGTGATGGATAAAATATATCCGAACGCAACACCGGTGGATCCGGACGTTTCTTCCTAAGTTTTGGCGCTGGTGAAAATGCCGGCATGCGGGAAAGGCTTCGTCACTTGCGGACGAGCCTTTTATTTTTAGAATTCTTAAAGAATTATTAGGAAACAACATATGGCCTTTCTTTAGGAAATCCTGTATAATAAAGGAGAAAAGGATGGAAAAAGGAGTGAACAAGAGGATGACACCAGAGGAAGTGGGGCAAGAGGCTTCCATGAAAGCCTCCTCCCAGGGAACGGGTGCAGCGCCCGCACCGGAAATTGAACGGTCAGATTACCAGGTAGATCTCCAGAAAGGGCTGACTCACGCGCAAGTAGAAGAAAGGCGTGCCCAGGGAAAAACAAATGTGGACGACGTGGGTCAGACGAAGTCTGTGAAGCAGATCATTCTTGGCAATATATGCACGCTGTTCAATCTGATTAACCTGATTTTGGCGGTGGCGATCCTGATTGCAGGTTCCTACAAAAATGTTACGTTCATGGGTATTATCATTGCCAATACTGCGATTGGGATTTTTCAAGAGATTCGTTCCAAGCGAACTATGGACAGGTTGTCATTTCTGTCGGCCAGTAAGGTGAAAGTCATCCGAGAAGGTCAGGAAGAAGAAGTGATCAGCGAGGAGATTGTGCAGGATGATCTCATGGTGTTGGAAGCGGGAAATCAGGTGCAGGCGGATAGCGTCGTATTGGAGGGTGTCTGCAATGTGGATGAGTCGTTCATCACGGGAGAAGCGGATGCGATTGTAAAAGAGCCTGGGGACACGATGATGGCCGGGTCTTTCTTGATCAGCGGAAAATGCAAGGCGCAGGCCGTACAGGTGGGAAACAACAAATATGTTTCCTCGATTTCCAGCGGAGCCAAGTTTGTGAAGAAGATCAATTCAGAGATTATGACGTCTCTGCAGTGGATTGTTCGCATTGTTTCTGTGCTGATTGTCCCTTTGGGAATCACGATTTTTATGAAGCAGTTAAATCTTGCGGATGCCACATGGCAGAGCGCCATTGTTTCGACGACCGCGTCTTTAATCGGGATGATTCCGGAAGGACTCATGCTGTTGACCAGTACGGCGCTGGCAGTCAGTGTGATCCGTCTTTCGCGGCATAAGGTGCTGGTACAGCAGTTGTATTGTATTGAAACATTGGCCCGTGTGGATACACTATGTCTGGATAAGACAGGAACCTTGACAGAAGGTTATATGGAAGTGGTGGATACCATGCCACTCGTAGAAGAATACGCGCAACGGATTCCACAAGCGTTGACAGCACTGACACAGGCGATCCCGGATCATAACGCGACGTTTAAGGCGATTGCGGCGAAGTATCCGGGTGGAGAAGAAGCCGCATGGGTTTGTACACAGGCAGTATCCTTTACCAGTAAGACGAAATGGTCGGGGGCGACATTCGAAGAACATGGCACATTTTGTCTGGGAGCCGCAGAGTTTTTATATCCTTCGATGAGTGAAGAATTGCGGCAGAAGATTGATGAATATGCCGTGGAATATCGGGTGCTTCTTATGGTACACTTTGAAGAAGGTTTTGTGGGAGAGAGCCTGCCTGCAGCGGAAAAGATCGAGCCCATTGCGCTTGTGCTTCTTCGGGATAAGGTGAGAGAAGAAGCACAACCCACGTTGGAATATTTCGCGGAACAGGGAGTGGATATCAAGGTCATTTCGGGCGACAGTCCGCATACGGTAGCAGGAATCGCGAAGTTCGCAGGCGTGCAGGGATGGGATAAGATGGTGGATGCTAGTACGCTAAAGACTGATGAGGAGTTGATGGACGCGGCAAACACGTACACTGTATTTGGACGTGTTACGCCGCAGCAGAAAAGAGAGTTAGTCAAGGCCATGCAGAAGGCGGGACATACAGTAGCAATGACGGGCGACGGCGTAAACGATGTCTTAGCTCTTAAAGCGGCGGATTGCAGTATTGCCATGGCTTCCGGAACGGATGCGGCCCGCAATGCTTCCGAATTGGTGCTGTTGAACTCGAATTTCGACTCCATGCCCCGTGTAGTGGCGGAAGGACGGCGGTGTATCAATAATGTACAGCGTTCATCGACGCTCTTTCTGATCAAAACGGTATATTCCTGCCTGCTGGCTATCTTGTTCTTGTTTGTAACAATGCAGTATCCGTTTATTCCGATACAGCTGAGCCTGATCAGTACCAGCTGTATTGGGATTCCGGCTTTTATCCTAGCGCTGCAGCCGAACCGAGACCGGGTCAAAGGACGATTCCTGCGGAATGTCATGATGAAGGCGATTCCTGGTGGCCTGTCCGTATTCATCAATATTTGTTTCATTCTGTTCTGTGCTGGGAAGTTTGATATGGCGGAGGGTACAGTGTCTACTCTTTGCGTAGTGGTGGCAGGTTTTACAGGTCTCTTGATTCTTTTCCGCATCAGCCGGCCATTTAACTGGCTTAGAGTGTTACTGTTTATTGCGATGAATCTGATATTCTGGGGCGGCATTGCTCTATTCCCGGATTTCTTCTCTCTGGAACGAATGAATAGTGATCTTCTGATCTTTATGCTGCTCTTTATGTCGGCAGCGTATGGCGTATTGAACTTTATGTTTCGGATCTTCGAGGATCGCAGCCAACAGTTTCGGCAGTACCGCGAGAACAGACAGCTGCGCAAAGAGGAGAAGCGGGCAGAGAAGACACGGAGAAAAGAGGAAAAGAAAGCCGCGAAGCATGGCGTGGTCTGATATGTTTTGGATTCTGGGCGAGTGAACCACGCCAAGAGATGTCCGCTAAAGAGCGTCCATCTCCGAAGAAAAGCGTGAGAGGATTGTGCGTGGTCTGATATGTTTTGGATTCTGGGCGAATATTTGACAAAAGAAAGGCTTCCGCTCGAGTGGGTGGAAGCCTTTGGTTTATCATTACTCAGCGGCGGATGTAACAATTAGAGTCGTCGAGTAATGAGAAAACAGGGGATTTCCCATTATCCAGGGGGGCAGATATTACATCTGTAACACTTAGGGGTAGAAATAATGGGAAAAGCGCATATGGGCAGGAATAAAATGCCGCCCACGCAGGGCGGCATTTTCCCATTAGTCCTATAACGATGTAACAATTAGAACCCCGAGTAATGAGAAAACAGGGGGATTTCACATTAGTCAGTGGGCGAAGATGTTACAAGAGCCAGAGAGCAATGAGAAATAAAATTACAGATGCTCGCGAATCTTTTCAATCAGTTCCTGGTATTGACTCTCGTCGCAAGTCTTGCGGCCAGGGTTCATGGCGAAAACACCGCCCCATTCGTATTCATCCTTATATTTGGGTACAAGGTGAAAATGTAAGTGACATCCCGTATCGCCATAGGCGCCGTAGTTGATTTTATCTGGATGAAAAGCGGCTTGCAGCGCGCGGGATACCCGAGCGATATCTGCGAAGTACGCATTTCTTTCTTCATCGGACAGGAGTGTCATGTCACCGATGTGACGCTTGTGCGCGACAATAACGCGGCCTGGATGGCTCTGTTCTTTAAACAAATAGAGTTTGCTAGTAGGCAGTTCACAGATTTTTATACCAAATTGAGCAACAAGATCACCTTCCATACAATAGGCACACTGAGGATCTTTGATTTCCATAATATATTTCCTTTCCCTGCAAAGCAGCATTGATGATATTTTCATTGTAGTACACCAGAAGAGTTTTGTCAATAAAACTGTTGACAATCTGTGGGGAATCGGTACAATAAAGATAGAAAGGGGGAGGAGAATCGGAATGGAGATTGAGCGTAAGTTTCTGGTGCAAAAGCTGCCGTTAGAAGCGCCGTTAGGATATGTAGAGATGGAGCAGGGATATATCAGTACAGACCCGGTAATTCGGATCCGTCGTCAGAAAACAGGAGAAGAGGAGTCGTTTGTGCTGACCATTAAAGGCGGCGGGTTGGTCATGCGGGAAGAGTATGAGTTAGCGCTCGATAGAGCGCAATTTGAAGGGCTGCGTTCTAAATGTACGGGCCGAATAATCACGAAGATACGATATCGCTACGCATTATCCGATGGATTGATAGCGGAGGTAGATGTCTTTGGAGGAGAGCAGCAGGGACTCATATTGGCCGAAGTGGAGTTCTCAGATGAACAGAGTATGCTGCGTTTTAAGAAGCCGGATTGGTTCGGAAAAGATGTATCGCAGGATATACGATATCATAACAGTTATATGTCTATGGAAAGAAGGAACGGGGAATCATGATTTTAGCGGCAGAGGAGCTTCGCCGACAGGCGGAAGCCGGAGACGCGAACGCCCAGTATTTGTTAGCCCTAAAGTTTTATAAGGGAAGCGGAGAGGTGCAGGATCCAAGACAGGGTTTTTTATGGATGAAGGTTTCGGCGGAAGGCGGCTGTTTGAAAGCACAGAAGGCATTGGGGCTTCTCTATACCAGTGCGCAGCATGCGCCGTTTCCCAATGAGGATCCGCAGGAAGCGATTCGCATGTATTATCTTGCGGCGGAACAGGGGGATGCGGAAGCCCAGTATTGGTTGGGGAAATGCTATCTGACCGGATATGGAACCTCTATTTCGGAAGAAGAAGGAAAGAAGTGGATCAATGCTGCAAGGGCCAAAGGCTATGACGAGGATCCAGATCCCATGGCGCCCAAGGGAGAAGAGGAGGGAGTCTCCAGGGGAGAGTGGGAGTTTTCCAAGGAGACCTCGGAAACAGGGGCTCCTATAGAGTATGGAGTGCCGGATCCGGAGCCAGAGGAGAGACAGCAGAGTCCCGCGATTGGGGAAGCGCAGCCAGAGATGCATGCGCCTCGATTTGCGCCGGATTACCTCAAAACGGGTTTGATTTTTGCGGGGGTTGGCGCAATTGCCGGATTGCTGCTGGCGGCTGTCGTGGCCATCTTTTTAGCCTTGCTTGCCGGTGGAAGCTCATTATACGGCATCATCACGGTGGTGTTGGCAGTGATTGGCGGGGGAATCGGTTTTTATTATGGATATGATGTGGCGTATCAGAGGGCGGGAGATCGATTGTATTTTCGCAATACCCCCTTTTATCTGCAGCATCAAAAGGACTATGAAGAACTGGATCGGGCGGTGCAAAATCAGTATGAGATCTATGTAACTCTTCAGAAAGAGTTTCAGCCTTTTTGTTATCGCAGTCCCAGGTTACCCAAGTCTCCGTTCAGCAACTACCGGGGATATATGATCCCTTCGATGATTCTGCCTGGGCGGCGCGGCATGGCGGTCATGGATCTGATGTTAGTGACGGAAAAAGCGATCTATGTCATGAATGTGAGCGGCATCACAGGAAAGGTCAGTGGACAGGCGGAAGACGAGGAGTGGCGGGGACAGAGTTACACGGGGCGCGTTCGGTACTTAGGAAATCCGCTTCTTAAGAATGAGGAAGACATTCAGGCGCTGCGGGATGCGCTGCGGGCACTGTGTCCGGGGTTCTGGCTGCATGATATCCCGATCTACTCCGTCGCGGTTTTCGGCGCTCATACGGATATTGGCGGCGTGGAAGACGTGGATCGGGAGGCGCATCGATTCGCGTTAGCGGGAAGCGGTGAAAAAGTACGAGGGTTTGTAGAGATGCAGGAAAGTCGGCATGTACTGCGGACAAAAGAGATGACTCAAGTCATGAAGGCCATGGAGCATTTGTTGAAACAATACCCGGAGAATAAACAGCAGGCGGAAAGAGCCAGACGAAGACAGGGCGGATGATGGGGCAGTTATATCGACATAAGGCGACAAAGAGGCGAACAACGCACAAACGCGAGTTCGCCTCTTTTTTGTAAAAACAGGAAGTATTTTGTAAAATATGGAAGAAAAACAGAGGATTGTTTGGAAAAATGAAAGTGGGTTCAGATATCAGATTAACCGAAATACTCTGAAAATAAAAAAGATTTGGGGAAGTGGATGAGATGTGGATAACTTGAGAGGATTTCTTCTAACAAATAGGGTTATTCACAAAGTTATCCAACTTATCCACATATTTGTGGATAAGTTGAGGGTGATTGAAAAATGCAGGGGAAGTTGTTCGCCTCTTGCATGAGGTTATCCACGAAAAAGTGTGGATAACTTTTTGAAAAAAAGTCTGTCAAAAAAAAGGAAACCTTGCATAGGCGTCGAATATAGATAATACAAGCAGCTGGAACGGAGTTTTCTCCGGGCAAGCTCCCCGGGGTATCTATCCGATACAGTGGTTGATATTGAAATGAGGGAGTGTTACTATGAGGTACGAGTATAAAGGCCGCAACATCGAAATCAGCGATAAGTTAAAAGAGATATCTGAGAAGAAACTGGAGCGGTTGAGCAAGTTCTTTTCTCCCGATACGAAAGTATACGTGACATACCGTGCGGAGAATCGCAATACGGTAGTCGCGGAGATTACCATCCCGGTGCAGGGTTCTTCTCCGATCCGCGCGGAGGTCAAGGATACGGACAAGTACGCGGCGCTGGATCAGGCGATGGATAAGTTGGAGCGGCAGATCGTGAAGTATCGTAAGAAACTTCAGGCACGCGCAAAGCAGGATAAGACGTTGAATCCTTCGTATTTCACGGCTACGCCGGACGATGCAGAGGAGGAGACCATGGTGGTACGCAGAATCAAGAGAGTACCGGCAAAACCGATGGATGTAAGCGAAGCCTGCTTACAGATGGAACTGTTAGGCCATGATTTCTTTGTGTTCCGCAACATAGCGAACCAGCAGATCAATGTGGTCTATAAGAGAAAAGAAGCCGGCACGTATGGATTGATTGAAACAGAGGATTAACCATTCGCTGCGAACCATGGACTCAATTCATATAGATACTTTAGAATAGAAAGGAGTGATGCCCATGCGCGTAGAGGAAGAGCAGCATTCTCGCACCGTTAGAAAGGGGGTATGTGACTGGGACGACGAACCAGAATTTCAAAATGTCATGACATTATCCATACTACCACCGGCGGAATCCGCATGGGGTACATCGATGAAGAGAGTATAGCGCGCAGCCATTCAAAGAGAATGAGCCGATATAATGCGCAGCAGGCCGGAGAGTCCGGCAGAAAAGGATCGATGGCCGATGCGGAACCGTGGGTGGTATTTTATATTCAGAATGGGGGGGGTAATGAAAAAGAAGGTCGTAATCTTCTTGATGATCTTGCTGGCGATATATTTTGTGCCTATCCCGATTCCTGTGAATAAAACCTTGGAAGGTTTTACGTACAGGGAAGGTGAAGAGCAAGCAGCCGGACAGGTGACGGTGGACTTACATGGTATCTATTGGCTATATCTGTTGCAGGACGACGCTTACAACGGAGATATGGAAATCAGCGACGGTGGTTTCACGGAATTGGGGATGACACGCCAGACAAACTCCAAGCTGGAGACAATCCGCTTCTCCTATGATGGCGGTGGTTTTGTCAGCTATTCGAATCCGGATATCTATCCGGGTTATGGGACACATTATCTTGGGTTCCTAGATGTCAGCGGCTGTATGGATAGGATCCGTCTGAGCCTTCCGGTGGAGGAAGGGGATTCACCGCGCTATCTGGTTGCGCCGCTTACGGAAAGCGGCGAGATAAAAGAGTTCGTGAGCCAGTGGGTGTAGGCGGTGGCATTATGAAAAAGAAGATCATCATTCTCATCATCGTGGCGCTGGCGGTTTGTGTTCTGCCGCTGCCCATCCCGGTGGTCAAGACGCTAGAGGGCTACGTATTTGACGTGGGAGAAGAAGAGAGGGCGCGGAAAGCGACGGTGGAAATGAGAGGGATCTACTGGCTTTCTCTTTTTCGGGACGATGTCTATAGCGGAAACATCGAAATCACCGGCGGCAATGTGAAGGAATTTGAAATCACGCAGGATCCGGATGTAAAAATGAGGGACCTGACCCTGTGGGACGACTGGGTAGGGATCGTAACCTATGAGAACGACTTTGAAGGGAACTATAGCAACTTGCCGGGGTCGGATGTGATGGGGTGGAGAAATCTGGGCGGGATCTATACCAAGGGCATGATGAGCTCCCTCACGATGCTCATGGCGGAGCCGATAGAAGAGGGCAGAGAACGCCTGTTGGTCGCTCCAGTGGCAGAAGCGGGGGATATTCCCCAGTTTCTCGATGAATTTGCAGACGAGTGGCCTGCGTTCGTAGGTCTGGCTTGAGGTGGGCCTGCCAAGGAAGAGCATTTTGTCGTATACAACGTGTTATCCATGAATTCGATGGAAGGCGCAAAGTATTTGTTATAGCAGATATTTCTGGCAGAAAGGCGAATCATGAAAATGAAAACAAAGTATAGAAAGTATTTAGGAATCTTTATGATTTGTATTTGTCTGATGGCTTCCTTGTCTGTAGAGGCAAATGCGGCGGTAGTAAGAACGGATGATGAGTTTTTTACGATAGATTATCATCCTGCAAATACATATGATGGATTAACAGTACAAATCAGTTATAAAGTATCCTGTACGTCATCGGGCAAATATTATCCAAGTATCACGGATTATCATTGTACAGCATACGAAGATATTTTTGGTAGACTTCATTATTTTAGGATAGAATCATGCCAAATTATAAATAAAACAGATTCCGGATTTACAACGAAACTCACAGGTTATTATGAAATGTATATTCCGGACTCCGGGCTTATTACAACGACGGATCTATTGACATATAACATATACCGGTCATATTGAAAGCGAAAATGAGATCTCGTGTTTTCTCTATTTTCCTCATCCTGGTCCTATGCATTACCGGATGTGGTACGTGGCAAGGAATGGATACGGAGGGATATAGGAGTTTTCAAAGGATAGGAGGGCTGATATCCGTACTGGGAGAATATCAGCTGCGTTCAGAAGACGGCAATCGGTTCTTTTTATATGATCAGGAGGCTCTTCTGTGCTGGAAGTGGGAGTGTAGTCACATGAACGGAGACTGTCCAGCCTATTATCACCGCGATACGGCGCTTCTGGACGTGGATGCGGCGGACAGACTCATTCTCTTGGAGGGGCAGACTTTTGATGCGGCGAGGCAGAATCAGGTGATTCTCTGGCGTATCGACCCGGAGTTGCATCGAAAGGAATCTTTGGGAACTTTTACGCTGGATGAGGAAGCGGGAGAAGTCCTGCATTGGAAGAGCTGGTGCGTAGAAGGAAACACACTGTATATGGAGGCGAATCTTTGCAACCGTAGAGTCGCGCTCCTTGTTGGAAACCTGAAAAATGGAGAAAGCGGCGCTTTCTTGCCGCCGGTGAATGGGGAAAAAACGATCAAGTTCGTGGGTATAGAGGGGGGACGCATCTATTGGAAAGAGGGGGATAACAGTCTGTGGTATTGGGATCAGGAGGTCAAAAACCTCTTTCAAGGCGGGGATGCGGTACATGACGTCCTTCTGACAGATCACTGGATTGTGTATAATGAAACCAGAAAGGGGCGGACGGCTCTCTATGCCCTAGACGTAGCTACGAGAGAAGAAAGCTATCTATGCGATGTAACGGAATACGCGAGATTATATGCCGCACCCGATGTCAATCAGTTCTATATCCTGGAAGAGCCGACAACAGGCGCCTCATTGCGTCTCTACGATATAGAGAAAAGGGATTTCGTATGAAAGAAATGGAGTTATCGCATGGCTCATTCCATAGATACGGTAGAGTTTCCTGAAACCGTGAGTACCATTGAGGTATTCCATAAGAATATGCTCTTTCTCTTCATAAGAATACTTGTGTTTAAATGCCATAACAATGCTCCCTTCTAAGCAAACAAGTTTTTATTATTTCACTTGTCTACCTAGAAGGGAGCATATCAT